>DASYAR010000424.1:0-17686 GCA_036501235.1 Planctomycetaceae bacterium
ATTATGCCGCAGCGGCACGAGCCGGTGGTGCTGGCGCTCACCCGCCAGCCGCTTCCGACGCTCGATCGGACGAAGTTCGCTCCGGCGGCGGGCCTGGCGAAAGGGGCCTACGTGCTGGCTGACGCGGACGGCGGCAAGCCCGACGTGATCCTGATCGGCACGGGCAGCGCCGTCGGACTGTGCGTGCAGGCTTACGAGCAGCTCAAGACGGAAGGAATCAAGGCGCGCATCGTGAGTATGCCGTCGTGGGAGCTGTTCGAAAAGCAGTCTGCGGAATATCGCGCCAGCGTCCTTCCCGCGGCGGTCGTCGCCCGCGTGTCGGTGGAAGAAGGCGTGACGCTGGGCTGGAGCCGTTACGTCGGTCCGACCGGCAGTTCGGTCGGGATGCACTCGTTCGGTTCGTCGGGCCCGATGAAGGATGTGTACAAGAAGTTCGGTTTTACGCCGGAAGCAGTCGTCGCCGCTGCAAAAGTGCAAATCCGATGAATCCCCCAGCCACCGTCGCCGCCGCCGCTTTGGAAATGATTCAGGACGGTCATGTCGTCGGACTGGGATCGGGGCGGGCCGCGCGGGCATTCGTCGAGGCGCTCGGTTTGCGTGTGGGCCAGGGGCTGCGGATTCGCGGCGTACCGACGTCTCGAGAAACGGCTGAGCTGGCCACGCGCCACGGCATCCCCTTGGCGACGTTCGACGAGGTGGATTTGATCGACGTGACATTCGACGGGGCCGACGAAGTCGATCCGCAACTCGACCTGATCAAAGGTTGGGGGGGCGCGCTGGTCCGCGAGAAGATTGTCGCCGCGGCGTCGAAGACGCTCGTCATTCTCGTCGGCCAGGAAAAACTGGTGCCGCACCTGGGCGCTCGCGGCAAATTGCCAGTCGAGGTCGTCTCGTTCGGCATGAATGTGTGCCGCCGCAAACTGGCCGAGCTGGGCGTTACCGCGCAGCCCCGCGCAACGGACGGTAAATTGTTCGTGACCGACAATGGCAATCATGTTCTCGATTGCCAGGTTTCGGCGCTGCCGAATCCGCGCGAGTTCGAGATCCTGCTCCATTCCATTCCGGGAGTCGTGGGGACGGGGCTGTTCCTCGGTATGGCCGACACCGTCCTCGTGCAGCAAGGAGACCAGGTGCAAGAGCTCCGGCGGCCGGTCACAGCGGCGTAACGGCACGGCATAATGCAAATCGACAGTTCCGTAAAATGGGATGAGGCGAGAAGGGCGCACGACCCGCATTCCGATTCGAGCCCTGCCGCCTTATGCGGCAGGTGAAGGAGACACTTCGAAATCAGTTCCAAGATTCTTCCCTTATGACAACAAGTGCTGAATCGACGACCGAAGCTTCGCGATTTGCGGTCGAGTTGTCGCGCTGGGGACCGCAAGCGGCGCGCGATCGGGCGCCGGATCTCGCCGAGGCGCAAAGCTATTGCCGCTGCCTGGCGACGACGCACTACGAGAACTTTCCGGTCGTGTCGTGGCTCTTGCCGCGGAGCTTGCACCAGCACTTCTACAATATCTATGCCTATTGCCGCTGGGCCGACGACCTGGGTGATGAAATCGGCGACGCCGGGCGTTCGTTGGAGCTGCTCGGTTGGTGGCGCGGCGAGCTGGCGGCCTGCTACGCCGGCCAGACGGGCCATCCCGTGTTCACGGCGCTTGTACCGACGATCCGCGAGTTTGGCATTCCGATCGAGCCTTTCGAAGATTTAATTTGTGCGTTCGAGCAGGACCAATCGGTGCGGACCTATGAAACTTTCGATCAATTGGTCGATTACTGTCGGCGGAGCGCCAATCCGGTCGGGCGGCTGGTGCTCTATTTATGCCGGCAGGCCAGCGACGCCAACTTTTGCTGGTCGGACTCGATCTGCACGGGGCTGCAACTGGCGAACTTCTGGCAGGATGTCTCCCGGGACCTGGAGATCGGTCGCATCTACTTGCCGTTAGAGGATTTGCGTCGATTTGGATATTCGATGGATGACCTTCACGCACGCGTCACAAATGCGGCATTCCTCGATTTGATGGCGTTTCAGGTCGATCGGGCGCGCCACTGGCTGGCTCCCTGGCGCGATCGAAATCTGCCGGAACTGGCCCCGTTCCCGTTGCGGGTGCAGGTCGATATTGAGCTGTTTGCCCGAGGCGGCGAAAGAATTCTGGACCGAATTGCCGGAATCGGCTACCGTGTGTGGCATAAACGGCCGGTCGTGACAAAAAGTGACGTCGCGAGGTTGTTTGCGGGATGCGTTCAGCGGGCCGTTCTGCGAAAGCTGCGGTGGCAAGGATCTCGCGTGTCCGGCGCGGTGAAACAGGATTGAACGTCCAAAAAAAATCAGGAAAGGGTAAAGATGTCGATGCGAACAGGGATGTTCATCGTCATGCTGGCGCTCACGCCGGCCGCGGGGTGCGCACAGCGCTATGTTCTGCGGATGTCGAATCCGGAAGAATCATCCAACGTGACGTTGTATGAGGGAATGCGTCCCGATACCGAGGACGATGATCGGAGCACGACGCTCCAGGAGCCCGCACAGATCGCCAAGGTCGCCGCATTTTTCAAATCGAAAGCGGATGAGTTCTATCTTTTTCCAACCGATTCGGCACGAATGCCGCTCTGTACGATTACGTTTCGTAAGGACAAGGAACCTGGGGACCGCTTCTGGATCGATCCCACGCACATCTATATGCAGACGCCTTCCGGCGAATACTTCGCGTGCAAGATCACGCAGCACGAGAGCAATGACCTGGTGCGGATCTTCCGCATGGCGGCGGCGAATTCCCCATCCTACGAGTAGCGCCCGAAGATGGAGTGTTCCGTCGCCGAGTCGTTCGAACACTGTCAGGCGCTGGCCCGCCATACGGCGCGGAACTTCTATTACTCGTTTCTAACGCTGCCCCGCGAACGGCGGCAGGCGATGTGCGCACTGTATTCGTTCATGCGCATCACCGACGACCTGGGAGACAGCGCCGCCCCTGCCGCCACCCGCGCCGCACAGCTTGCAAGTTGGCGCGTGGCCCTCCTGGCGGCGAATGACGGCGGCCCCGGCGGGCATCCCGTGCTGCCGGCGCTGGTCGACGTCGTGCGGCGCTACGGCATTCCCGTTCGCTACCTGCTCGACGTGATCGCCGGGGTCGAGATGGACCTCATGCCGGCGGCCTACCAGACCTTCGCTGAATTGAACCGCTACTGTTACCACGTGGCCGGGGCCGTGGGACTGGCCTGCATCCACCTGTGGGGCTTCCACGACCCACGGGCCCTGGAGACGGCGGTCGATTGCGGCACGGCGTTTCAGCTTACGAACATCTTGCGCGATCTGGGAGAAGACGCGGCGCTCGGCCGCATCTATTTGCCCGCGGAAGATCTCGACCGCTTTCAGATCGCCCCTGGCGAACTGGTCGTCGCCGATCGAAATGGCCTGTGCCGCGACGAACGCTTCGGGCGGCTCATGCAGTTCGAGGTGGAACGCACGCGCGAATACTATGCTCGCGCGCGAGCGCTGTTCGGTTATCTCGACCCGCCCGGCAAACCGATCCTGGAAACGATGCTCCGCATTTACGGCGGCCTCCTCGACGAAATCGAACGCCGGCAGTACGACGTCTTCAGCCGCCGCGTTTCGCTGTCGCGCGGCCGCAAACTGCTGATCGCCGGCGACGTGCTCGTTCGGCACAAGTTACGGACCATTTTCTCGCGCCAGCCAACGTAATCATCTCACTCCGTGAGGTGTGATATTGACGACCTTCGCACGACTCGTTGGCAATCGAAAGAAAGCGTTGAAGATCCGCGTGTCGGCGCTCTGCGTCGCGTCCAGCTGAGTGCGGCTCGCTGACGCGAGCGATGTGCCTTTTTTAGAAATTCTCATGCAGCAGAATGCTGAGACACGTGACGCCCCCTTCGGCTTTGGCGAATTCGCCGAGGTCGACCGCGTGCACTACGAATCCCAGACTGCGGATCAAATCGACCGTTTGCCGATTGGATGCGGCGGCGATGACGCGCTGTGCGAGACAGGCCATATTGGCCCCCCATGGCTCGGATTCAGGGACGGCAATCTGCTCGAATCCGCACAGCGGCGCGCGGTCGATCCAGGCGGGATTGACCAAGAGGCGCCCGTCGGGCAGGGCCGTGCACGCCGTCTTGAAATGCAGAGAGCCGGTGACGGGAACCGCGCATACGGTGTAACCGTAGCGTCCAGAGATGTCCGCCAGACGCGCAACTCCTGCCGCGTTCGTCCGTGAAGAGAGACCGACCAGCAGCGTGCGTCCAATTCTCAGGACGTCGCCCCCTTCGAGCGTCGCCGGAGACTCGACGCGCTCAATCTCGCGATATTGGCGCAGTACAGATTCTATCGCCGCCGCTTCGCCGCGCCGCGATTCGGCTCCCAATCGGCAGACGATGGCCACTTCATCGAGCACGATGGCCGTGTCTTCGAGGAAGACGCAATCGGGCAAGTCGAGGTTGGCATCCAGCGCAAGAACGTGCGCGCCGCAATCCGCCAGCGCTTGCCGGTACTCGGCATGTTGGGCCACGGCGCGTGGGAAGTCGATCGCCGAGCGGGCCACGAAGGTCAATTGGCAATCGGCCATCCGCGGAGAGGGAAGACGGGTCAAGGCGAGCATCGGTCGGCCTCAATTCTCTTTCGCCGCCAGCCTCCGCTTCAATTCTGCCTTGTTGCGAGCCGAGGCGACGAACAGCCCTTCGGGGTAAGTCCGATGCTTCAGCATGTCTTCGTAGATCACCCCTTCGTTCAGCGCGTTAAGGCCCATTCCCGCCAGGTACTGCAGCCGCAGGTTTCGGTCGTGGTTGATCTGTGCGTCGGTAAGCCAGGGGGCCAGATCGGCGGCCCCCCCGGCGTACGTGCCGAGCAAATCCATCAGCGTGTGAAATCCCACGTCTTGCAGCGACTGCACCACGTCGGTGTGGTCTTTCCGCTCCAGCCGGTCGATCAACTGGTCAACGTCGATTTTGAGGGGCTCGATTTGTGCCAGGAGCACAAGATCGTAACCCTGTCCCCGCGCGTCATTTCCCCAGATCGTGCCCTCGGGGAAGACGCGAAACAGCGTCGCCAGCTCGCTTTTGACGGCGTCGGGATTGCTCTCATAAAGCGGCACCCACTGCGTGAGAACGCCCCCCGGATTGAGGTGCTGTTTGCAAAGCTCGAAGTATTCCGCTGTATACAGCGTCGCGGCCCCTTTCATCCACGGATGAATCGGGTCGGACGTGATGATGTCGAACTTTTCGCGGGTCGTCAGGATGAAGTGCCGCGCATCGTCATACACCACTTCCACGCGCGGGTCGTCAACGACTTCGTAATTTTCGTCCCGAAAATACTGCACGACGAACTTGGGGATCAGTGGCTCGATCTCGCAGATGACGACGCGCTGCACCTCGGGATGGACGAGAAACGAACCCGCCGTCACCCCCGCGCCGCAGCCGACGACCAGCACCGTCTGCGGATTCGGATGCACGATGGCGGGAATGTGCCCGAGCATGCGCTGCAGTCGCATATCTTGCGGCTCGCTCGACGCCTCGACCTTGCCGCTCACGTGAAAATTGTGCACGCCGTCCCAATTCTTTGAGACGGCGACCGACGAATTCATCCCCTCGCCCAGGTAGACCTTCGTGCTGCGGCCGAGCTCGGTCGGCAAGTTGCGTCCGTAGGCGACCAATTCGAACGGAATTTCGGGAATGCGCCGGGCGCCCCACGCCACCGCGAGCAACGCCACGACGACGGCCGCCGTGCCGGCGACACGCGGCGTCAACTGCCGTGCCGCATTCCCCAGCGAGATGTGCGATTCGTGCAGGTCTGGCGCGCGCTTCCAGATGACCGGCATGAGCGCCACCGCACCCGACAGGCCGGAAAGCAACATCAAGACCCGCTGCGATTGCCGCGTACCCACGTGTTCGATCAGCACGATGCTGAACAAAACCGCGCCGATGATGGCGCCCACCGTATTGGCCGCATACACACGCCCGACAAGCCGGCCGGGATCTTGCCCGGGCGACGCCGCTGCCGCCAGAGCCAGGGGAAAGCTGGCGCCCCACAGGCAGGCGGGGGGCAGCACGGCCCACAGGCAGCGCACGAGGTCGAGTTGCAGATTGAACCACGGGCTCGTCGACAGTGAAGGGCGAATCGGCCAATAGGGAAGCGAGATGGAAATCTGCAAGGCAGCCCAGGCGATCGCCGCGGCCAGCAGCATCTGGCACAATCCCAGCGCCAGCCCGGGCCTGACGCTCGTCCGCCCGAACCAGGAACCGAGGCTGCTGCCGATTCCCAACCCCACCAGGAATACGGCCAGAATAATCGAAAACGTGTAGACTGTTCCTCCCAGGAGCAGCGACAGCAAGCGCGTCCAGATCACCTCGGCGCCCAGGGCGCACAATCCCGAAAGACAAATGGCCAGGTACACCGTCCAGGTCCCCGCCGGGCTGGGAATGTTCGCCGCGTGCTGCTCCGAGGCATGGACCGGCTGCGGAATCCATGCGGCCAAGAGCAATGCGAGAATTGCCACGCCGATGTTGATTGCCGCCGCGACGTACGTGGCAATTGCCAGGTCATAAACGCGGAGCAGGTAAAACCCCGCCAGGAGGCACCCGAATACGGCGCCCACGATGTTGCCCCCATAGAAAAACCCGAGCCACGACACGCCCGAGCGCGTGGTTTCGATCGACCGGGCGATCGCGGGGAGCGTGGCCCCCATGAGCAGCGTCGGTGGCAACAGGCACACCGCCGCCACGACCCCGCGCAGCGCCATGCCCGCCTCGCCCCGTCCCACGGCGCTCGAATACACCGAGCCCACCACGGGCATGCCGAACAGCACGGCGATGCCGATCAGTCCGATGCCCAGTTCGAGGCACGCATAGACGCGCAGCGGATTGCGGTGAGCCGCGATGAAGCGCGGCAAAAGGATGCTGCCCAGGCACATGCCCCCCATGAATGTTCCCAGGAGAGCTCCCAGTGAGACGGCCGACGATCCGATCACCAACTGCAGCATCTGGAACCAGACGATCTCATAGATCAGCGCTGCGCAACCACTGCCGACGAACAGCAGTATCAAAAGCGGCAGCGCCCGTTCCGAGACCGGTTGCGCGGAATGTAGTTCGTCCGACGGGTTCGACATCGTCATTACAGATCGAGGAGAAGAAAACGCGAGAAAGGAGCGTCACTCCAGTCTGGCAAGGCGACGGATGCACTGCAAGTCAGGTCAGCGATCGATGTCGACCCCGCGAGGGGTCGTAGCGATTAGCCGGGGGTCGAGTCCGCCTCAGGGGGACGACACCCCCGGTGCATGGCGGGTCAAGATCCATTCGACCCCGGAGGGGTCGCAGCAGCACACGGCTGAATCCCGATGTGGCTGGCAATAATGCGGTTGATTGACGAGTGCGAGCGTTCCGAATTTGTGAATCGTGCTGGCACCCCTTCAGGGTGCGGTTGTTCGTGCGCTTTGCATCCGGGGGTGGCCGCTGCGCGGCGACCCCCGGCTAATCGCTGGCACCCCATTCGGGGTGCTGCCGAGCTGAATGCCGGAACAAAAACGGACCATAAGCTATACTGCGAGACGTGCTCGCGCCATGCCCGTCAGAATGCGATTTAACACGTCCGCTTCCCGACGGGCGCGGCTCGATTATTGTCGACCTACCGGCGGCGCGCTGTTTTGTAACTTGGCTCGGGAGTATACATTTGGGATTCCTGGCATGATCCGTCCGCTGGCTTCCGGCTACGTTTACCGCAATCCCAAACCGCATCTGACGGCCCTCCATGCCTGGCATCCGTCGCTGGTGCGACTGCCGGGCGGAAGCCTGCTGGCGACCTTCGATTTGGCACAGGCCGTCGAAAGTCTCGATTATCACACCTGTCAGTCCCGCTCGACCGACGGTGGACGCACCTGGTCGGAGCCGGTGCCGCTCTTTCACGACACGGTCACCCGGCGGTCGACGCACTCGGTGCGGATTGCCGCGGTGGGAGAAGGGTTGCTCGTCGGACTGGGGGGGCGGTTCTACCGCGACGATCCGCACGAGGGGTTGGTCAATCGGGCCAATCTCGGCTACGTGCCAATGGATTTGTTTTTGTTGCGCAGCACCGACGAAGGGCGAACATGGAAGGGGCCGCAGGCCTTGGCGCCCCCGCTCGTCGGTCCGGCGTTCGAGGTCTGCCATCCGATCGTCGAGTTGGCCGACCGGCGCTGGCTCGCCCCCACGTCGACATGGAGAGGGTGGAGCGGTGAAGCGCCGCACGGAATGCAGGCGATCGCTCTCGTCTCGCACGATCGCGGGCGAACCTGGCCCGATTACCTGCGCATTATCGACCAGACCGCGCGCGGCGTGATCTCTTGGGAACAGGGACTGGTCCAGCTTGCTGACGGGCGGCTCGCTTCCATCGTGTGGTCATTCGACGAGGCGAGCGGCAAAAGCCTGCCGAACCGTTATGCCGTGTCGCGCGACGGCCGGACCTTTTCGGCCTCGCGCGAGACTGGGCTCCTGGGCGAGACGGCCAAGTTGCTGGCATTATCCGACGGCCGATTGCTGTGCCTTTATCGCCGGCTGGATCAACCGGGGCTGTGGGCCGTCGTGGCGCGGATCGACGGCGAAGAGTGGATTACGCTCGAACAAGCCCCGTTGTGGCAGGGGACGGCTGCGGGGACGAGCGGTGCGAGAGTTACGGGTGACGAGCAGGGCGGGCTCAAATTTGGATATCCCAGCATGGTCGAACTGGGGGACGGACAAGTGCTGGCCGTTTTCTGGTGTCTCGAAGATTGTCAGCATGTCATTCGCTGGCAGATGATGACGGTGGGGAGCTGAAAGAAGATGGAACCGCAGAGTTGCACAAAAGAATCTGAGCCACAAAGAACCCAGCGCGGCCTTGGGCCGCAACCAAAAAAAGAAGAAAAGAGTTTTAGCCGCGGATAACGCGGATGAACGCGGATAAGGCAGTTGACCTCCTCAGTACTTATCCGCGTCATCCGCGGTCAAATTCCTTTTTGATTCGTGCAACTCCAGGACTTTGATCGTTCCTCTATTCGTTGCAATCCGCTCGTTGCAATCCGCACAGTCGGAATTGGCTTCCTGGAATCGACCCCGATGCCAGCGGGATTGCCCCAGCGAGCCGCGGGGTTTATCCCTGCGGTTTTCGGGTGAAGAAACATTTCGATGCAGCGCATGGCGCGAAAACCCTTGCGAAGACGGTTCCGCTGGGGAGCGTTTCTCACCAGGCAGTCACGGGATAATCGCTATGTCTTCTAGCCCTGCGGTGACCGGTCGCGCTGATACCGCAGGGATAAACCCTACGGCTCGCTGCCGCGAGCGATTCACGTCTCTTTTGGTTTGAACGACGAGTTTTCCAGAAAAATCTGGTCTTTTCCGGACGGCGGGGGTATCATAGAGCGATAGGCAGGAAGGCACGCGATGCAAATCATCAGGCGACGTCATCTCAAGAAAGCCGATGTCTGGCCCCGCCGATCAGGCGCCGCCACCTTCGAATACGTCCTGGTTCTGGGCGCTTCATTGCCGATGGTGTCGATGTCGTATTATTATTCCGTGAAGATCATCCGGGCGGTGTACGAAATGACGTGTGCACTGGTCTGCTGGCCCTTCATGTAAAACCCGTTCGTGGTTTTGAACTGGAGCTGAAACATGTCCACGCTGTCCGCTGTCCGCAGGCTGTTAAAGAAGGTCCACCGCGACGAACGCGGCGCCGTCAGTCTCGAGACCATTCTGATCATCGGCGCCATCGCCCTGCCGATCTTGATCTTCGTGATCAAGTACGGCTGGCCGCGGATCAGAAATTATTTCTACAAGGGCATGACCGATCTCGAGCAAAACAGCGACAAGGTCAGCAACGGCACTCAATAACGTCGCTGGAATGCTCGATTTACCGACGGTTTTGCTGCTGCTGTCGTTCACGGCGACGGCCGCCGTCACCGATTTCCGCAATCACAAGATCTACAACTGGACGACGTATCCGGGCATTCTCGTGGCGTTCGGCGTGCGTGTCGTCAACGACGTGCTGGCAGGTGGCTGGAATGGCGAATATCTCGGCCTGGAAGACGGGCTGAAGGGCTTCGCCGTGTGCGGCGGACTGATGCTGGCGTGCTTCGTATTTTTCGGCATCGGCGGCGGCGACGTCAAGCTCTTGGCGATGATGGGCGCGTTCCTGGGTATGGATCGAGGGATCGAGGCCCTGTTGTGGACGTTTGTCCTGGGAGGGGCTGCGGGGCTGATGATCTTGATCTGGCGGGTCGGGCTGTGGCGCCTGATCTCCAGGACCGTTCGGCATGTGCTGTGGTCGCTGCGGCTGGCCAACTGGCTTCCCCTTTCAGACGACGAGCGGCAGCAATTGCAGCCCCCGTTGTTTCTGGCCCCGTCGGCGCTGGTGGCGGCCGTAATCGTGTGCTTCGGGTTGTCGCGATTTGTGTGAGGCGCCGGGATCGAAGGGGTCGAAAAGGGTTCATGCGTTAAATGGGGGCGGTCATTGTCGAGTTCGTCATTGGGGCATGGCTCTCCACCGACCCCGCGTCGGTGGGGACCACACCCATTTGGTGACTATTGCTCGGTCGCAGTGATGATGATATCGAGTGCGGATGTTGATGCGCGGGTGCGGATTTCGTTTATAATCGTAGAGCAGGATCAAGTGTGATCCGCAATACCCCGGAGGGGTTTCACAGCACAGCCCAGGGTTCGGCGATGGCCGTACCCTGGGTTGATAAGCACGTCAGTCGAACCAACCCTGAAGGGGTTGCACAGACGAATTGAAGTTGCGACGGCTTGTGGAACCCTTTCAGGGTTCAATTGTTTTTTTGAATCCGTTCCCTGGGCTTTGCTGCGAAACGCTTTCAGCGTTGTCAATAAAACTTGCAATCGAAACCCTAATAACAATTCAGCGCGACCCCCCCTACCCCCCCTTGCTAAGGGGGGGAGAATAGCCGGGGGGCGAATTTGAGATGCACCGAGCCATACTGGAAGCCTGTTTTCCCCTGTTCTTGTGGATGCTGGGGGGATTTGCCGCATTGTGGCTGACGCTCCGCATCAGCGGAGCGCGGCTGTCGCTGGCGAAGCTGCGCCGTTTGCACGGCTGTCAGGAAGGGGGCGTGCAGACCCTGTCTTTCGTGCTCACGCTCCCCATCTTCATGATGCTCGTCTTATTCATCGTGCAGGTGAGCCAGCTGATGATCGGCATCACCATCGTGCATTACGCCGCGTTTGCCGCTGCACGGGCCGCCAGCGTGTGGATTCCCGCCGAGATGCCCGGCGAGCCAGCCGATGAGATGGACCCGATCGCCATTAACGCCGACAAGACGGTCTATCCGTTGTGGGTGAGCCAGGTGATTAACTTCAATTCGCTCCCGCCGGGGCGCGCCTGGAAGTACAACAAGATCTGGACGGCGGCGGCGATCAACTGCATGCCGATCGCCCCGTCGCATCGTTACCTGTCCGCCTCGGCCCTGCAGCAGGTCGACAGCAACATCGCCGAGACGATTGTCACCCTGTATCAAAGTCTCGTCCCCAAATCGGCCAACAGCAGCGTGATCCCCAACCGCCTGCGCAACAAGGCGGCTTATGCCGCCGAGCACACGTACATCGTCATCATGGGAACCGACGCCAGCCAGAACAGCCTCAACGGCCCGACGTACAATCCCATCAATCATCCCCAGCCGAGCGACATCAACTCGCCCGAATTCAATTTTCCCGCTCAGTGGCAGTATCAGAATCACGAAGTCGGCTGGCAGGATCCGATGACGGTGCAGGTGTCGTTCCGGTTTCCGCTGTTGACCGGGCCGGGCCGGTTTTTGTCCCCTGGGAAGTTCATGTCACAGAGGCTGACTCCGGCGGACGGCACCCCCGATAAAGTCAGCAGCCGCATCCAGATCTGGGACAAGAATGCCCATCCGAATTACGCCGAGAGCGTCTACTACACCGTGCTGACGGCGACCGCCACGATTACAAATGAAGGGATGAAATCGATCATCCCCTATCCGCAAATACCAGAGTCGCTCAAGTAGTTGAAAGTTGGAGTACAGGCTTCAGCCTGCCGTCGGAATTGAATGAGATCCTGCGACCGTCAAGAGAGAAGTCGGCCCGGTGGATACACCTGTGGATACAATCGTGCGGGAATGAGAATGTCGGCAGGCTAAAGCCTGTACTCCAGCAAGTCGTGTCAACCAATGTTCCGTAATCTTCTAAAACCTATGACCCTCTCCTTTCTCACCACTCATCTCATTCGCCGGCCGGCGGCGCGGCTGGCTTCGCTGCCGGGGGACGAGCGGGGGGTGATCAGCATCATGTCGGTGGTCACGATCTTCGTGCTCACGATCGTGCTGGGGATGGTGATCAACGCGGGCCGGCAGGTGGATGAAAAAATCCGCATGCAGAACGCCGCCGACGCCGCGACCTATTCAGGGGCGGTCGTCATGGCGCGGGGCTACAACGCGCTGGCGTTCTCGAATCACGTGGAGGCCGAGGTCTTCGCCCTGACGGCATATTTTCGCACAGCTAAATCGACCTGGCCTTCCTCCGACCCGACGACGCTCAATGCCTTCAATGAGATTCTCGATGCCTGGGACACGGTCGGAATGATCTTCGCGCGTTCCAAGTTTCCGAAGTTCGCCGCGATGGGTCCGGCGATCCAGCAGAAAGTGCCGCTCGAGAAGGCGGCCGTCAAGTCGTTCCTCCAGATGAGCGGACTACAAGCGAAGTTGGTGCTGCCGGTGTTCGAGTACATTCTTCGCGGGCCCATCGCACAGCAGCCCGGGGCGGATCCCCTGGGGGGAGTGATTCCCCGCTTCCAGCGGGCCGTCGTGCTGACGACTCCGCAGGCCGCGCAGACAATGGCCAGCGAGATCGCTCGGATGCACGGCAACATGACGTCGCCGGGCAAGCCGAGCGCGCGGGAAAAATTGCATCGCAGCCAGCCGCTGATGGCGATTTTGTGGCGGCCCAACGGCACTCCGATCAGCCTGGGAAACGAGCAGGATCCGTTCCAGCGAACAATGTCCGTGTTCGACCCGAACCAATTTGGACCGGACGACTCGGCTTACTCCAAGGATTATTACGAACTGGCACGCTGTCAGAGGAAGCGCTGGGCCAACAGCACTCTGGACGTTTGGAATGGATATCTCCTCGGTACGCTGGCGAGCGGCTGGGCGCAGTATTGGAACCCATTCCCGCCACCCGCCGTGTCGCCTGGTGGAGCAACCTCGGCCAAGATGTCGTTATTTTTGCCGGTCTGGAGAATTTTGACGCTGGCGCAACTCAGCTGCCTGCTGAATGTCGATTACCGCGGGACAAACTTGCCGTATGTTTATCGCATCGCAGGTGCGTTATCCCCCACGTTCGCCAGCGATCAGCAATGCACGATCTGTCCACAGCAACCAAATCCGCCAAATCAGCCTCCGGCATACAATTGTGACTGTCTCGAAGGATTTCGAAGTACCACTCAGGTGCAGCCCGGCTATCTGCAATACGTCTACGAGAACATGGATCCCCTTCAGAACTCGCAGCAGCCGTTGCCGCTGGATCAGTATCACATGTTCGTCGGTGTGGCTTATTGGCCGGCGATGCGGCAGACCTCGGCAATTTTCTTTCGCTATCCGCTGGCGACCGATTCGATGGCGTTCGCCCAGGCCTCTGTGTTCGTCCCCCGAGCCCGTTACTTGAAAAGCGGCCCCAGGAACAGCGACGGCAATTGGTTGATCTACGAGTACACCGACCAGACGACCGGTCTTCCGGTGAAAAGGAACTCCTACGACGGAGACCTGGGAGGCTGGCCGCAGCGCTGGGACCCATGGTTGACGCCGCAGCCTGTCAACTTGCAGTGGCTCCCGATCTGGGACCTCAGTAATCAGAACTGGATGGCGCAGCTCGTGCCGGCGACGAGCAACGGCATCCCGGCAATTCTGCAAAGTTCGCAGGCGCAGCAACTCGTGCCCAATATTCGAACTCCGAACTTCGGCAGCTTGCAGCCGGTCGATCTGAGGCGCGTCAATACGCATTGAAACAGATGAAAAGCGTGAAATCACATTTATCCCGTTTAGCGCTGCTGCGAGCAATGTGCGCCGTCGATCGCGCGGGGATCCCGCCAGCGAGCCGCGGGGTTTATCCCTGCGGTATCCGGGCGAATCGCCAACTGCAGAGGAATCAGCAATCCGGCATCGCCAATGCCGCGCGTGTTGGAACTCGGAGTTCCAACTCGCGAGTCGGGATGATTTTTGACCCTGATACCGCAGGGATAAACCCTACGGCTCGCTGGGGCGATCGAGCAAACAGCACGCGGCGCGGGCTGGCGCCACTCGAGCTCGTGCTGAGTTTGTTCTTTTTGCTGCTGATGATGGCGCTGATCATCAACTTCGGCACGATCTCTTCATGGCAGGCGCGCGGAGACGTGGCAGCGCGCTGGGCCGTGTGGCGCTCGATCGGACTGCGAACAGGCACAAACTACCCGAATCCTCCGAACTGGCAGGTGACCGGCGCCACGATGGGACGCGCGCCCGGCCTCCCGGTGAATCCGAGCCTGATTAACCAGGTCTGGAATCAAGGCGACTTGACGCAGGCCGCTCTGCGCGGCCAGCCGCTGGCGCCGGTCATTACCGATCCTTTGACCGGCAATTCATTCCTCATGGGCAATCAGCAGTACATGGAGATGACCAACTCGGCTGCGGTCGGCGCGGCAAATCTGACGCGGAAGATGCCGTTGCTTCCGAACATGCGCCAATCGAACTACCAGCCATTGCATCCGATCCTCGACCAGGCGAACGCGAACCTGACCGTTGGAGTCGGCAAATTCTGGCGATTCCAGGACATGTATCCCGGTGTGCCGCCCAACGTCAATCCGAATGTGTACTGGGCGATGCGCTCCAGCGGCGCGCGCGTCTATCAGTGGTATCAGTTCGAGGCCTCGCAATTGTCGTCGATCAATGAGGACATCGCCGATGCTCTCGGGGCATTTCAAATGGCCACTCAGGCGATTCAGCAGAATCCGAACAGCGCTGCGCTGTTGCCACTCGATCGGGACGACGAATTGACAGCTCAGTACGGGCCGGCGCCACCGGATTTTTACCCCCGCCCCGCCCGCCCCCAGGCGCAGCAACAGCTGTGCAACGGGTCGCCCGAAAACGTCCTGACGAGCATCATTCCCGGACTGATCAACAGGATCAAAGGGCCGAATGGGGACGGCAAACGTGGCGTGCCAGCCGCATTGGCGAATGCTTTTATCCAGATGTACAAGCAGCAGCAGCAGACGTATCAGCAGCAACAACCGCCGAATCAACAGATGGTCGATCAACTCCAGCAGAAGATCGATCAGCTGACGGGCTTTCCGTGATGCCTGTTTCTAACTCGTTTAACTGGAGCCAGCGGCAGTCTTACACCCCGGTCGGGGTGCCAGCAATTAGCCGGGGGTTGAGTCCGGCGGAGGCGGACAATACCCCCGGTCACGAGTGCTATTAATTTCGACCCCGCAGGGGTCGCACGGAAACCGAATTTGAAGGTGAAATGCAACGCACGTCCGCTGGCACTCCTTCAGGGTGCCGTGATGTTTGAATCGTCCGACCGGGGGTATTGTCCGCTGAAGCGCGGACTCAACCCCCGGCTAATGGATGCGACCCCTCCGGGGTCGAGATGCCTCAATGTGTGAGCCAGGATTTATTGATTTAAGTAATTTGATTATTTGATAAGACCCCGCTGAGCTTGCCTCGGTGGTGAATGTGATTTTGCACTACACTCGATCCCAATCACGCCGCGCCGCCCCCACCGAGCTCGTCTCGGCGGAGCGTATGATTTGCACTTCGGGAGGCCGGTCGTGTCCAATCATGGCCTCCACCGAGACAAGCTCGGCTGGGGGGCGGGTGATACGTCAGGGATACGGGTAGTGCAGAATCATGACCTCCACCGAGGCGAGCTCACTGGTCGGTACACTTGGATCCGGCGAGACAGAGTTAGAGAACAATCTGTGGCAACGCAACCTGAACAAATCACCGAGCCGCGCTCGCCGGATCGCAAACCGGCGAGCCTGGGGGACCTGGCCAGAAAGATCACGAGTCGGACGACCGATTTTCTGGCGATTTGCATCGTGCTGGCCGCCTCACTGACGTTTGGTTCCCAAATCGTGTCGTGGTGGCACACGGCGCCGCCCTCTGCATTTCCGACCGCCGAACCTGCCCTCGCTCCGCCGGGCTGGGACGACAACTTGCAGGCTGTCGATCTCGAATTCGGCAACCTGCCCCTGGCGCTCACGCGGCAAGTCGTCACGGGAGACCAGGGGTCCGCGGTCGCGGCCCTCGTCCGCCATTGTCGATCGGCCGTCGAACACGCCCCGCTTCCGGCCCGGAATGCGGACGAGGCCGAAATCGACTTATTGAATCGGATCGCCGGGCTGACTCCGACGGCTGAAGAAGCAGGCGTCTGGCAGGTGTTCGTCGTCGACGAGCGGTTCCCCCTGGTAGTCGGCGTGAAGTGCGGCGCCCCGGCCGCCGGGCCAGTGGATGACCACCAGGGCCGGCGTCTGGTATGCTATGGGCTGGCGATGCCGATTGGCGAGCGATCTTGGACATTGTTCATCGTCAAAGGCTCAGTCGCGGGCAGCAAATCACCGGCACGGTCTGCGGACATTCCACTCCCTCCAGGGGCCGCCCGCACCTTGTCTCTTCGCGATGAACGGGGAAGTGTCCTCATGGGTTTCTCGGGCACGGCAGCGCCCGAGGAGTGGATCAAGTTTTACGAGGACCGATGTTCCGAACGGGGCTGGACGCGGTCGGACGCCTGGTCGGCGGGAAACGAGTCGTGGTCGGCCCGCTTCGCCCGGCGCGAAGGGGGCTGGGTGGATGTTCGTTTTGCAAAAGATCGGCATGGCGAACTGGCCGGCGTGTTGCAGGTGATTCCTTGAACTTCCCAACGTGGTATTTTCCGCCTGAGGCAGACAATAAAAGACAGTAAGCATTACAGAGCAGATAGAAACGAGGCGGTGAATGAAGGGTGTGCCAGGGTTGTTGATTGCCGTCGGGCTGGGAATCGTGGGGGCCTTTTGCAACCTGGCTTACCTCTCGAGCAAGGCGACCGAGCTCGACATGGTCGACTTCATCGCCATCGGCGAGAACGTCAAGATCAACGTCGGCGATAAATTCAAGGAGGGGGATTTTATGCCGGTCAAAATACCCCGGATGAACGTCGGCAATCTGGATACGGTGGCCGTGCACTGGCAGGATCGGAATACGATTTACGGCGAACCGGCGACGAAAAGCTACAGTCCCAATGAAATCCTGTTCCAGAAACAGATCCGCACCCCCCCCGCGATGGACATCAAGAAGCTGCTGGCGGGCGATGAGGTGGCGCTGGGGATTCAAGTCGACACGCGCACGTTCGTGCCCCAACTCGTGAATGCGGGAGATGATGTGTCGTTCCTCGCTCCGCGGGTGGGGACTTCCTTCCCCACGCCGGCCGAGGGAGCCGATGCGGGGGGCGAGAAGCCGGCGTCACTGCCCGACATGGTCGGCCCGTTCCGGATCCTGGCGCTGGGCAATCGTCTCGGGAGCCAGGACGTGCAGCGCGCGTCCGGCACTATGCCGGCTCAGGAGAATGTCATGACCATTGCCATCAAGATCGTCGATGGTGGCTTCGAACCGAAGGCCGAGCGCCTGCTGGAAGTCATGCGGGCGACGAATTTCCAGCAGATGCAGGTGATCATGCACCCGAGTCCGGATGCGGGTAAAGGGAA
>DASYAR010000425.1:0-2866 GCA_036501235.1 Planctomycetaceae bacterium
ACGTGTGCCACCTGTGGGAGCGGGATTGCACGCTGCAAAGGCGGCATCAGAAGCTGGTCGAAGAGAGCCCCGGTCCGACTCTGACTCGCAGTGTGCGCGACGAAATCTGCAAAGCGGCCGTGCGGCTCGTGAAAGAGGCCGGCTACACGAACGCCGGCACCGTCGAGTTCATCTTCGATCAGAAAGAAAACAAGTTTTATTTCATTGAAGTCAATGCCCGGATTCAAGTCGAACACCCCGTGTCGGAATTGGTAACCGGCATCGACCTGATCAAGACGCAGATCCGAGTGGCCGCCGGAGAAGAGCTGCCCTTCAAGCAGAAACAAATTCTACAATCGGGGTCGGCGATTGAAGTTCGCATCAATGCCGAAGACCCGGCCCATGGTTTTCGCGGATCTCCGGGCACAATCACCAAGCTGCGGCTCCCGGGTGGTCCGGGGGTGCGATTCGATTCACACGTCTACCAGGGCTACACAATCGGCCCGTATTACGATTCGATGATCGGCAAACTGATTGTGCACCAGCCAACCCGCGACGAAGCGCTGGCCTGTATGCGCCGCTCGCTGTCGGAGTTTGTCATCGAGGGAATCCAGACGACGATTCCGCTGCTCCAGGAGATATTCAACAACGCGGCGTTCATCAAGGGCGAAGTCGACACGACGTTTATCGAACGCACCTTGATTCCGCCCAAGCCTTGATTCTTTCGGGAACCTGACGAATGAAAGTTGCGTTATTGACCGGTGGCGGCGACTGCCCCGGATTGAATGCGGTGATTCGCGCCGTCGTGCGCACGATCCACAATGCCGGCGGCGAGTGCGTCGGCCTGTTGGAAGGCTGGCGCGGCGCCATCCAGGGAAATGCCGTTCCGCTCAAGGCGCAAGAGACCGACGAGATCATCGCCCGCGGCGGGACGATCCTCGGCTCGTCGCGAACCAACCCCTACAAGAACAAGGAAGAATCGGTCCCCCAGCTGCTCGACAGTTTTCAGCGGCTGGGGCTGACGTCGCTGGTCGCGATCGGCGGCGACGACACGCTGGGGGTCGCCAAGCGGCTCTATGAAGAAGAAAACTTCCCCGTCGTGGGCGTCCCCAAAACAATCGACAACGACTTGAGCTGCACGGATTTTACGTTCGGCTTCGATACGTCGATCAATATCGTGATGGAGGCGGTCGATCGCCTGCGGACGACGGCCGAGTCGCACCGCCGGGTGATGGTCATCGAGACGATGGGGCGCCATGCCGGCTGGATCGCCTGCTTTGCCGGCATTGCGACGGCCGCCGATTTCACCTTGATCCCCGAAGTCGAAGTCGACTTGGACAAGATGTGCGATGTGTTGGTCAAACGGCGCGCCGCCGGCAAAAAGTACGGCCTGATTATCGTCAGTGAAGGGGCCAATCTGCCGCAGGAAGGCCTGGTGACGCACACGGCCGAGCTCGACGACTTCGGCCACGCCAAGCTGGGAGGCATTGGCGATACGATCGCCGACTTGATTCAGCGCCGGACGGGGATCGAAACCCGCGCGGTGACGCTGGGCCACTTGCAGCGGGGCGGTCCCCCCAGCGCTTACGACCGGGTCCTGGGAACGCGATTGGGCATTCACGCGGCGCGGCTCGTCCTCGAAAAGAAATTCGGCCAGATGGTCGCCTTGCGTGGACTGAAGATCGTTTCGTATTCGTTGGCCGAGGCGGTCGGCACGATGCGCACGCTCGACCTCGATTTCATGCGCGAAGCCGAAGAATTCTATAAGAATGTCTGAATTCGCTTCGCTGACCTACGGATTGAGGACGTGCCGATGATGATCTTCGCGGCAACAACAAACCGGTTCCTTCGCGCAGTTTGCTGGACACTGCTGCCGGCGCTCGCGCTGGCCTCGTTGTCTTGTGACGGCGAGGGAAAATCTTCGAGCGTCGGTCAGATGGCGCCCGATTTCGAATTCACTCCGATCGACGGAAAGCCGCAACGATTGTCCGACTTGAAGGGCCAACCGGTGATCGTCAATTTTTTTGCGACGTGGTGCCCCCCCTGCCTGACGGAGCTCCCCGAGCTCGATCGAAAGATCGCCCGTCCCTTTGCCGATCGGGGCCTCGTGGTGCTGATCATCGGGCTCGATCAAGTGTCCGACGACGTTGCCGACTTCAAAGAGAAGACCGACTACTCGTTCGTCGTCGCCACCGATCCCAAGTCGGCGATCTTCTCCAAATTCACGATGGAGGATTCGATTCCACAGACGTTTTTGATCAAGCCCGACGGCACGATCGCCATGCACCTGAAGGGATATGAACCCAGTGAGCTGCAAGAGCTGAAAGTGCAAGTCCAAAAGCTGCTGCCGGCCGCCAGGTAGAGTCTTTCGACGCTGTGCCATTCATTCGCTGCGGGGAACCCCATTCTGCCGTGCCAGGAGCACGAACATGGTTGGATTTCCAGACATCAATTTTCCAAGCCCCGCGGCTGAAGCAGCATTTTGCATGGGATTCGAGGGGAGCGAGCAGGAGCTCCGCTCGTTCCTAACTTCACTGCATCCGCCAGCCCGACGCGATCATGTTCAATCCATTCCGAAGTAGCGTTTGACGCGCGTCAGCAGCGGTTCTTTTTGCGACGCGGCGGCATCGGGGAGTTGGGCCAGCCGCGTAGCCAACTCGGCCTGGCGTGAGGCGACAATGTCGCTGATTTCCTGCACGAAACCGGGTTGACGCTCGAAGACGGCGGCCAGGGCCGGCTTTCCAATCACCACCAGTTCGCAATCCTCGGCAGCACGGACTGTCGCCGCCCGGTGGTCGCCGGCCAGCAGCGACATTTCGCCGAAGAACGCCCCCGGACCGAGTGTCTGCAAGTGGGCATCCTGGTCCCCCGTGCCGCGGACCGAGAC
>DASYAR010000426.1:0-4302 GCA_036501235.1 Planctomycetaceae bacterium
CATGCCGCTGCAGACTTTGGCGCTGTTGAATTCCGCGTTTGTCGTCGACCGGGCCAAGGCGTTTGCCGCGCGCGTCGAGCACGAGAGCCAGGACGACACGGCGCGGCTGCGGCTGGCCTATCTCACGGCGTGGGGGCGCGAACCGCAGAGTGCCGAGCTGGAATCGGCCCGGCAGTTTCTCGACACTCAAGCCGCGGAGTACCAGTCGACCGCCAATCCCCGCTCGCTGGCGTGGGTCGACTTCTGCCAGATGCTGCTGGCGGCGAACGAGTTTTTGTATGTGGAGTGAAGTTAACAACACGAGGCTCCCTCGCATGTTTGCCAATGACAGTTCCGTTTCGCGCAGGGCCTTTCTGACCCATTACGCCGGCAGCCTGGGACAGTTGGCACTGACGTATCTGCTGGCCCAGGAAACTGTGCGGGGAGAATCGGGAATTCGGGCGGCGTCACCAGCGGCAGTGGCCGGAGGCGGCAAGGCCAAGTCGGTCATTTGCCTGTTCCAGCACGGCGGCCCCAGTCAGATGGATCTGTTCGATCCCAAACCCGCGCTCACCAAATGGCACGGCAAACCCTATCCCGGCGGCAGCCTCGAGACGCATTTCGACAAGCAGTCGGGGAACGTCCTCGGAAGCCCGTACGAATTCAAGAAATACGGCGAATGCGGCATGGAGCTCAGTGAGCTGTTGCCGCACACAGGAGGCATCGCTGACGAAATCACGCTCGTTCGTTCGATGCTCACCGAATCGGTCGACCACGAATCGGCCCTGCGGCTCATTCATTCCGGCAAGTTTTTCGCGGGGATGCCTTCGATGGCCTCGTGGGTGGTTTACGCGCTCGGCTCTGAGAATGCCAACTTGCCCGCGTATGTCGTGCTCTCGGATCCGGGGGGGCTGCCCGTCGATGGCGACAAGAACTGGTCGTCCGGCTGGTTACCGCCGGTTTATCAGGGGACGACGTTTCGCGCCAGCGGCGCACCGGTGTTGAATCTCGAGCCACCGGCCGGCTCTTCGGCTGCCTCCCGTAGAAGGCAGCTCGAACTGCTCAATGAATTCAACCGCAAGCACCTCGAACGCCATCCGGGGAATGCCGAGCTCGCCGCGCGGCTGGCCAACGTCGAGACGGCCGCCCGGATGCAACTGGCGGTCCCCGAAGTGGCCGATCTCTCGCAGGAAACCAAAGAGACGCGCCGGATGTACGGTCTCGATCGCAAAGAAACCAAAGAGTACGGCACGCGGTGTCTTTTGGCGCGGCGGTTGATCGAAAAAGGGGTCCGTTTCGTCCAGATCTTCCTCAAGGGGCAACCCTGGGACACGCACAGCAAGAACGCCGAGACGCTCAAGGGGCTGTGCGGCATGTCCGACCAGCCCAGCGCGGCTCTCGTCAAAGACCTCCAACAGCGCGGCCTGCTGGATTCGACGATCGTTTTGTGGACCGGCGAGTTCGGCCGGCTGCCCGTGTCCCAAGGCGCCGATGGGCGCGACCACAATCGCCGCGGGTTCTCATTGTGGCTGGCCGGAGGAGGCTTCAAGAAAGGCTACGTTCACGGCGCGACCGACGAATTCGGATACGAGTCGCAGGAAAAGATCGTCAACGTGCACGACTTGCACGCGACGCTGCTGGCGGCTTTGGGGCTCGATCACCAGAAACTCGTTTTTCCTCATGACGGCCGCGACGCCAGTCTGACCGACGCCGACGTCACCAAGGCCCAGCTCGTGCGAGAACTGCTGGCATAGCTGCGACAATTCGTTTAACCCGGAGCCAGCGGCGACGCTGCGAGTACGCCGTCGTACCACCCTCGCTCGCGGCGGTGCCCGAGCCCGGCGTATATGATCATTCGGTTCGTCTGGATCACCACGAAGGAACATTAATGAATTGCCCTTCTCAATCGGATTCCGATCGTCGATTCGCTAAGGTGCATTCGATCACTGCGCTACTGTTCCTGGCGTCTATCTCCTCGCATTGGACATCGTCCGCAATTGCCGCTGAGGAAAAGCCTCCCAACGTCATCCTGATCGTCGCGGACGATCTCGGCTGGGCCGATCTGGGTTGTTACGGCAGCAAATACCACCACACGCCGGCACTTGATCGGCTGGCGCGCGACGGGATGTGGTTCACGCAGGCCTACGCCGCCTGCCCCGTTTGCTCGCCGACGCGGGCCGCACTGATGACGGGCAAATACCCGGCGCGGTTGCACCTGACCGATTGGCTCCCCGGCCGCGCCGACATGCCGTCACAGAAACTGCTGCGTCCGCCGTTTCGCCAGGAGCTGCCGCTGGAAGAAGTCACCATCGCCGAGCGGTTGCAGCAGGCGGGTTACGCCACAGCGCATATCGGCAAGTGGCATCTCGGCGGATCCGGATTCGAGCCGCAAAAGCAAGGATTCGAGATCAATGTCGCCGGGACCGCCGCCGGCTCGCCACGAAGCTATTTCGCTCCGTTCAACCGTGACGGCCAAACCATGCCTGGGCTGGACAAGGCGCAAGCGGGAGAATACCTGACCGACCGGCTGTCGGCCGAGGCCGAGAAATTCATCGATCAGAATTACGAGCGACCGTTTTTTCTGTACTTGCCCCATTTCGCGGTGCACACCCCGCTTCAGGCCCAGGCGCAGATCGTCGAAGAATTCGAAAAACAGCCGCGGCCGTCACTGCCGCAGAACAATCCGACCTATGCGGCAATGCTGGAGAGCCTCGACGCAGGAGTCGGGCGGGTCATGAAAAAACTCGAAGACCTGAAGATCGACGAGCGCACGGTGGTGATTTTCACCTCCGACAATGGCGGACTGGCCACGATCGAAGGGGATAAGACTCCCTCCACGTCGAACGCGCCGCTGCGCGAAGGCAAAGGGTATTTGTATGAAGGAGGGATCCGCGTGCCGCTGCTCGTCAAGTGGCCTGGAAGCACGAGGCCCGGCAGCAAGTCCGACGTCGCGGTCTCCAGCATCGATCTCGTTCCCACGATTTGCGAAATCGTGAGACTTCCCATCGAATCGCCTCCAGTCGATTCGCACGTGATCGATGGGGTCAGTCTGGTTCGGCTGTTGAAACAGGAAGGCGATCTGGAGCCGCGCCCCTTATACTGGCATTACCCGCATTACAGCAATCAGGGAGGCCGGCCCGGCGGCGCGATTCGGGATGGGGCCGACAAGCTGATCGAATTCTACGACACGGGCCGGCTCGAATTGTTCGACGCGCAGAAAGATCCGGGGGAAAGCACGAACCTGATCGACCGATTTCCGGAGAAAGCCGCGCAACTCGCGGCGCGGCTGCGGAGCTGGCGCGAATCGGTCGCCGCGCAGGACATGCGTCCCAATCCCGATTACGTGCCAAATCCTCAGTCCCAAGACGGCAACATTCTGCTTCCCGGCAAGACGGCTGACGTGCATGGCGTGATGTTGCGGTTCGAGCCGTTGTCCCACAAGAATACGCTGGGCTATTGGGTCCGCGCCGACGATTGGGCGAGTTGGGAATTTCAAGTTTCGAAGCCGGGCGAGTTTCGCGTCGAAATTCTGCAAGGCTGCGGAACGGGAAGCGGGGGCAGTGAAGTCGAGTTCGCCGTCGGCGCGCAGACGTTGATGATGACGGTCGAGGAGACGGGTGGCTTTCAGAAATTCATCCGCCGCGAAATCGGCAGCCTGAAACTGGACCAGCCGGGCCGGTATACGCTGGCCGTCAAACCGCGAAAGAAGCCGGGAGTGGCCGTGATGGATTTGCGCGAGGTACGGCTGGTCGCGAAGTGACTGGGTATTTCGACGGTTTTGCGGACGACGCAGAGCGTCGCGACGTGCGTTCCCACGCGGAGCGTGGGAACGAGATCGCAACGTGGAAACGAGATCATTCGGCGGCTAAAGAGGCGCAGACGAGCTCTTTGTCATTGCGCGCGAACACGCACTTGTTGGCGAACGCAGGGTGGCTCCAGACGACGTCGCGATCATTGAAGGCGGCGGCGGTCGGCTCCAGCAGTTTCCAGCGGCTGATTTCGTCGTAGCCCTTGGGGCTGAGGCGGGCGATAATCAGGTGTCCGGTTTCCGAGAACAGAAAGAACCGATCGCCGTTCTTGATGAGAAACGCCGTCCCCGAATTCACCTTGCGCGTCTCGGGTATATCGCTCACTGGTTTGAATGTCTGCCACACGCGCTCGCCCGTGTCGAGCCGCACGCCCATCAGCGCCCCAGGCTGATCCACGGCGTACATGAAACCATTTTCCAGAAACGGCGTGGCATTGACGGGCGAAGCGCCCGTCTTCATGCTCCCGCGCCATAGTTCCTTCACGGCCGGCTTGTCGGAGGCCAGCTTCAGCAGC
>DASYAR010000427.1:0-20662 GCA_036501235.1 Planctomycetaceae bacterium
TCACCGGCTGCCGCATCGAACACGTCGGCAACTACGGCGTTGAGATCGGCGTGGGCTGCACCGACATCGAGATTGCACGCAATCAGATCACCGATATCGGCGCGGGGGGCATTCGGATCGGCCACTTTTTCTCGTGGGAGACCGACGGATCGGGACGGCTGACCGAACGGGGACTCCAGCGTAAAGCCGCCATGCCCCAAGGCCCGCACAGCCGGCGGATCACGGTGGCCGACAACGAAATCGCCCATTGCGGCCGGTTCACTCCCGAAGCGGTAGGCGTGTTCGTGGGGGACAACGCCCACGTTCAGGTGATTCACAATCACATCCACGATTTGTTCTACTCGGGGATCTCGGTGGGTTCGGTCCAGGATTTCGGGCCATGCCAGGCCACGGGCAACATCGTCGAATACAATCACGTGCATGACGTCGGCCGGGGACTGCTCAGCGATCTGGCCGCCATTTATACGTGCAGCACGCCCGCTTCTCGCATCCGGTTCAATCTGCTGCACGACGTCGCCCGACGTGACTACGGCGGCTGGGGAATCTACCCGGATGAAGGTAGCCACGACCTGCTCATTCAAAAGAACCTCGTCTCTCGTTGCCAGGATGGGGCCTTATTTGCGCATCACAACCAGAAGATCACTGCTGAGAATAATATTTTCGCCTTCAGTCGCTCGGCACAGGTCGAGCGCGGCGGCATTGGCGGGTTCGAGCTTGCCTGCCGGCGCAACATTTTCCTGTTTCAGGGCGGAAAGGCCGTGGGGGATTACGGCAGCGCCCATTGCGGGCGCGACGTCTGCGCCTTCGACGACAACCTCTATTGGAACGCAACGGGCATGCCTGTCCTCTTCGGCAAACAGACCCTGGCCGAGTGGCAGGCCATGGGACACGATAATAACAGTCTCGTCGCCGATCCAAAGTTTGTGGACCCGGAACACGGAGACTTCCATCTGCGCCCCGGTTCACCGGCTGCGCAGATCGGTTTTGAGACGTGGGACCTCTCCGCCGTCGGCCCGCGTTCCACCACCGCGGCGCCAAAATGACACTTCGCAATTCGAGCGCCACTGGGAGAAGCGCGCGCGAGGCACATGTGAGCCACGGGGCGCCTTTACTTCAGCTCTTTCAGTCGAATCTCCTTGACCTGAACCTTCATCGGCGGACCTGAGTGAAGCTGGATGGCGATTGTGCCCGAGACTGCCGCCTTCCCTTTCTCGTTGTCGATCACTTCGGACATCAGCACTCCGTTGACGGATTGCTTCAGATCGTTCCCCTTCGCGATGATCACGTACTCGTTCCAGTCTTCGGCCTTGATCTTCTTCTGCAACTCAGCCGCATCTCCGATCTTCTCAACCGATTTCTTACCGTCAGTCCCGATCGTCACGCGTTCGCCCCTCTGCGCCAGGAACGTGCGGCCTCCTTCTTCGTAGTTCATTCCAGTGAAACGCGGGCTGGAGTCGATGTCGGCCTGGTATCCGTGGACCACGAACTCTTTGTCGTCGATCACCTTGGATCGGTACTGCACGCCCGAATTGCCGCCGACGATTTTGAATTGGAACCGCAGTTCGAAATCGGCAGGCTGACCTCCCTCCCAGATCAGAAAGGTGTTCTTCTTGAGCGGTTTTTCCTGCGTGTTGACTCCGGTGATGGCGCCGTCTGCAACCGACCAGTGATCGGCAAGGCCCTTCCACTTGCTCAGGTCCTTGCCGTTGAAAATCGAGACGAACGTATCGTCGTCTGCCGGGGCGACTGCCGGCGAGGCCGGAAGAATGGCCGCCGCGCACAGGATCAACATCACCACGAATCTCGTCTTGGCCATCGCCAGCGTCTCCTTCTGTGAGAAAAATTCCCGTTCGTATTTCCGTCTCTCGTTTTCCTCTGCACTCTTTGCGGTTCAAAATCCTCTGAAGAGCCACCGTGGCGTCACCAGGAAACTCGGGCAACTCATTCCTTCTGCAAGATGCGAATCGCCTCGCATGTCGTCTTGGCTGTTTTGTGATCCGCCGCGCCCACGAACCCAATGCTGAACCGGGCCGGCAACCGTGTGAGATCGGGAACGTGCTCGACCAGTTCTTTATATCCCTTCCGCCCGAACCCGAACACCGTCATGTCCTGGAACGACCCGTCTTTGTCTTTCTGGAACGGCCAGGAAACATACGAGTCGGTCTCGCCTTCCGCCGGCTCCTGATGATTGACGCAGACGAAGCCAATCGGCGTCTCGGCCGCCCCGAAACAAACCCACGGAACCACCTGCGACCACGGAGTGTCGAGCGTCGTCTTTGTTCCGTCGGGCCGGATCACGAAGTCTTGGTCTGCGTCCAGCTTGCCCCCCGGCGTTCCCTCATACAGAAACCAATAGGTGGGCCTGTCGATCCGTTGCAGTGTGAGGGTCGCGTGAGTCGGGTAGAAGTCCCACGCGCAGGCCGACTTCCCGTCGCGCGTCTCCGACTCGACGCGCACATGATCGGCGGCCCGTTCGGTAACGCGGCTCGCAAAGACGTTGTCGGTCTTATACTGCCCGTACCCATAGCCGCAGTGGAAAAACTTGGCAGGCTGACCGCATTTGGGGAGTCCGCGGTATTCCCCCTGCGCCTGTCCACCGGGGCGGTACGACACCCAGTCGCGGCCATCCTTGTCCATAATGCTCGCGAAGCCGGCCCCTTTCTTACCGTAGAGATAAGTCGCCGTCGGCGTCTCGACCTTGAAGCAGTCCATGTCGTCGTGCAGCGTGATTTCGGAAATGCGGACGCGGTTCGATTCTGACCGATCGGAGAGCGAGCCGGCCAGCGCCTCGTACGTCAGCCGTTTGAAGTCCTCCCGGATCGTGAGATGGTCGAAAGGGAAGAGCTGCGTCATGAGGATGCCGACCAACTCTTTCTCCGGGTCGACCCAGAAATAGGTGTTGTAGATCCCGCCCCACGAAAAGGTGCCAGGAGAGGCGACGTCTTTCGCTTTCCCGGCCGCCGTGACGACGCCGAATCCATAGCCGAATCCGTCGCCGTGGCCGCCGAGCGTCACTTGCAGCTCCCCGATCTGATTGCGGCACATCAGTTCGACGGTCTCGGATTTCAGCATCCGCCGGCCGCCGAGTGTGCCCTTGTTCAGAAGCATCGTCAGCAATCGTGCGTAATCCGAGGCCGTCGAGACCAGCCCCGCGCCACCCGAGAAGTAGCCCGTCTCGCGCAGCGGCATGGTCGCCGAGTAACGGAGGGCCCCGATTTGGATCGGTTCATCGCCCACCTTCTCGACTTTCTTTTCTTCGCCGGGGCGATACAAGGCCGCCAGGCGGCCTCGCTTGTCCACGGGAAGGACGAAATGAGTGTCGGTCATCCCTAAGGGACGGAAGATTCGCGTTTGGAAAAACTCGTCGAGAGACTTTTCCGAGACAACCTCGACCAGGCGACCGAGCACGTCGGTCGAGAGTCCATACTCCCAGGCGCTGCCCGGCTGATGCTTGAGCGGCACCCCAGCCAGTCGGCGAACATTCTCAGCGAGCGTGCAGTCGGTCGGGGCCAGTCCGTCGCAGATCTTTGCTTCCTGATACAGCGGCCCGAGCCTGTCCCCCGCGAAAAAGCCGTAAGTCAGCCCGGACGTGTGCGTCAGCAGGTCGTGGATCGTAATCGCCCGCGCCGCCGGAGCGGTTTCCGTCCCCTGCGCACCGAGGACTCGCAGGCTCTTGAATTCCGGGAGATACTTGGAAACCGGATCTGTCAATTTGAGCCGCCCCTCCTCGACCAGCATCAGCACGGCGACGCTCGTGACCGGTTTGGTCATGGAGGCGATCCGGAAGATGGTATCGTCGACCATCGGCCGGCCGGCCCCGGCATCGGCGGCACCCAAGGCAGCCGAGAAGATCGGCTGCCCACGGTGAAGTACCAACGCCACTGCCCCTGCCACCTCTTTCCGCTCGATATGCCGTTCGAGAAGCTTTGAAACCCTGTCGAATCGCCCGGCCGCGACAACGGAAGTCCCGAGAGGCTTGGGAGCCGGCGCAACCTGCGCCAAACACCAGCCGGGCAATAACGCGACCGTCAGCAAAGATACAAAAACGCAAATTCGTTGCATCGTGAGATTCATGTCTTGGGGGGAGGGATCAAGATGCCATGACAATTTGGTTTTCAACGTCTGCCACGCCTGCAGCCTGTTGAAAAAGGGGACCGTCCCTTTCCAAAGAGTAAATTCTCTGCAACAAACCGATACTGCCGACAGGGACTGTCCCCTTTTTCAACGGGCTGCTAGCCGGCGTTGCCTGAGCTGCAACGAAGTATAACAAATTGGTGAACCCGCCTGCTCCCCTTTCCTCGCTTCGTCACGGAATTTCTCGTTCCCACGCTCCGCGTGGGAACGCACGTAGCGACGCTCTGCGTCGATCACCATGCCGCGCGGCCGCTGATTGACACCAGACCAAGGCACTGGTCGAATGGCTTCAATAATGTGCCGGCAAAGTTGCAGCAGGGACCGGGCCGGTCAATCGCCGGCCGGCCCGATTATGCTTCCTCATCGTGTTGTCAAGTCGGTCGTGATCGTCCACGGCGTTCGGAGGAATTCATGTCATTTCGCTCGATCTTCATCGCCTTGGTCATCGGTTTCAGCCTCGTCCTGGCGGGAATCCTGGTGAACCGGCAACGTCCCCCTGTCGAGACGTCACAGTCGTCTCCGGCATTGGTGCGGGCCAGCGGCAAATGACGGAAGGAGACGCCGTGGCGTCCGTTGGGTAGAATTCCGTCGTGGTTTCGAGTCCCCGCGGCCCCAATCCTGATAGGAACGCGCGATGTTGTCCAGGACGTCGGCTTTGATCACGGTCGTACTGTGTCTGCTGCCACAATCGGGATTTGCAGGGGAAGCGGTCCCTGCGGCGCCGCGCACGCCGACGAAGAAACCGATCGTCGAATCGCGCGTGCGGCTGCCCGTAGCCGACGAAAACGGAAAACTAATCCGCGAGATTCTGCAGGGGCCCTATCGGCTCCAGCTCGATCTGAGCGAGCAGGTGATTCGTCTCGATGCTCCGCGCGAAGAGAGTTGGCGCACCCCGGAAGAACGAATTCGAGCGGGCGACACCGTCGTGGTCTCCGACCAGCGTGCGCCATTGCAAGCCGGTACGGCAACCGTGGCCGAACTTGTCAAAGGCCAGCTTGTGGCGATTACTAAGGTGCAGAAGGATTGGTTGGCAACGTCGGTCCTCGTCGGTGGACAAACGATGTCGGGCTGGCTGAAGATGGCGAGCGTCAAATTCCACGCTGAGGAAGCCCCTCTCTCGGCCACGCTGGCCCCGTTCGCCGGGGGAGAAATCGTTTCCGCCGCGCTCCTGGCCCAGAAGGCCAAGCAGTTCGACGACGGGCTGTACGCGGCGATTGATGTGGCCGCCCAACAGGGGGCTGGCAAGTTCGCCGGCAAAGCGGGTCTGTTGACCCGCCTGGCCGAGGTTCTGGCACAGCAACCGCTGGCCCCGGACGATGCGCGGCTGATTGTGCTGGCCGCCGCACGACTGGCGGGTCTGCCGAATCCGTCATCTCGGGGCGCCGACCAGGCGATCTCGGCAACGGTCGAGCGCTTCCAGCGCGACCTGCTGCGATCAAAACCGCTTGGGTTCTACACCTGGAACGCAAATCTGCGACGGATTTTTCAACAGGATCGAATGCTGCAAACCAGGCTGAAGGGAGAGACCGGAGTGCGGGCCATCGCCGAGGCGCTCAAGGCGGACGGCGCCGGCCTGGCCACTTACGAGCAGTATCTCCAGCTCATTTCCCGGTTGACGAATCCACTTTCGCAAGGCAGTCTGCGGCAGTATCTCGCCGATCTTGAATCCGGCCGGCCCGCCGTTTCCGCGGAGGGCCTCTCGTTCTTTCCGCCGTCACGCAGCCACGAAACAGACCTGGTGATGCGGCTGTATGGGAACCAACCAATTCCCGCAGGCTTCGATCTCATGGAAGAATTGATCGTGCGGATTCGCAAGGGCGAGATCGACCTGTCTCCGACGGGCGAATCGGGCTGGTACGACTATCAGACGTGGGCCCTCGAACCGCTCGTGAATCCGGACAAAACGCCGGAGTCGGTCCATCTGAAAGTCGAAGAAACGTACCGGAAACAGCTCCTGGAGTTATTCAAAGGAGTCCTGGCGCTCACCCGCGAGACACACGTCAAGCAGTTGGAATTTCCCGCCCCGGCTGCTGACGCTCCGGAGCCCGATCGGCGCCCCGAGTTCTATGTCGGTCCCGAGTTGTCGGTCGAGCCGCTGGCGACGGTTTATTTCCGCCGGGCGAAGGCCTATCGCTTCATTCGCGCCGTTCTCGAAGAGACATTTGGAGTCGCAGCTCTGCAACAGCAGCACCGTCTGACTGCGGCCGGCGAAGTCGCGATGACGCTCTACGACGAGCTGCTTGATCTGGAGAATCTGTTTCAGGGCGCCTGTTTGACGGCCAATCGACAGCTCGGCCGGGAGTCGGAAATTTCTGTGGATGACATCGCCGACCCGGTAGCCGCCGTCGCCCGATTTCTGAAATGGTCGGCCAATCTGGAACATGACGCCGATATCGGCCAGGACGCGCGGATGATGGTGCCCGTCTTTTTTGACCCGCAGCGACAGAAGTCGAAGGTGTGGGTCGTGCTGGGCTGGACGGGCCGGCAGGTCTGTGCCTCGTTTGCCAAGGCGCCCACGATTCAGGTTTTCAAAGACGACGGGGTTCGACTCGAAAACCGGAAATACGATCTGCATTTCACGACCAATTGCCAGCGGCTGGCATATCCAGTCATGACCGAAGTCTACGTTCACGAAATTCTCGATCGCGAGCAGTTCCGACGTCATTGCGATACCTACCAGACGCAGTCGGCGATCTTGGCGAATTTGAAGTAGGCTGCAGGCGACTTGAACATCGCGACGACCCGAACGAGAAATTCTGGCAAGGACCCAAACATCTTTCGTTTATTTCGTAGTTCCCCTCTCGTCATCCAACGACGGAGAGAACCACGAAAGACGCGAAAGACACGAAAACGGTCTGACGAAAAAGTCCACAATGCCGGATACGTCCAAATGGACGAAAAAGGACAAACGTGAAGATTTTGTGGGAAAAATGAGGTTTGTCGAGGGCAAACGTGAGGGCAAACGTGGATGGGGAAGGGCAAACGTGGAATTGAAAGGGCACGAGTTGGGACGTGAGACTTGAGCCCCGAGGCTTGGGATTTGCGGCAGGGGCAAATGTGGAATCTGTCGGGCACGGGTAGGCGTGGCGTGAAGCCTCTTCCTCCGTCCGCCTTCCTATTTCTCTGCGTCCCCTAAGGTTCAATTTTCTCGTCCGGCCCCGGCCCTCGAACCTGTCATCAACGGTTCGACGACGGGCCCGCTAGCGTGTCGCCAGGGGCTGCGTCGAGCGCAGGTACGCGAACAGGTCGCGGACCTGTTGTTCGGAAAAATCCTTGAGAACGGCTTCGGGCATCAGCGACTTCGGACTGGCGGCCAGCTCTTCGATGTTGCTGCGCGGGACGACGACGCTCTGGCCGTCGCTGCCGCGGATGACGACGATCCGCGAGTCCTGATCGGCAATGAACCCGGTGAGAGTGCGGCCGTCGTTCGTCACCAGAATGTAATTCTCGAAGCCTTCGCGGATCTGGGCGCTGGGGTTGACGACGTTGACGAGCATCGTGTGCACGTCGTCGCGCTTGTAGCTGGTGAGGTCGGGGCCGATTCGGCCCCCTTCTCCGAACAGCACGTGGCATTTGCCGCAACTGTTCAGATACATCTTCCGTCCGTTGTAGGGGTTCCCGGTGCCGACGGCCAGAACTTGCTTGAGATTTTCGACTTGTGCCAGCATTTCAGCCGTCGTGGCCCCCTTCACGCTGCCGAACAGCTTTTGCACCAGTGCGGCATTCTGCTCGTCGCGCTGGAACAGAATCCGCTGCACGATTTCAACCGGCACACCGCGCGCCCGAACACTGCCCGCATCGACCGCCGCCAGGAGCGCCCTGGCCCACCCCTTGCGACTGGCGAGCAGATTGAAACCGGCCAAGCGCGGTTCGTCCGCCAATGTCGATAATAAGCCGACGACGGCCGCCCCAATCTGGGGATCTTCGTAGGATTGCAAGGCGCCCAGCGCCGCGATTTGCAGTTCGCCGTCTGTGGTCGATTTCAAAACAGCGAGCAGCACGTCGGCTGCCGCGGGGGGGTGGATCTCGGCAAGAACCTGAATGTATTTGAGCCGGTCGGCCCGGGGCGCCTTCTCATCCGCCACGATCTTCAGCGTTTCGTCAAGGGCCGCCGAGTCTCCCTGGCGGAGCCGGAGCGCCAGCGAGCCACCGCCGACTTTCGCGATCGCGGCGACCAGTTCATCAGGAAGGCCTGCCAGCGACCGTCCTTCGAAGGCCTTTTCGAAACCGGCCAGCAGCAACTTGGCGACTGTTGCGTCCGGCGCCCTCTCCAGGAGCGCGGCGCAGGCGAGCAGGTCTTTTTGCGTCCCGGCGGAGGCATAGCGTCGCATCAGCCGCTCCAGCAGGTGATTGCCGACCAGCGGATGTTTCCACAGCGCCGGGTCGTCGAGCAATGCCACGACGGCCTCACGGTCGGTCCCCGCCTTGTCTTCGATCGCCCACCACAACAGCAGGGGAATGTGAATGTCGGCCGCATCCGCGTCGTGCGCCAACATCGGCCGGATGATCGCCAGGGCTTCACTGGCCGGCAAGCGTCGGACGGAGCTCGCCAACTGGCTGCGGACCTCGACGTGCTCTTCGCTGGTCGCCAAGTCTTTGAGCTTGGCGGCAATCTGGCTCGACACGTTTTTTTCGTCGCAGACGACCCGGATCGTCCACAGCCGGACATATGGATTCTGATGGTCGAGCAGTTGGATCGCGATGTCTTCTTTCAGGCCGGCAAGTTGATACAGCGCCCACAGCAGCGTAACGGCCGAGTCGTCCGACGCGGCGTTCAGCCGCTTGAGCAGTTCGGGCACAGCCGCCTCGGGCTTCTGCCAAGACAATACCAGCAGCGCCGTCTGGCGAAACCAGCGATTCGGGTCTTGCAGCCGGTCGATCAGTTGAATGGTCGTGGCTTTCGTCAGGTCGAAGGGCTTGATGGGCGTTCCCCCTTTGCCCTTCAGCCGCCAGATGCGGCCGCGCTCACGATCGATCCGGCCCTGGTAGTGGCTGGCGTGGTCGATGCGCTGCTCATAGAAATCGCAAACGTAGAGCGCGCCGTCGGGGCCGAATTGAATGTCAACCGGCCGACACCACGTGTCCTTCGTCGTCAGCGGATGATCGAGGTCTTTCGTCTTGAGCGACGACCGGTCCTGACTCACTTCGCTGCGCACGACGTGGCCTTGCAACGGTCCGACGCCAAACAGATTGCCCCGATATTTGGCCGGCAATGCCGAATCGCGCGGCACGTCTCCGGCGCCCTCGTAAAACACGAACGTGTGCGTGAATCGGGGGACTTTGTCGTGCTTCATACTCTCGAAGAAGCCGAAGGCGTAGGGATTCGAGAGCGCCCCGTGCTTTTCGAATCCCTTTCGCGAGTAGCCTCCTTGCACGTAGTGGAAACCTCGTGTGTCGCCGCCGTTATGGCCCGAAAAGATCCGGCCGTGGGCGTCGATCTCGACGCCAAACGTATTGCCTCCACCTTCGGCGAAGATCTCATAGCGCCGAGTGGGCGGATGATACCGCCAGATCAACTGGCCGAGCGAATGCACGGCGGTTTTTTCGCCCGGCCGCTTGATATCGCCGGTGACAGTGCTGCCCTGCGACGCATACAACCAGCCGTCGGGCCCCCAGCGCAGGCTGCTGGCGATCGAATGCGAGTCCTCCATGCCGAACCCTTCGAGATGCACCACCGGGTCGCCGTCGGGAACATCATCGTGGTTCTTGTCGTGATAAAACAACAAGTACGGCGGCTGCAAGACCCACAAGCCGTCTTTGTCGAACGCGAAGGACGAGGTGAGGCTGAGCCCCTCGATGAAAATGCCGTGCTTGTCGAACTTGCCGTCGCCGTCGGTGTCTTCGTGGAACGAGATGCGGTCGAGCCCCGGGAAATGATGCGGCGGCGGCGCGGGGACTTTGTCGTACACCGAGCGCAGGAATTTATCGCGGCTGACCATTTTCAATCCCGCCGGATCCGGGTACTGGATGAATTGATTGACCCACAGCCGGCCGCGCGGGTCCCATTTGATGCTCAACGGCTGCCGCACTTCCGGCTCGCTGAGCGCCAGCTCGATTTCGAGATCGTCGGGGATGCTGAACTGCTTCAGCGCCTCGGCCGGCGATTGCGGACCGGCGTCGTCGATCCGTTTGAGCGTTTTGGCGACCTCGGCGGCGCTGTCGACCTTTGCAAATACCACGGCCCCCTCGGGCAGCTTGTCGCCGTCGAATTTGGCGAAAGCAGCGTTGTCGCCGGGGCGGAATTGCCAATCGCCCGTCATCCGCACCGCTTCCTTTTCACCGAACAGAACCGGGGCGGCAATGTTGAATCCCGTCCGGCCTTCCAGGTTGCAGACACGGATCGCCACGATGTTCGGGGCGTCGTAGCGCACAGAGGCGACAGGGACGAAGAAGCGGTCGGCCCCACCGAGACCGCTGCGAAAGAACGGTGGAAATTCACCGGCGCCGCCGATTTTCTGGCCGTTGAAAAACACCTCGTGGGCCGCGTCGCTCGGCTCGACGAACAGTTCCAGATCGTTGCCCTTCCAGGCGTCGGGTGGTTTCACAAAACCGCGATACCACGACAGATTGTCGATCCCCGCGGGAGGATTCTTCCATACGTCGGGAACCTTGACCGCCTTCCACTCGGCCGGCGCCTGGGCCGTGGCCCGCAGGGCCAATCCCAAGGCCAGCACGATCACACCCGGCAGGAAGAGGAACGAATTCGGCGAGACCAAGCGCGACTGACACCGGCGCATACAGCACATGAGGCAGGTTCCGTAAGGCGGGGACGGATCGACCACAGGCGACCCGTTCGATCCGAGGGGTTCGGAGATTCTCTCCATCAAATTGTGATTGGAGTGAAGCCGAATCGCAAGCCTCGGCGACGGAAGCCGGAACCGGGTGCAACCGTCGATTGCGGGTGGTCCCCACCGACCCCGCGTCGGTGGAACCCGTGATTGGCAGCTAACACAGTCGACCTCGGTCGATCCGCTCCCCACCGGCCTTGGGCCGGTGGAAGCCGTGACTGAAAGCTACGAGTCGTTCGTACCGCCATAGCATTCAGTCGCTGGTTCCACCGGCACGTGGCCGGTGGAGGCCTATTTTCACTCGGAATGTTGTTAGCATTCAATCGTGCTCCCACCGACGCGGGGTCGATGGAGAGCCTTGCCCCGATGCGGGCCTACCACAATCGGCACAGTCGCAGCAGGGCCAGCAGATTGAGAATGTTCCAGCGCGTGTAGGTGGCAAAATACAGCTTGCTGAAATTTCCGCGGTAACGGTGAATGAAATCGGCATGTCCCCGGAAACTGTAAATCCAGCCGTCGCCGTACCGGTAAATCCACTGAATCATTTTCTTCAGCCGCCAGGCCTCGGGAAATAACGAATCTTGCACGTCATAAAACGGGAGCATGCCGAACCGCAACGTCCTCGCCCCCTCGGCTTGAAACTGTTCGATTGCAAATTTGGTGATGGCTTCTTCGGCTCCCGTCGGAGCCTCGGCGGAGCGCCGCTTGACGGCGGGCGAATAGCCGATCACTTCCCCGTGCTCGCAGATCGGATCGAATGCCACAAATGACACAATGCGGCCCGCTGGGTTCCGCAGACAGAACTTGCGGACTTCCGGTTCATTGCCGAACGCGACGGGGCGCACGAGGAAACGGGCCTCGCGTTTGACGGTTTTCGTGGCCAGCCAGGAGGAGCAGAGAGAGTCGAATTCCGTTTGATCGCCCGCGGTGAACGAATGCTCCTCGATCGTGTGTCCCTCGCGTTCGATCTTGCGGGCCGCCTGACGCAACTTGCATTTTTTTGGGCCGTCAAAATCATAAGTGGGCAAGTCGAGATCCATATCGGCCCCCAACTCATTAACCAGGCAACCCAGGCGCGCTAGGATGGCACCGACCGGTTTCGAGATTTCGCACCAGCATGTTCGTGGATACTTGCCCAGAAATGCCTCGATGATGGCAGCGTGCCGATCCGCCGGAGCCACAGGGTCTCCCAGGACGAAGGTGGTGCCTAAACAATCGTCGTATGCCAGATAGCCGTCCTCAGTTTCAAAATACTTCATCCCCGGCTGCAAAGTGGCATAGGCCATCGTGAAATTGCCGTACTGGCGAACCAACTCGAATCGTCGCGCGAATCCATCTTCCGCTCCGATTAATTCCAGACTGGCGCCGGGTAATTCCAGACTGGCGCCGGGCAATTCCTGATTCGCGACGGGACTCAAATTTGTCATTGGCTCACCTCTCGCCGGAAGGGGGGCAACAATCGTGCCAGTCCTTCTGCGGCATACTTCAGCCCGATCGCTTCTGTGCGTTTGGGACTATGCCTGGCCGCCGACCATCCCATCTGGTCGCTAATCAGTCGCATTTTTCCGGTTCTCGATAGCCCCTTGATTGCTCTCGTCATTGGTACAGTTTTAGCTGTCTCGCAAGGGTGCGCTACCATTCGCCCGCCGGCCTTGGCTCTGGAGAAATGCGGCTGCGACCATGTCTGCCACGACTTTCACACAAGCAGAATTGGGTGCCCTTCCGGAAGGTAGGGGTGGATGGCAATTTCTTGTCGCGCGCCTCCTGCCCGTTGGCCTGTGGTTTCTGGCGAACCCTTGGCCCGCAGAATTGTGGCTGATGCGAGTCGTCTGGACACTCGCCACAGCCTATTCCCTCTTCTGCTGGATGAGTTTTTTTCATGAGACGATTCACCAAACTTTATGCCGCGATCGGAAGACGAATATCATCCTCGGCCGGATCGTGGGAACGGTCGTGCTTACGCCCTATACGGTCTATCGGGAATCCCATATTCGGCACCATGCGTATCTGAATACGCCGGACGACTGGGAGCTCTGGCCCTATTCCGATCCGGCGGCGTCCCGTCTCTTTCGGCTGGTCTTTGCGTGGTGCGATCTCTTGTGTGGATTCATCACGGCCCCCTACATCTATGGACGGATCTTCTTCCAGAAGGATTCGCCCATTACCTCGCCTGCACTGAGGACTGCCATTCGCCAGGAATACTTGCTGAGCGGACTGTTTTGGGGAGGGACGCTGGCATTGGTCGCCTGGTTCCATGCGTGGCAAATGTTCTGCCTGGCTTGGCTGGTTCCGCACGCCCTGGCAGGGATCTTGCAGACAGGTCGCAAGTTCACCGAGCATCTCGGTATGACGAGTTTCGATCCGCTGCTGGGGACGCGAACGGTGATCGGAGAGAGCGGCTGGACGCGATTTTGCACTCAGGTCAATTTCGATCTGTTCGTCCACGGGCCGCATCATCGTCATCCGCGTCTGCCGCACACCGCTCTTGAGAACAAAATGCACGATTACGTCGCGAAAAACCCTGGGACGCATTACCCGGTGTTCCCGACGTATCGCCAGGCCGTCCGTGCCATGCTGCCTGCACTTTTTTCCAACCCAGGCGTGGGGGTCAACGTCGGAGGAGTGCTGCCGCAACACGCAGCGCCTGAGCCGGTCGAAGGATTCGTCTCCGACGTCTGCGAGCGCAGGCGCCGCAGCCCACAGGCCATGGTCGCGACGACCGAATCGCCGTAGTCCAAAGAATCGGGTATCGATCTCCATCGACCCCGCGTCGGTTCAGCTACTGGGCGGCCCCATCCCGCACCAATTCGAAAATGCCGACGTCTCCCGTTTCGTCCCAATGCAGCGGATTCAGTCGATCCGAATACCAAGTCTGCATGCGGTTCCACGCCGTCGGATCGAGGCCATGGCGCCAGACGACGCAGTACCGAACGTCGAGCGACGCCAATTCATCCAGGCTCGCCTGATCTGGAAACCTATCCATTTTTGGTTTCAGATTCATATAAGAGGGGGGAAAGAACCCGGAATATCCGTTCACCATCCGCCGCCGATGACGTGTCCCCCAGTACATCCACTGGGTCGTCTCCTCATAGTCGTCCACGCTCGTGCCGTGAGGAAAGGGAATGCAGGCAATGACGGCATCCGCAGCCGTATTCTGCGTGAGCCACCCAATCCAGTCGCTGTTCTCCTCATCCAAAGTGGACAGGCGATACAAACTCTGGGCGGGGGGACGAACTTCCAGCGCGGCAAGACCTCCCACCAGAAGCGCCGCCGCGATTCCTCCTGCCCTCCAGACACGGCCCATTCCCGGCACTGCGGCCGATTCTTTCGCTTCCGCGGTTCCTCCCGAAATCGGCTGTCTGCGGGCGCGCCACCAATCGATCAATTGTCGCCAGCGAATCGGCGAGACGGCCTCGAGCGCCTGAGCGGCGAGAACTGCAACCATCAACTGCGCGAACAGCGCGAACCGAAAGACGTTTCGCGCCTGGGCGATTCCCGGAAAATAGTCGATCAGAACCCGGTACGGTATCCAGCCGCCGATGTGGAATTTCAAACCCATGGAAAGCAGTATTGCCAGGGTGGTGAAGGTGATCCCGAACAGCGTCCAGAGCCTCAGCCGGCGGTCCATCATCCCGATGATCACAGCCACGGCCGCCAGCAGCCATTTGATGTTTCCAGGCCCCAATTGCCAATACGGACTGCGCGTGGGATCAGCAAAGTCACGGCCTGACAGCAACTGCGGCCAGGGAGTGACGGAATAATCCCCCACCTCCGCCGAGAGCGACATCATGAGGTCCGCCGGCCGCTCGAACGCGAATTTTCGAATGATTTCCCGTTGTTTGGCAAGGACGGGAGAGACCAGTGCCAGGCAGATGAGCGCACCAGGAATGAGCGTCGGCAGCTTGCGCCAGTTCCAGAGGTTTTTGCCAAGCAGCCAGCCTCCGGCCCCGACGAGCAACAGGACCAGAAAGAGGCCGTAATACGCGCACGACAGGTACGTCGCGGCCAGAGCCACGCCCAGAGACAGGGCGCGGGCCATCGTCGGTTCCCGGCCGAACTTTCGCAGCGCTCCGATCGACCAGAGCACGCCCCAAATGGGAACGAGCTGCAGAACGCCGAGCTGCCAATGCACGATCGGCAGCATCAGGAGCATGGCCCCGCCGGCCAGGCCCGACCAGCGGTTGCCGGTGACTTCCCGGACCAGCTTCGCTCCCACCCAGCCGTTCAAGACCAGCGACAGCAGCAGATAGACGTTATAAGCCGCGGCAGGCGAATCGCTCAGCCAAACCAGGGGCGCCACAACGAGACAGACGGGCTCGGGCTCGGAAAAGGCGAAGGTCGCCTGCGTCGGGTAAAAGATCGGCGCGTTCCAATAGCCGGCGAGTCCATGGGCCAGCCTGTCGGCATTCCACCAGATGCTCCACAGATTGAACAACGGGACGGTGGCGACCGTCTCGGTTCCTTGCGGCAAGGCGGTCCGGAGTACCGTGACGAGGGGCCACGTCGAGTACACCGCCCAGCCCAAAAAAAAAGCCAGTTCCGCCAGCGCGATTAGAGCGCGACGGCGGACCGGGGAGGGCGATTCCGAAAGATTCGGGTTCAAGAGGCCGCACCACGTTGCACAGCACCACAAATCAAAGCCGTGTCGGCCACGACATCAACAAAGGAAAAACCATCGCGCGGCGATTCGACCAAGTGATCGAGAATCGCCGGTACGCGATGGCGGTCTCCAAACTGCGACAGTCACAGCCTCGCCGGAATTTATTCCTGCCCGGCAGGTTGATTCTGCGTTTGGTTTTTCACCGTCTCCGCATGCGACTTTTCCAAGTTGGCTTTGGCTTCGGGCGTAACCGGTGGCGTCTCTTTTTTCGCATCCGCCCCGCCGCCGCAACCGGCCAAAACGGCGACAAACGAACAAGCCCAGACGAGTCGCAATACGCGTACCATATTCAATAGCTCCTCTTCAAAGATGACGACAAAACGAACAGAATGAAATCTCCGAACTACCTGCTCAGAAATCTCCAGGAATGTCGTTCGTTCCAATGGTGATGATTGCCCGCATCGTATTGCCGTTCAGATTCTGATTGACAAATCGAACCGATCCATCGGTCATCAGCGCGTGGCAGCCACCAACGTGCAGGCTCTTCGGCCCAGCCTGGCCATCGCCCTGGTTCCAGGCGCCCATGCCAATAGTGACGAATTGGGAGAGATCTTGTCCCGACAGAACCATAACATCGTCGCCACCGCCGTTCTTGTCATTGATTCCCGCGCAGTCACCGGTGGAGAAGAGGGGCGAAGGATTCACGCAGAATGTAATCATCCCGCCCCCCGCACGCCCGCTACACCAGATGCCGCGCGGATCATAGGCCGTGACTCCAGCGCGGATCTCCCAGGACGCCACCGTATTCGAGGTTCCATCGGTCACATTGGCGATTGTCGAAGTGCTGTTATTTCCAAATAATCCCCGGTCCGTGATATTCTGCAAAGACCAGAGCCCCAGCGGTTCGTTTCCTTGAATCCCGTTACTGGAAGCGCCGATGTTACTCCGAGCGCACTGCGGCGAGCCGCCATCAGTAAATTTATTCGCAGCGATGCTATACGGATCACTTGGACAATTGAAAACCGGAACAGAGGCCTGAATAACCACGGGATTGCTGAGCAGGCCCACATTGGAATTGTATAGATTAAATAGCGGCGCCTGATCGAACTGGGGGAGCAAGGAGAGCAGCCAAGACGGGCCGAGTTGTGGTGCCACAGTTGCTGTAAAATTGCTAGGCGCCGTAAGATTCGTCGAACCGTAGGGACTGCCGACAGGGGTGCTCGAACCAACTCCATAAGGAGCTCCGCCCCACTGACAGCCTGGAGGAAAGATCTTGAACGTGTCATGATAGTTGTGAAGCGCCAGGCCGACTTGCTTGAAATTGTTCTTGCACGCCGACCGGCGGGCCGCTTCGCGCGCCTGCTGGACCGCGGGCAGCAGCAATGCCACCAGCACGGCGATGATGGCGATCACCACGAGTAGTTCAATCAGCGTAAACGCCCGTTGACGACGACTGGCAATTGGTTCACGTTGCATACGTCGACCTCCGAGAATTGAAAAAAGATATGGAATGGCAGTGCCGCATTGCGGCACCCTGCAAACTACCAGTAATCCCTAAATGTTGCAAAGGATTTTCTTCAGAATTCCTGAAATTCCTTTACGAATCCCTCACGACACGACTGTCTCATTGAAGCGGCGCAATTACGGAAGATCATGGCTGGACTTGCCGCGCGCCGCGACATTGCGTTGATCGAGCAACTCGGGATCAAGGTTCGCTCGCCCGCAATATGGGAGCGTCTGCAACTGAAGTTGTCAAACGGGGCCCCCCAATTTGCCGCAGCAACGGCCGGTCTTCGCGAGCAATGTATTCGCCTGCGGCCACGTCTTGCCATGTTTCGACCCGTCCGGATGGCCAGACGATGCGCATGGTCGAGATGCGGTCTCGATCCCCCAGGCCGAAATGCAGTCGTCGATCCGACGCCGATTGAAAGCTACCGCCCCCGACGACTTCCCGCACCGTGATGCGTCCCAGCCCTTCGGCCTCGACGATCGCACCAAATGCCGATCGGTTCGAGTTTCCGGTTCCCACGAGCCTCAACGTGACGCTGCCGTTGGTGGTGGCCGTTTCGTTTCGCAAGACGGCAGAGCGATCTGTTTGATGCGTAATCACCAGGTCCTGTTTTCCGTCCCCGTCCAGATCTCCCACCGCCAGCGCTCTGCCGATCCAGTGCGACTGAAAAAACGGACCGGCCTCGGCGGAGACGTCGACGAACCGCTCTCCGTCGTTCGCGAACAACTGCGGCGTCATGCGATATGGTTCCGGCGATTTCTGCCACCCGTAATCATCAATGTGGCCGTTGGTGATGGCCAGATCGAGTCGACCATCATTGTCGAAATCGAGGAACTCGGCGCCGAATCCGACTTTGTCCCGAGTGCGGGGGCCTAACCCGACAACCCGCGTGTCGTCGGCGAAGGACTCGCCGTGCAGATTGCGATAGAACACCGTGGTTTCGGCATAGAAATTCGTGACGGCCAGATCGCGCCAGCCGTCTCCGTCGAAATCGCCGCTGGCGACCCCCATTCCGGCCAGCGGCTTGCCGTCGAGAGTCAGCGCGCACCCCAAAAGAAGGCCGCATTCTTCGAACCGCGGGATCGTCAGGCCTCCGGCCGATTCTGATCCAATGTTGCGGTAGAAGAAATTCGGCGTCCCGTCATTGGCGATGAAAATGTCGTCGTCGCCGTCCCGATCCATGTCGAAGACGAGCACGCCCAGTCCTTTGCCATCCGGCGCCGTCAAGCCCGCGGCGGTCGTGGCGTCGATGAAGGCGCCGGCGCCGTCGCCCAGGAACAGGAAGTCGGGAGCGGCGGCGAACACCGACGGTGCACATTGAATGTATCCGTCGGGACTTTCGGGGTTGGGGCACAAGTCCATTCGATCGTCGGTCGCCAGCACATAATTGATGACGATCAGGTCGAGGTGGCCGTCGCGGTCGACGTCGGCGAAGGCGGCGCTCGAGCCCCACAGGTCGGACCCGGCGCCGGTTTCCCGGGTCACGTCCGAGAAAGTTCCGTCACCGTTATTCCGCAGGAAGAGATCGGGCCCATAAGCCGCCAGGAATAAATCGTCAAAGCCGTCCGAGTTATAGTCACCGACCGTGCAACCGCTGAAATATCCGTGCCAGGCGCGCAGGCCGGAACCTTCCACGGTCGATTCGAATTGCATCTGGCCTCGATTGCGAAAGAGCGCGAGATCATGTGATTGATCATGGAGCGTCAGCGGCAGGCGGCAACCGTTGGTGAAGAAGACGTCAATTCGGCCATCGCCGTCGAAATCGAACAAAGCCGTCCCCGCCCCCAGTGCCTCCATCATCCGATGCAAACCAGTTTGGTCGTCGTAACGAAAGAAATCGATTCCCGCGACCGCCGAGACCTCGCGAAACGTCGGAGACAGTGCCGCCGCTCTCTCCGGAAGCGTCGGGGCGATCGGCGGGAGCGGCGCCGCGGCGGGGTCGACTCTCGTCGACTGGCGCGCCGGCGGCGTGGAAGGGCCGTCCGGTCTTCCCTGGCAACCGGCGATTTGCACCAACAGCAGCGCGGCGAGCACCGCCAGAAGGTCCGCGCTCGTTCGACGACGGCCGGCGAATTCAAAGCACTCAGCGCAGAACGTGCTGCCCGGAAGATCCCTGCGAAGAGTCATTGGCTTTGCCCGTGGGGTGAATTAGGGGCCAAGCGGTCAAGCACGACGTGGAATTCTTCGAACCGAGGATACAGCGCCAACCCCTGACGAGCCATTCGCCGGGTATGTTCCTGAAGGCCAAGCTGTTCGCACATTTCGGCGATCTCGAGTATCGTTTCTGGTGGGTGCTCGAGCTGCATCAATCGGACGACACGGACCTGAATTCGCGTCAAGATCCCGGTAATCGCCAATTCCCGCGATCGTCGCTCTGAATCGCGTATTCCCTGGCAGGCAGTCGCGATGCCCTGGTGACAAGCTGAATTCACCGGATCCTCACGCAGCACCCGTTCGAAACAGTCGAGCGCCTCGGCGAAGCGCTGTTGGTCGTTGCAGACGTAGCCCCGCAGCTCGAGCAGCAACCAGGGATCGCGGTCGCTCGGTGGAGGGAGCCGGTTCACGGCCTCCACGATCGCCTTCACCCCTCCTCTTTCGAACTCACAGGCCAGCACGTAGGAGTAGGTTGCCAGGTCGCCCGGCCTTTCCCGCAGGCAGCCATCGAGGATCTCGCGAGACTCGTCCAGCCGTCCCTGCCCGGTGCGATAGCGGCCGATCGCTCGGCGGACTTCGAAGCAGTCGGGATCGGCAGCGAGCGCCGCCTCGGCACGGGCGATTGCTGCGCGACCATTCCATCGCAGTTGGGTCGGGAACAGATACATAAGTGTCTCAACAAGATCACCGTCCTGTTTCTGGAACATTTGCTGCAGCAGAGCCCGCCGCTCTTCGAATCGCAATTCCAGTTCCAGCAAGCTGCGCAGCCGCTGCATGGCGTCGACGAGCAACTCGCTTTGTGACTGCTCGTTTTGTGGTTGCGGCGAATTCGTTTCCAGTTCGATGAATTCGCGAAGGTTTCGCTCCGCGGAGCACAGGCGATTCAGCTTTTGCAGCACCTGACCCTCTTGATGTCGCGCGGATCTTCCGTAGACCGGATGCGATGTGGGGATGCGCTCGAAACAGGCGGCGGCCGATTCCAGATTGCCGGCGGCGACCGCGCTCTCCGCCAGCCAGGACAGGACGTCGAGCTCACCCGGTTTGCGGCGATAGCGCAATTTCCAACTCTGCGCCGCGCGCGCGTACTCGTTTTCCGTGATTCCGGCAGGCAATGAGCGGCGCTGCGCCGACAGCCACGCGACACCCAGCCAGGCCAGGCCAGCCGCCACGGCCAAGCCTGCCAGCCCCCACATCCAGCGGCGCTGCGAACGCTGTGGCGAGGCACCGCACGGCACTGCCCCGGAATTCGAGGCGTCATGGGCGGCCGCGTGATGAATCATCGGCAGAATGCCGCGTCAGAAGGCTAAGTGAGGTGGCTCGAAATGATGCAACCAAGGCTCATGCACCATTATGGCCGCCGGCCTGATGACTCGTCAACACAATCCAATTTCCGGCCCGTTCGTCCGGGGGCAGCCGTTAATTGGGGGTATCCCATTGAAGTAACGCCGACGCTGGCAGCATCGGCCACGTGGGCGA
>DASYAR010000428.1:0-21606 GCA_036501235.1 Planctomycetaceae bacterium
ACATGACCTGCACGATGCTGTTCACCTTGCCGGTAAATGTCTGGCCGGGAATGCCGAAAAACTTGGCCTCGCAACTCTGTCCGACTTTGACGCGCGACTGGACCCCGACCGGCACATCGGCCATGACAATGTCGACGTCAGGGGTCGCAGTGAGCAGGAGCTCGGTTTCAATTCCCGCCTGTTCCAACTGCAATTCTTCAGAGACTTTGGCGCGCTGCGCCAGCCACAGCGCTGTTTCAGCGTCGTAGACGTCTTTCTGACCTTCCAATACAGCCTGCAGCGTGTCCATCACGGCTTTGCGCTTCGTCTGCTCAGGAACAGCTCCTTTCGCTGCCGCCGCAACGGCGTGATCTTCGAGGGCTTGGAGATACTTCACCTTCGCGTCAACGAGCTCGTGGATCGTCGCCAGACGTTTTTGGTTGAAATCAATATCATGCCGCGCCTTTTGCCATTCCGTGAAATTGGTCAGCGTATCCGAGTCATGGAATTGCCACTCGTCCGGGCCTTTGTCCGGTCCTTCCTGATGGCTCGGCCGCAGACTGGCAACCACCGTCCCGGTGACTTTCGCCAAAGGAACTGTGATTTGGGTTGTCTGGGCCTGCGAAATGTGCAGCTTCTTTTCGAACACGTGACCCGGCTGAACATAAACGAGATAGGGACCAGGCGACTTCACAACGTCGGGGGGGAGCGGTCCGGCGGCTGTCTCGGATGACGGCTTACTTGGCGGAGCCAGCATCAAATAGGCCACGAATGCCGCAGTAATAGCCAGCGCCAACACGAATTGCACTCTGCTCCAGAGCTTTGTCGTTTTGACGGGCGGAATTGGAGGCGATGTCGGATGGACGCCAGGAGCGAGCTGTGTCATGTCAACCACCGACGTCAATGGAGTGGTATGGGGCGAATGCCGCTGGGCAATTGTATACAGGCACCCGAATGAACGAAATGCCGCCGAAGATGACGAATCTTTAACTAGTTTTCCCAAACCCATGTATTCGGCATGACCGATATATCTTCCAGAATCCGCACAGTCGGAGGCTGCGCAGATAGTCTTTCATTTCGTTCTCGACCACCGGAGCTTCCCATGAATCGCAAACTTCGCATCTTCGCGCTCTTTGCGATTTTGTCATTATTGGCCCCCGGTCGCGGAGCTCGTGGCGACGAAAGCGAGGAGCGTGAAGAGACCGTAAACGCAGAAATCATTCAGCTCATAGAGTCCGCTGAACAATCAGACGAACCGTCCGATGCCACGAGTAAGCCCGGCGAGAAACCGCTCGAAGAACTAGTTCCCAAACCCGACAGCCTGATGCCGCACTTCGACCCCGAAGGCGCAGAGGGCGCGACTTTCGACAATGGCACGACTCCAGCCAGGTGGCTCGACCGGAACGACCAGTTTCTAAACGAGGCTGATCCCTATCCACCCGGCCAAGACCCCTTCCGTGAGCGGCCCGGGATCGCCGTGGGCTGGTTTGCGGGAGTTGACATCAACGTGGTCCAGCCGAGCATCCATAGCCAGGCCATCAATACGTCGCTGGGGCCTGGCGATCCGTTCACGGGCACATTCACGAATTCCACCTTATTGCCGACGGGAGAGATGAACTGGACCGTGATGCCGAAAATTCAACTCGGCTACCGCCGCGAAAATGGACTGGGAGAATTCGTGGCGAGTTACCGCTATGTCGAGTCCGACGGAAGCGGGACGATCCTGCACTTCGATACGGCGGGCGCGGGTTCATTCAACAGCCGCACACAGGCCCACGTACTCGATCTGGTCTACGGGTTCAGCGATCGCACCGACGACCTGCCCTGGTTTTTGCCCACGATCCGGCGCTACAGCGTGGGATTGCGAGTCGCCAGTTGGATTTTCGATACGACGGCCAATGGCGCGCAGACGCTGGAGGAGCGCGCCGGGAACGTGTTCATCGGAGGCGGTCCCGTCCTTTCGTACGATTGGTTGTGGTTCACCGCCGTGCCAGGTCTGACGTTTGACGGCGGGTTCGACGCGGCTGGTGTGGGTGGATTCAACTACCAGCGGTTTGCCGAAACGGCGATCGTCGGAGGGGGGATCAACAGCGCACGCGGACGAACTGACGGCTCGGGGACGGCAACTCCCATCCTGGGAGTTTGGGGCGGGTGGGCTTGGGCCCCGAATTGGGGCAACGGGACGCTCAAGTTCTCTGCCGGATACCGTTGGGAACGATGGTGGAATCTGCCCGACGCGGGCGGCCAGAACGAATTGACGTTGCAAGGCCCATATCTGCGCGGCGAATTTCGGTGGTGAGAATCCACAGCAACGACGGGACCCGAAATTCAAAAGATTCACAAACCCTGAAGGTTGCGGAATGATCCGGTGGTGCAACATCCCGATGCTCTTGGCGGCGTTCGTCGTCGCCATGCCGGGCTGCGCACAGAACCGCACCATGGCCCGTGCCGAGCTGCCCAGCCCCGAACTCGCCGGCGCAGAGCGTACGACTCAGCCGCAGGATGCTCCTGCCGGTATGCGAGAAGCCCGATTGGGGAGTGGTTCGGCCGCGGTGCCGGAGGTCGTGCAGACAGCGTACTCCCAGCCCGCGAGAATCGGCCTCTCGGCCGCCGAATCCGAAGCGGTGGAATATCATGCCGACGAATTCCAGCTCAACGACCTGCAAGTCGCACGGGGCGCCGAACCGGATCCCGCGCCGGGCGGCGAGCCCGAATCGGGAGCACAATCGAAATTGACGCTGCAATATTTGTCGCGATTGGCGATCGGCAATCATCCGCTGCTGCAACGGGACCAGGCGCGAATTACCTCGGCCGCAGGCCAGGCGCTGCAGGCCGGGCTCTACCCCAATCCGACGTTCGACACCAACAACCCGCAAGTCTTTAACGGTCCGCTGGGCACCGCCTTGAACGTCGGTTTTACTCAAGAGATCGTCGTCAAAGGCAAGCTGCGTCTCGACCGCGCGGCGGCCCTGCGGGCCCAACAGCAGGCGGAGCTCGCTTATGTGGCCGACAAATATGCGCTGCTGGCGCAGGTTCGCAATCAATTCTATCAGACTCTCGCCGCGCAATTCCGAGTCGACGTCTTGAGGCGACTGCTCGTCGTCACCGATGCCTCGGTAAAAACCGGCGCAGAGCGCGTCAAGGCCACCATCGCCGACAAGCAGGAGCTGTTGTTGCTCCAAATCGATGACGACCGCGTCAAGGCGAACCTGGAAAACGCGATCAAAGTGCTCGACGGCGAGCGCAAGCAACTGGCGGCGCTGGTCGGATTCCCCGGGTTGGTCACCGACCAAGTCGTCGGGTCGCTGACGGCTGCGACTCCCGTCTTCGATGAGCAGGCCATGCAGGAGTTCGTGACTTCCGAAAATGCCCAGGTCCAGATCGCCAAGCTCGACATCGACCGCAACAAGATACTTCTCCAGCGGGCGGAAGTGGAGCCCGCTCCGAACGTGATCATCGGCCCCGCCTATCAATACGGATTGAACAAGACGCAGGAACAATTTTGGATGACTGTGGTGTTCCCGATTCCCGTTTCGAACCGCAATCAGGGCAACATCGGTTCGGCCCGTGCCGACATCCGCGACGCGACGGAATCGCTGTCGGCCGTGCAACTCGACCTGTTGCGTCGAATGGCCGACTCGCTCAGCGGCCACCGCGGCGCGCTCGAGCAGGCGGAAAAATACAAGACGAAGATCATTCCCGACGCACGAGAGTCGTTGCGGCTGGCCAAGAGCGGCTATGACGCCGGCGTCCTCGAATTCTCCGTGTATCTGCAAGCCCAGCGGACGCTCATCGAAACGACTCAAGACTACGTCAACGTGCTGGAAACGGTCTGGACGACGGCGGCCAATCTGTCCGGACTTTTGCAAATGGATCGGTTTCCATAATGGTGGTCTGCAACGAACGATGACATTTCGCCCCCTTCGGGGTTGATCAGACGGAGACCTTACGATGCCCTGGCGGCGGAGATGCTTGACGTCGATGGCTGTTGTCGCCATCACCGCGCCGCTGTGCGCCGGGGAACTCAACGCGGGCCGCTCGCCGCCGCGCGAATCGGTCAGCGTCGCGACAGGGCAGCGGACAATCGATGACGGCGAGCTCACCCCGAAACCACGGCCGCCGACCGACCTCAAGTCCCTGGTCGTGCGCGGCGCCGAACCGGTCGCGGCGCCCGGAACTGAGACTGCGTCCGACGCCCGGCCCCAACTGACGCTTCCCTATCTGACGCGGCTGGCGGTCGAGAATCATCCGCTGTTGCAGCGCGACCTGGCGCGCGTCACATCAGCCGCCGGCCAGACTCTGCAGAAGGGCTTGTATCCCAACCCACGCTGGGACAGCAATAACCCCCAGGTGTTTAATGGAAAACAGAGTGCGTTTAACGCGGGCATCCAACAGGAAATCGTGGTCAAAGGCAAGCTGCGACTCGATCGGGCCGTCGCGCTGCGCGTCCAGCAGCAATCGGAAAAAGTTCTCATCCAGGACAAATACGGATTGCTGACCGCCGTCCGCAGTCAGTTTTTTACCGCGCTGGCGGCACAAACGCGCGTCGGCGTGCTGCAGAGGCTGTCGGTCGTTACTGACGCCTCGGTCAAGACCGGTGAACAGCGAGTCAAGGCCACGATCGCCGACAGGCAAGAACTCTTGCTGTTGCAGATTGACGACAATAGAGTCGGCGCCGCACTCGCAAACGCCGGCAGAGTGCTGGAGGGCGAACGCCAGCAATTGGCTGCGATCGTGGGGTTTCCCGGGCTGGTGAATGAAAACGTCGTCGGTTCGCTGGGAACGAAACCGCCGCTGTTCGACGAACCGTTCATGGAGCGATTCGTCACTTCCGAGAACGTGCAGGTCCAGATCGCCCGACTCGATATCGAAAAGAACAGGCTTCTGCTCCAGCGGGCCGAGGCCGAGCCCTATCCCAATGTTTCTCTCGGGCCGGCCTACAACTACAGTTTAACCAAAGGGAACGAGCAGTTCTGGTTCAACATCATCTTTCCCATCCCGGTCTCGAACCGGAATCAGGGAAACATTCGATCGGCGCGGGCCAATGTTCTCGATTCCACGGCCACGCTGGGGACCGTCCAACTCGACCTCTTGCGCCAATTGGCAGACGCCTTCAGCACTCATCAAGGCGCTCTCCAACAAGCCGAGGAATTCAAGATCCACATCATTCCCGACGCACGAGAGACGCTGCGGTTGGCCAAAAGCGGCTACGACGCCGGCGTGCTCGAATTCTCCGTGTACCTGCAGGCCCAGCGGACGCTGATTGACGCCACCCAGGACTATGTCGATGTGCTGGAAAAAGTCTGGACGACGGCCAGCACCATGGCCGGATTGTTACAAATGGATAAGTTTCCATGAGTGGTATTCGCAGCTTGGCGCATCAGACGATATGATTGAAGTTTCCTGTCGAATTGCCGAACACCAAATTCTGTTCAGAAAGCGATGTTCGTTGGCCCGGCGAGCGCTCGATCATGAAATTTGCCGTCAAGAAGGTGATTTTGCTGGTCGTGGTGGCGGCTGCCGGACTGGCTGTCGCCATGAACCGCGAACCCGACAGCTATGGCCGCAAACTTCTGGAGCGCGTGACGGGTACGCACCACGTCCGTAACGAGGCGGGCGAAAAGCCGCGGACATTTCACGTGCAAATCGTCCCCGACCGTCCCGAGACCATCCAATTCTCGGAAGAATCCTACCACCTGCTGCAGATTCGCACCGTCGAGGTCAAGCCGGCCCCACCCCCCGAACCATTGCGGTTGCCGGGCTCGCTGGTGCTTGATCCCAATCGGCTCGTGGTCGTGCATACCCGGTTTTCCGGGGAGTTGGTGCGGATCGCCATGTCGGGTCACAACGGCAGCGCGCGTCCGTTGCGATATGGCGATCGGGTCAATAAAGGGGACGTGATGGGCGTCGTGTGGAGCAAAGACATCGGTGAGAAAAAGAGCGAGCTTGTCGACGCCGTTTCCAAGCTCGAAGCCGATCGCAATACCTTGAAGGCCCTGAAAAGCGCCGCCGAAGGAGCGGTGGCAAGAATCAAAATCGTCGAAGCACAACGGAACTTCGACGCCGATTCCATCGCTCTGGCCAGGGCCGATCGTACGCTTCGCTCGTGGCGACTCAGCGAAGACGAGATTCAAGCGGTCTATCAAGAGGCCGAGGACGTGCGCAAAGGCATTACCGATCCGACCAATGACAAATCGTGGGCCGAACTCGAGATCAGGGCCCCCATCAGCGGGCTGATCGTCGAGAAGAACTTCAACGAAGGGGCCATGGTCGATCCGGACGACGCTCTGTTTCAGATCGCCGATCTGAGCCAGTTGATGGTGATGGCCTATGTCTACGAAGAGGACTTGCCGGCTTTGAAAAAACTCCCTCCCCTGGATTGGAAGTGGAAAATCGACCTTAAGTCCGATCCGCACGACAAGCCGATCGAGGGTATGTTCGACCTCATTGGAACGATCATCGACTCTGATTCCCACACCGGGGTCGTCATGGGTTGGGTCGACAACTTTCAAGCGAATCATGCCGCCGGGCAATTCATTACGGCAACCGTCGAGCTGACGGCCGACTCCAACCTGGTCGTGATCCCGACTTCGGCGCTGATCGAAGAAGGAGGATCTTCGTATGTGTTCGTCGAAACGAATGCCGACCGGCGGGAGTTCACGCGCCGCAAAATGGTCGTGACGCGCCGCGGCCGGCAAACGGTGTTTGTCTGCGGGGAGGCAGCGGCGGCCGAGCGCGGCTGTGCAGGCCAATCTTTGAGCCCCGGCGACAAGGTCGTCGTCACGATGGTCCTCGAATTATCGGCCGAGCTCGACTTGGCGAAATCTCGGTCGGCCGAGCAGGAGCCGTGACGAATGGTTCATAAACTGATCCAGTGGGCGCTGGACAGCCCGGTGATCGTGCTGCTGTTGGCCCTGGCCCTCGTGGGCGTCGGGGGGTTCGCTTTCTTTCACGTCAATGTCGAGGCGTATCCGGATCCGGCGCCGGCGATTATCGAAGTCATCGCCAAATTTCCGGGTGCCAGCGCCGAGGAAGTCGAACGACAGGCCACGATCCCGCTCGAGGTCGTTCTGGCCGGGATGCCCGGCCTCAAGTACACCCGCAGCAAATCATTGTTCGGCCTGGCCCACGTGCGTAACCAATTCGAATACGGCATCGATTTTTTGCAGGCGCGGCAGGAAGTCATCAATCGCCTGCAATTCGTCGACAATTTGCCCAGCGGCGTCGTGCCCTCGCTTTCGCCGCAAAGTCCCACCGGCGAAATCATGCGGTACACCCTGCGCAGCCCGACTGACGCCGCCGGAAATGACGTCTACACTCTCAACGACTTGAAGGCTTTGCAGGACTGGTACCTCGAACGCCAGTTTCGACGCGTCCCGCGCATCATCGACATCGTCAGCGCCGGAGGGACCGTCAAACGCTACGAGGTGCATCCCGACCCCGAAGCGCTGATGCGCTACGGCATTACCCTGGACCAGTTGACGAAAGCCATCGGCGACAGCAATGCCAACGTCGGCGGTGATTATCTCGCGCTGGGCGAGAACATGCTCAATGTGCGCGGCATCGGCCTGATCGGCGAAGGACTCGATCCCACCCGGGCGGACGCCGTGCTGCTGGCGGAACATCCCCAAGACGCCGCCGAATATTTGCGTGCGGAGGAGCAGAGGCGGCTTTTGCGCATCCGGCAAACAGTCGTCACGGCGGTGAACAACATCCCTATCCGAGTCGAGAACGTCGTCGAAGGCGGTCCTATCCGCTATCAAGATGATCTGGGCAGCCGGGGGGTCGTCGTCGGTAATCAACCGCGGCTGGGCAAGAATTCGCTGAGTCACCCTAGGCTGAATGCGGAGGGAGAAGAGGAGTACCGCGACGGCAACCGCGTTTGGATCGACGAGCCCGACAAAGTGCAGGGGATCGTGCTGCTGCGGAAAAATGAACATTCGCTGCCGGCGCTGCACGATCTCGAGGATAAGATCAGGGAGTTGAACGAAACTCCGGGACGATTGTTGCCAGGAGTGAAAATCGAGCCTTACTACGACCGGGCCGAGCTGATCGCCGTCACGACCGAAACCGTTCACGAAAACCTGGTGCTGGGCATGGTGCTGGTGACCGTGATCCTGCTGATGTTCTTGAGCAACGTCCGCAGCGCGCTGATCGTGGCGATCAATATTCCGCTGGCGCTTTTGTTTGCATTCGCCGTGCTGTATATGCGCGGCATGTCGGCCAACCTGCTGTCGATCGGGGCGGTCGATTTCGGCATCATCGTCGATTCGTCGGTGATTATGGTCGAGAACATCTACCGCCATATCAGCTCCGGCGAACATGCCGAGCTGCCCTTCAAACAGCGCATTCTGCTGGCCACTCACGAGGTGGAACGGAGCTTGTTTTTCACGACCACGATCATGGTCTGCGCCTTTCTGCCGTTGTTCACGATGAAGGGGCCCGAGGGGCAGATTTTCGGGCCCATGGCCGACACCTATGCCTTTGCACTCGGTGGAGCGCTGGTTTTGGCGCTCACGGTGGCCCCCGCGCTGTGCCTGATTTTTTTCAAAAATCTCCAACCTGCGCCCGACAACGCCCTCGTCCGCTGGATGAAAACGGGCTATCTCCGCAACCTGCAGTACTGCCTGCGGCACCGCTGGCTGACGATGGGCGTGATGGTGGGCCTGGTGACCGCGACGGGAATGATGCTGCCGTTTCTCGGACGCGAGTTCATGCCCGAGTTGGAAGAGGGCAACCTGTGGATTCGCGGGACATTTCCGATCAACGTCACGTTGAATGAAGCTTCTCGGCAGGTGGAAGTCGCCCGCCGCGTCATGCGCGCCTATCCCGAGGTCAAGGTCGTCGTCTCACAATCGGGCCGGCCCGACGACGGCACCGATCCCACCGGCTTCTACAATAGCGAATTCTTCGTCCCCATGAAGCCCCGATCGGAATGGCCGCTCGTGAAGGACCAGCACGGCTGGCTGGCGTTGTTCCGGGAAAAGCGAGCCCGGACCAAGGAAGAGCTGGTCTCCGAAATGAATACGGAGCTTTCCGAGCAAATTGCCGGCGTCAACTGGAACTTTTCGCAGAATATCCGCGACAACGTCATGGAATCGCTGTCAGGCGTCAAAGGGGACAACTCGGTCAAGATCTTCGGGCCCGATCTCGACAAGCTCGAGGATCTGGCGGAACAAGTGAAAACGCAGCTCATGAAGATCAAGGGCATCGAAAACGTCGGCGTGTTTCGCACGAAAGGCCAGCCCAATCTCGAAATTCCGATTGACCCTGATAAATGCAGCAAATGGGGCGTGAGCGTGGCCGACGTCGAAGACGTGATCCAAACCGCCGTCGGAGGCAAAGGCGTTTCTACGATGATCGAGGGGGAAAAACGGTTCGATATCACGCTCCGATGGCCCGAAGAATTGCGCAGCAGCGAAGAGTCCATTTTGAATATTCCGGTCGATATCTCGAACAATACGGTGGACGATCAGAACACGAACAGCCCCGGCAAATCCAAAGATTCGGGAAACAACAGCGGCGTGTCGCAGATGGGCGCGAAGATGCCCAAGCCCACCTTGGCGGGGAGCAAAGGCGTCGGCGCGTTCAACATCATCGATTTGGCTCCGCGACGTCCGTTGCGCGACCTGGTAACGCCGCTCGACGAAACAGGCCGGCAGAGCTCTCAGGGACATTACATCCGCGCTGGCGCCTCGACGATTTATCGCGAGCAGGGGAACCGGCTGATCGCCGTCAAGTTCAGCGTTCGTGGGCGCGATCTGGCGGGGGCCGTGGCCGAGGCGCAAGAGGCGACCAGAAACCTGTTCAAGTCCCCCTATCGAACGGAATGGAGCGGCGAGTTTCAGGAAATGGAAGAAGCCGAACATCGGCTGATGTACATCGTTCCCCTGTCGCTCCTGATGGTGTTCATCCTCTTGTACCTGGCGTTCCACAATCTCCTGGACGCCGTCATGGTCTTTTCGAACGTGCTGGCCCTCTCGATGGGAGGCGTCTGGGCACTCCTGATCATGAAGGTCAATTTCAGCATTTCAGCCGCCGTGGGATTCATCTCGATCTTCGGCGTGGCCATCATGGACGGCCTGCTCTTGATCTCATATTTCAATCAAATGCGACTACTCGGGAAACCGCTGGAAGAGGCCATTTTGCTGGGAGCGGAGAAACGCGTGCGCCCTGTGATGATGACCGCGCTGACGGCCATCTTCGGTTTGCTGCCGGCGGCCGTCTCGACCAAGATCGGTGCACAGACACAACGCCCGCTGGCAATCGTGGTCGTCGGAGGAATGTTGGCGACCCTGTTTCTGACGCGATATCTGATGCCCGTGCTGTACAGCTTCTACGGACATCGCGAACCGTCCGCCGCCTCAGGGCATATGGCCCATTAACGGTCACTCCAATTCCGTCAACTCGATCTTGATAGGATAAATCAATCCCCAGTCATGGCGGCGGGAATACGATTCGAGGGCGGTGGCCAAAGAGGGGCTGACGGCGCCTGAAAAACGGGTTTCGCCATTGACGGTGACGATCACAGGCTTCTTGACGTCTACCATTCGTGGATGCAGCCAGACGGTGAAGCGGGCCACGTTGCGGGTCGTTACGGCGATCGTGTTGTCGCCACGGTCGACGGCATCGATCGACGCACCGCTCGATTTCGTCGTGCGGTGCCGGAGCTTCCAATCGTCGAAGTCGTCTGCGCCATTGGTCACCAGCTCGTCAAATTCGATCGCGCCCTCGGCGGCTTCGTCCAGCGTGAGCCAGCGATTGTGCTGCACGGGAAAGCAGTACGAATCGTCGAAACCCAGAGGAGACGCGAGAGCGACGTGTGGGGCATACGGATCGCGGCGCAGCTTGCTGGCCGATTTCAAATACTTCGCCAGGAGCTCTTTGCTTGGAGAGATACCGTGCTCGCCGTCGTGCTCGTAGTAGACATAGTCGAGCTTCTGCTGCGCGAGAAGTTTGTCGGTCCAGCGGGCATATTCGACGTCGGTGTAATGCCAGCGCTCGCCTCGCACCGCGTCGCGGGCCCCGTGCACGATGCCCAGGGGAGTCCCACGGATCACCGGCCAATGAGCCAGCGACCAGGAGCCGGCATTCACGAGGACGGCCGCGAAACGATCGGGCTGGCGCTGGATGTGATGGTAGGCCCCGAAGCCTCCCATGGAGTGACCGACAAGCAGCACTCGGTCGGCGTCGATGTTAAAGCGCATCCGGCACTCGCGAATGACGTCAGCGAGGTATTCATCGCTCTCGCGAACGCACCAGCGGTAGGCCGTGTCTTCATCCCAGGGGGCCGACGGCCCGACGGCAATCATCCCGGTGGAATCGAAGACATCCCCCAATTGCGAATTCTCTTCGTCATCGGCCTTCTCAGGGAAGTCCATGAAATATCGTGGCGCAAAGCGCGACGTCCTGCGACCTCCGCCGTGCATAAACACGATCAGTCCCGTGGCCTGATCGGGTCGATAGCTCTTGGGCACCGTGAAATACAACAAGTCGTCCGGGTGCCTGTCGCGGAACTCGGGAACCGTAAAGCGCTCTTCGGGAAGATAGCCCGCCGCCACAGGTTCGAACCGCGCCGTTTGCAACTTGCGCAGCACAGGCTCATAGTTCCCCTCATAACCCGCCAATTCTTGCAGCAGGCGCCGGCGGTCTTGCTCGTCATCGCTCGCCAGATATTTGCGTGCGAGCTGAACTGCCTCGGGCCGGTCCATTGCACAGCTGTCAGTCGGCGAAGCGAACAACAGAATAATCACGAAAAATCGGGCGATCACGGGTGGGGCTTTCCTCATGAACGAACTCCCTCTAGTTGATCCCGCGGTCAGGCTCACGCTACGAAATCCCGCCCTCACGGAAGCTGATGCACCAGCATCAGGTCGTGGCCCGCCGCCGACCAGTCCGTGCTGGTCACCACGACGATTCTTTTTCCCGAATGTAAGATGTCCTGATCGCGGCACCAGGAAACGACGGACTCGAGAAACTCCTGCAGCGGCGCCGTGACCTTTTCGCTCTGCAGTGGTGTGACTCCCCAATAGAGGCACAAGCGACGGGCCGTTTCCGGGCTGTCGCTGACACCCAGGATGGGCGTTTGGCTGCGCTGTTGCGACAGGGCCATCGCCGTTTTTCCACCCCGCGTGGCGACGACCAAAAGCTCTGCAGCCAGTTGCTCGGAAGCACGCGCGGCGCCCAGTGTCACGGCCTCGGTCACGGCCAGTGCCTGGGAATGTGCTCGACTGACCGGTTCCTGGGTTTGTCGATGCGGCTGGAGCACTCGTTCGGCTTCATAACAGATATGGCTCATCGTGGCGACCGCCTCGGCGGGATACTCGCCCGCCGCTGTCTCTCCGGAAAGCATCACCGCATCGGTTCCGTCAAGCACGGCGTTGGCGACGTCGGTCGTCTCGGCCCGTGTGGGACGGCTGTTGTGGGTCATGCTGTCGAGCATCTGCGTCGCCGTAATGACCGGCACGCGGCGCTCGTTGCACAGGCGGATGATCCGCTTCTGAAAAATCGGGACCAGGGCCAGATCGACCTCGACTCCCAAATCGCCGCGGGCGACCATCACCGCATCGGTCACGTCCAGGATCTGCTCCAACTGTTCGACGGCTTCCATCTTTTCGATCTTCGCTACGATTTGTGGTGCGAAATCCGGTTTGAGGTCGGCGATCGCCTTTCTGAGGAGCACGATGTCGCTGGCACTGCGGACGAACGACAGGCCGATAAAATCGATCCCGTTCGCGACAGCCCAAGCCAGGTCGTCACGGTCCTTTTTCGTAAGACTGGGAGTGCTGAGCACGACCCCCGGCAGGTTCAATCCCTGGCGACTGCGGATGTCACCCGCCTGCTCGACGCGACAGACGACGCGACTTTCAGCCGCGTGCTTTTCGACCACGTACATCGATACGGTGCCGTCGGCCAGGAGCATCCTGTCCCCCACGTTGAGCTCGTCGATCAGGTTCTCGTAGGTGCAAGTTAACCGGTCGGGCCGGGCCGGGTCGGCCGTGCGCACGAACTCGCATTTCTCTCCCGCCCGGCAGTGAATCACCCCGCCGGGAAGTTCTTCGAGCCGGATTTTCGGTCCGGACAAATCGCCGAGAATGCCGATCGGACGTTCGAGCTCGCGTGAAATATCCCGAATGGTGGCGACGATCCCGCCCAGCCAGTCGTGCGTCCCATGCGCGAAGTTCAGGCGAAATACGTCGGCCCCGGCGGTAACGAGCTCGCTGAGGACCGCGCGCGCGCTGCAGGCCGGGCCGACGGTCGCGATGATCTTCGTTTTGACGTACGTCAGACGCTCGCCGAGAGTCAGACACCGCATGGAACATCTCCGGGTGGAAGGAATCGATCAAATCGGCTAGAACAAAGGCCCGGCGCCGGCCCAGGAAAGCGCTGGCGAACATCGTACAGGTTTTTGCGGTCGAGCAGAACGTCAACGCAAGCAACTCGCTGCTCGCGCCACGGTTGGGCAGCAGCATTCGCGTCCTCTGGATTTCGGAGTTCCGTTTTATTGGTTTTACTGGTGATTTTACTGGTGATTTTACTGGGACATTTGGTTTTAGTCATTCGGAATTTTCATGCCAGCAATCGTCGTCACCGGCGGAGCCGGATTTCTAGGAAGTCACCTGTGCGAGCGGCTGCTCGCACGCGGCGATGAAGTGATCTGCGTCGACAACTTCTTTACCGGACGGAAAGCCAACATCGAGCACCTCTTGCCGAATCCGCGGTTTGAGGTGATTCGCCACGACATCGTGCATCCGCTGTTCGTCGAGGCCGACCAGATCTACAATCTGGCCTGCCCCGCCTCGCCCCCGCATTATCAGTACAACGCCATCAAGACGATCAAGACGTCGACAGTCGGCATGGTGAACATGCTGGGGCTGGCCAAGCGCTGTCAAGCGCGGCTGTTTCAGGCTTCGACCTCCGAAGTCTATGGCGATCCCGAAGTCCACCCGCAGAAAGAAGAGTATTGGGGCCACGTCAACCCGATCGGCGCCCGCAGTTGTTACGACGAAGGTAAACGCGTCGCTGAGTCGTTGTGCATGAATTATCACCAGTCACACAAACTCGAGGTTCGCATCGTCCGCATCTTCAACACGTATGGTCCGCGGATGGACCCGCATGACGGCCGCGTCGTCTCGAACTTCATCACGCAAGCCCTACAGGGAAAGCCGCTGACGATTTTCGGCGAAGGTCGCCAGACCCGTTCATTCTGCTACGTCGACGACCTGATCGACGGTTTCATTCGGCTGATGGACCAGGACCAGACGACAGGCCCGATCAACATCGGCAACCCTGGCGAGTTCACGATGCTTGAACTGGCGCAGCTCGTCTTGAAGCTGACGGGATCGAAGTCGTCCCTTAAATACGAGCCGCTCCCCGCCGACGATCCCAAGCAGCGCTGCCCCGACATCACCAAGGCGAAGACGATCCTAGGTTGGTCGCCCAAGGTGCCGCTGGAAGAAGGATTGAAGAAGACGATCCCGTATTACAGGCAGGCGCTGGGTTTATAGCCATCGCGGCCCGCACCAGGAAAGCCTGCGAGCGGCCTGCGAGCGGCCGGCGTGAGCCGGCCGGTGCATCAACGATTTCGTTGGTACACGGCTGGTGGCGCGGCGCGCGTCCAGACGAGCCGTTCAATCGAAATTCCACGTCAAACTCGTCAATCACCCGGATGCGAGCGGAAATAGACCGACCGGCTCACTGCCGCGGCTATGGAGGAAACTTCCTGAACCTGCGTCGACCGCGTTTTCTTCCGAAACTCCAGCCGCTCTCTGGTGTTAAGTTTATGGTTCATCCTATCTTCGGAGCACGTCTCATGCCGCACCGGATTGCGACTTTGGTTCTTTTGGTACTGTCTGCGTCACCCGTCGCGGCTGAAGACTGGCCGCAATTTCGCGGCGAATCGGGGTCTGCCGTCAGCGCCGACGCAGGGCTTCCCGATCACTGGGACCTGAAGACGAACCTGCTTTGGAAAGCCAAGCTGCCTGGCCCAGGGGCGTCCAGCCCGATCATCTTGGGGAATCGCGTTTATCTCACCTGTTACAGCGGGTATGGGACCGGCGACGATGCCGGAGGTTCACCCAAGAATCTGGTCCGGCATCTGCTTTGTCTGGACCGGAAAGACGGCAACCTTGTCTGGAAGGCCGACATTCGCAGCGAATCGCCCGAAGCCAATTATCAGGGTCAGATGCGTCAACATGGTTACGCCTCGAGCACCCCGGCCACTGACGGAAAACGGATCTACGTTTTCCTGGGAACGGCCGGAGTCCATGCATTCGATATGGAGGGCCAGCCGCTGTGGAAGCACGCCGTGGGAACCGGAACGGACCAGTGGGGTTCCGCCAGTTCGGTGCGCTTGTTCGACAACGTCGTTATCGTCAATGCGGCCATCGAGAGTAGCCGGGTCATCGGTCTCAATAAGGAGACCGGCGACGAAATATGGAAATTCAAGACCGACGGCCGATCGTGGAGCACCCCCGCGCTGGTTGAAACCGACGCCGGCAAACGCGAGCTCGTCATCAGTTCGACCGGACGCATTTCCGGACTCGATCCGTCGAATGGCAAAGAGCTGTGGCATTGTGCGGGGCTGGACGACTACACCTGTCCCAGCGTCATTCCCGGGAAGGGAATCGCCTACGTTTCGGGGGCGCGCCAGAGCGCAATCATTGCGGTTCGTTGAGGCGGGTCCGGAGATGTCGGCCAGAGTCATGTGCTGTGGCGCCGCCAGCAGGCGGGCGCCAATGTTCCCACGCCGGTGCTGTACAAAGGCCATCTTTTCGGTGTCGGCGATCGGGGCGGAATCGCGTTTTGCGTGAATGCAGAGACGGGTGCAATCGACTACAAGCAGCGGGTGCCAACTGATGAAGTACCGGTTCGGCCAGCCGCATTTCAGCCTCCCGAAGGACAACGCGGTGGACGTGGCGGCCGGAGAGGGATGGGTGGCCGCGGCGGACCGGGGGGAGGCGGACTGCAATTCTATGCATCGACAGCGGCGGCCGATGATAAAATCTTCGCCGTCAGCCGAACCAGCGGCGTCTTCGTCATCGCCGCCAAACCGACGTTCGATCTCTTGGCCCGCAATCAGTTCGCTGGGGATTCCAGCTCCTTCGACGCCACACCGGCGATCTGCGACGGGCAAATCTATCTGCGATCGAACGGCAACCTGTATTGCGTCGGCCAGAAGAATTGAAGCCGTCTCGTTCCCACGCTCTGCGTGGGAATGGCCGTGTCGACGCTCCCGCGTCGCGCATGTTTCTGCCGCTCCGGGATGAATTTTGCGGAATTTCTATGCGCTGCGCGCATAATGGACCCAGCTTTGTCGCCTTATTCCCAGTGGCTGGCCGACAAACTCATTGCGCGTGATTGTGCACAGGACCTCCATGCAGGCCCAATTCGAGAAATACCGCTCGTATTTGCTGCTGTTGGCGCGGCTGCAGCTCGACAAGCGCTGGCACGCCCGAATCGATCCCTCGGATCTCGTGCAGCAGACGCTGCTCGACGCCCACGCCAAATGGCACCAGTTGGGCACCGAAAACGCCGAACTGGCTGCCTGGCTGCGCAAGGCACTCGCCAACAATCTGGCCGACGCGCTGCGCAACCTGCGCCGCGCCAAACGCGATGTCGCCCGTGAACGATCGATCGACGCGGCCCTGGAAGCCTCTTCGGCGAACCTCGCCAACTGGCTGGCCGCCGATCAATCGTCGCCCAGCAAACAGGCCTCGCGAAGTGAAGATCTGTTGATTCTCGCCGACGCGCTCACGCAACTGCCCGACTTGCAACGCGAGGCGATCGTGCTGCATCACTTGCAGGGCTGCTCGCTCAGCGACACCGCCCGCAAGCTCGACCGGAGTGACGCCGCCACCGCCGGCCTGCTCCACCGTGGCCTCAAAAAACTACGCGAATTGATGCAATCCAGTAAGTCAGGCTGTGCCTGACGCAATTCGCGTCCGCTCAGAAAAAATGCGCCCAATGCCCCCAAGAGAGCGATTCATGTCTGATTCAGATCCGTCGCACGCCTCCGATCGCCAACTTCTCCTCGAGCGTTTGCTGGCCGACTATCTGCATTCCGTCGAGCGCGGCCAGCCACTGGACCGGCAATCGTTGATCGCCGCCCATCCGGAGCTTGCCGACGACCTGAATTCATTCTTTCGCAATCACGATTCGATCGACCGCCTGGCCGTGCCCCTCAAAGCGGCGGCCGATACCCCCACACTGCTCGGTGTGTCGCACGCCATTCCCGCACAGTCGGGTCTGACGATCCGCTATTTCGGCGATTATGAACTGCTCGACGAAATCGCCCGCGGCGGCATGGGAGTCGTCTTCAGGGCGCGACAAGTGAACCTCAACCGCGTCGTCGCCTTGAAAATGATTCTGGCCGGGCAACTGGCGCACGACAGCGACGTCAAACGCTTTTACGCCGAGGCCGAGTCGGCAGCCAGCCTCGATCATCCGGGCATCGTGCCGATTTTTGAAATCGGGCAGCACGACAGCCAGCACTATTTCTCCATGGCATTCGTCGAAGGGGAAAGCCTGGCGAAGAAAGTGGCCAACGGCCCCTTGCCCCCGCGCGATGCAGCCCAACTCGTGAGACAGGTTTCTGAGGCGGTTGAATATGCCCACACCAAAGGGATCATCCACCGCGACATCAAGCCCGCCAATGTGCTGCTCGATGGCCAGGGACAGCCCAAGGTCACCGACTTCGGCCTGGCCAAACAGACGCAGGGGGATTCTGGACTGACGGGAACGGGACAAATTCTCGGAACACCCAGCTACATGCCGCCTGAACAAGCCGCCGGCAAGCTCGAGCAGATCGGCCCGCATTCCGACATTTACTCACTGGGCGCGCTCCTGTATTGCCTCGTCACTGGCCGCCCTCCGTTTCAGGCCGCCAGCCCTACCGACACACTGCTGCAAGTGCTCAATCAAGATCCCGTTGCGCCCCGCCAGCTTAATCCGCAAGTGCCGCTTGATCTGGAAACGATCGCGCTCAAGTGCCTGGAGAAAGAACCGGCGCGCCGTTATGCAAGCGCGACCGACGTTGCCCAGGAGCTCGGCCGGTTCCTGCGCGGCGAACCGATTCTGGCCCGGCCCGTCGGTTGGATCGAACGGGAGTGGCGTTGGTGCAAACGCAATCCTCTGGTGGCGGGGCTGATTGCTGCCATCTACCTGGTGCTGCTGGTCGGAATGGCCGTCGCCTGGCAACTCGAGCGGATCTCGAATTCGAATGCGAAAGTTGCGCAACAGAATGCCCACGAGGCCGGCGCGCAGCGGGATCGGGCCGACGAGATGTCACAGACCGCATTACACGAGAAAGAACTCGCCGAACAGCAACGCCAGCTCGCGGTTCAGCAGGCACAGTTGGCGCGCGACCACGCACAGAGTGCCGAACAAGCCCGCGATCAAATGCAGCAAGCGCGGCAAACGGCGGAAGACCAGCGACAAGCCGCCGATCGAGCTCGCGGCGAGGCCGAAGCGGCCCTGTATTTCAATCGCATCAGCCTCGCCCAGCAATATTGGATCGCCGACAATCTCAGCGGATCGCGACGAATTCTGGATGACTGCCCGCTCGATCGCCGCGGCTGGGAATGGCGCTATCTCGACCGACTGCATCACACCGAACTCGTCAACCTGCCCGGCAATGGCCAGTTCACCAGCAGCCTTAAATTCAGCGCGGATGGCAAGCGAATGGCCGCCTTCGCACAATCGGGGGACGCCGGCGTTCGCGTCTGGGACATGACAACAAACAAGCCTCTGTCAGAAATGACGCTGACTCGCTCTCAACGACCGTTCACCTGCGGAGATTTGAGCGCGGATGGCAAGACGGTCGTTCTCGGCGATCGTTCAGGTGCGATCAGTTTCTGGGATGCCGACTCGGGACAGCTCCAGCGAGAATTCACCAAGCTGCCTCGCTCCGTCGGTTCGCTCTCGCTGAGCCCGGACGGGAAATGGCTGGCCGCCGCCCGTGCCGATGGCCGCAATGGCGAGCGATTGCTGCCACTGACCGAACCGCCGCGGAATGAAGACTTGGTCGTGTGGGACGTCGCCAGCGGCGAAGAGGTCTTCCATCCACAGGGACACGGATTCGTGGCTCTGTTCAGCCCGGACGGATCGCGGTTACTCAGTTTCAAGATGAACACGTCGTTACGCTTGCACCCCGCTGCACCGGAAAACTTCTTGGCGCTGTTCGATACGGCAAACTGGAAGGAAATTCCCACGAAAGAGCCGGGCACGATCCGCAGTTTCACATTCAGCAACGACGGCAAGCGGCTGGCGATCGGCGGCGTCGATCGGCCGCGCGACGCCCAGTTCATCCGCGTGCTCGAATCGGCAACCGGAAGTGAAGTGTCGGCCCTGACTCCCAGCCGCGCTGTCGGCGACATCGCCCTGAACCCTGACGGCACAATATTGGCGGCGTGCGGTCCGTTCGGCACAACCACGATCGAGACATGGACACTGAAACAACCAAGGCCACTGGGCATGCTTCGCGGCCACCTCCAGCCTCTCAACGCCGTGATTTTTTCACCGGATGGACGGCTCGCCAGTTGTTCATGGGACAATACGATCAAGCTCTGGAACGCGACTGCCGGTCAGCAGGTCTCGCGACAAGCAGGGCCAGTCGTCCTGGCCGATCCTGTCGCCTTGTCGACTGATGGCGAACTGCTTGCGTACGGACAAAGGAATACCGTGAATATCCTGACCGGGCCGGTGAAGACGGTGACCCTCTTCGACGCGAAGACTGGCAGTGTTCGCCGCACCTTGCCCGGCCATGACAGGGGCACTAATTGCCTGGCGTTCAGCGGGGACGGCGCGCGGCTGGTCTCGGGCGGCCGCAAGGGAGATATTAAAGTCTGGGACATTAACATGGGAAAACCGTTATCCACGATCCGCGCCGCCGACGGCGAGATTGTCGCCCTCGCCCTGAGTCCTGAGGGACGTCTGGCGGCATCGGCGCACGAGCCACCGGATTTCACTCGGGCCAGGCACACGGGACAGTTCCAGAATTTGCCGCGGGCCCAGGTGGCGATCAAGGTCTGGGACGCAAACACCGGCAAAGAGCGAGCGTCTCTTCGCGGGCATCCGGGCGGGGTCTTTCGACTCGCGTTCAGCCGAGACGGCAAGCGCCTGGCGTCGGTCGGGGGTGGCGGCGTCAAAATCTGGGACGTCGCGGCGGGAACGGAAATCTCCGGGAATCATCCCGGCGTGCTGCAATCCGCGACGAGCTCTCTGCTTCAATTCAGCCCCGCTGGCAATCTGCTGGTCACATCCGCGTTCAAGTCCGTTACGCTCAGTGATGTTGCCACGGGCCAGTTGGTGGCGACGATTCAGGGACATCGGTCCGACCAGATCGACGCCGCGGCGATCAGTCCCGACCAGTTGCGCATTGCCACCGCCGCGTTGGACGAGGTCAAACTCTGGGAGCTGACAACGGGCCATGAAATTCTTGCTCTGCCGCTAACCAATGCCGCGTCGGATGTGAAGCCCCGCGTGGGCGCACTGGCCTGGACCACCGACGGCCAGCAACTCCGCGCGGCCCTGTCGGACGGAGCAATCCTCACCTGGGACGGTCAATCCCGGCCCGAGCGGAAAGAAAACGCTTCGGGAGGCCCGTGATAACCGGCCTGGTTTATCGCCAGACACTTGCGACCTGACGGATGACGTCTGCGCGGGCTCGACGTACAATCCCCGCACCCAGGATGTCGATTTCGGTCCTCCAGGAAAACAGGCAAGGCATGGCAGCAGAACTCGACTCGGAAACCGGCGATCTGCCCGAATCGCTGTGGCGCGACCGTTCATTCTGGGGCATGACCGCCACACAGTTTCTGGGAGCCTTCAACGACAACCTCTACAAAGAAGCGGCGCTGCTGGTGTGCATCGACGTGGCGCCACAGGGCGAGGACTATCAGAAATACGCCCAGGCGGCATTCGCCTTTCCGTTCGTGCTGTTTTCCGGATTCGCCGGTTATCTGGCCGATCGGACCAGCAAGCGCCGCATCGTCGTGCTCTGCAAGATCATCGAAGTGCTGATCGTGGCGCTGGGGGCCGCGGCCCTCCTGGGTCATCGATTCGAGCTGATGATGGTCGTCTTGTTCCTGATGGGGACTCACAGCGCCTTCTTCGGTCCTGCCAAGTATGGAATTTTGCCCGAAATCGTCCGCGACAAGAACCTCTCGTTGGCCAACGGCATTTTCCTGATGACAACCTTTTTGGCAATCATCTTCGGCATGGGAGCGGCCGGTTACGTGAAAGGTCCGATCTGGGACCAAAAGGAGTGGGGCTATAGCGCCGCGTTTCTGGGTGTCGCGGCGGCAGGGGTTGTGACCTCGATCTTCGTGCGCAAGACGCCGATCGCGCATCCCGGACTGCGGTTCCGCTGGTCGAGCCTGGCCGTCTCCGCAGAAACCGTCGCCGTGCTGAAGCGCGACAAGCCATTGCTCACGGCATTGATCATTTTTTCTTTATTCTGGCTGGTCGCGGGAATCGTTCAGCCGTCAGTCAATGAATTCGGAAAAAATCAGCTTCAACTCGACGATCGGGGCACGAGTCTGATGCTGGCCGGCCTGTCGTTCGGGATTGCAGCAGGTTGTGCGGCTGCCGGAAAACTTTCGGGTGACAGGGTGAATTTCCGGCTGG
>DASYAR010000429.1:0-8110 GCA_036501235.1 Planctomycetaceae bacterium
GAAGGCGTCTCTAGCGCCGGGTCGACGCAAGTCGCGATAAAATACGGCTAGGCAGTGACGATTTGGCCGTCCCAGTCTTCGCCAGATGGGACGGAGGCGTGTTGATGGATCAGCTTCCACGCACCGTTTCGGTTTTCAAAACAGTCCGTTTCGCGTACGAGCAGGCGCTTCGCGTCGCCGTTCTTGAGGACCACATTCACGCGTTGAATCGTGCAGACCATGCCCATGTCGCCGTTCACGACGACGTCCATTTCGAGAATGTCGACCTGGCACGACTGAAAACTGCCGAACACTCTGTCAAAGAACTGCAATGCGGGCTGAATACCACGCGATGCAAAGGGGGGGATGTCGAACCACAGGGCATCCTCTGACCAGTGTCGTGTGCTTTGGGCTCCGGTCATGGATTCAGTCATCTCTCTGACGATCGAAATGAGCGCTTCGCTGTCATTCGCTCGGCTATCGCCACTCGGCTCACAGGGGATGACTTCCAGCGACGCGATCTTGTCCCCTTCAACGGCGAAGAAGAATCGCAGATTCAGGGGGCTGCCTGGAAAATTGCCAGTCAGCCGGCTCGTGACGACAGTGTTTCCGCCCTGATGCTCGCAGGCGAGAGGCTCGCACGTGTACGCGTATTTTGCCGAGGCGCTCTCCTTCCATTGCCGGATTGCGGTGCTGCCGTTGTATGTGTGCCCCTCGTCCTTCACGACTGCATCGCCAGTGAAGCACTCAGAGAATTTCTGGCTGTCGCCTGCGTCGGCCGCGAAATAGGCGGCGATGGGCCTTGGGAGATTGGGGGTCATGATCATCGCTCCGGGAGTTGAGAAACTCGGCGGCCTCGCCGCCTCTATCTCATGGACACAACCAGAGACCGACCGTGACAACTCGCGGACGAGATTTCTTCAATTCAGATGAAAGGCCGCGCGAACCTGCTGATTCTCCAGGATGCGTCGCAGCCACGTGGTCTGGTCCGACGGCTGAAGAAAAGGATGGTGGCGATAAATCGCGACGTGCTGCTGCTCAACCACATCCTCGATTTCCCGAACCGTTTCTGCGGCGGCATCACGAACACGCTGCAAATGCTCGGGAACGAAGAGGAGATCGTGGGGGTTGACATGCCCCTCCTCGATGAAGCCCCGCGTCTTCTTGGCGCAACGACAGGGGTTGCTCGCGTTGACCAGACCGCACTGGTTGTTCATGAAACTGTGCAAGTCCCGGCGGACACGCGCCAGGGACTGGCGGAAGTTGTCGGGAGTCATCTCCAGAACGTCGCCGGCCACGGCATCGCTGGCCCCGAGAATTGCGCCGAGAATGAAAATCAGCCGCTGTTTGCGGTCGAGACAAAGCAGCATGCCCAGCGTGCAGGCGTTCTTGGTTTCTTCGACCAGGAGCGGGACCTCCACGGGCACGCTTTTCGGATCTGGCAGATCGAGATCGGGAGTGCGGTTGATGGCCGCGCCGTAGTCCGCGAAGGTCGTCACTTGAGTCTCGACGGGCTCGCGCCTCATATTCAGGACATGGTTGGCGACGATTCGATAGAGCCAGGTGCGAAATGCGCTCTCGCCCTTGAACGTGCTCAGCCGCGTGATGATCTTAACGAGCACCTCCTGAGTCACTTCCTCGGCATCGTGCGGATTGAAGACCATCCGGACAGCGATGTTGTAAATCCACGCCTGGTGGCGCAGGACCAGCTTCTCCAGCGCCGCGCGGTCACCATTTTTGGCCTGCTCGACGAGCTGGATGTCTGCATCGCCACCAGCGACTTCAATGAACGGGTTGACCATGCCGGCTCCCTTCTGAACATAGTGCCCATTCTACAGTCCGCGGAACGCCTACGTATCTTCGACAGGCCCGGTGAGCGAACGTGACAACTGGGGATGCCTAAAATTGACAGTCGTCGACGGTGCCGATTGACAACGCTGCGACCGCAGGAATCTGTGGTAGAGCACAGTAGCAAAACTACTTTCTATACCCACTCCCCCTGTACGGCATAGGGACCGTCGTCGCACATTCGAAGCGGAATATGCTTTGGATTAACTTCAGTCTGTTTTCACCTTTGAGTCCGCCGAAATCAGGACGCTTGTTTGGTCCCATGCCGAAGCGAGGTTGTATTGAATCCACTCTGGACTGAGGTGAATGTCCAGCGAATCAAGCCGCCCTGGCCCAAGATTCTGATAGCCGTGAGGAATGTTGGCAGGTCCCAATACGACGTCACCCGCTGCGGCATCAATTGCCTTGTCGCCAACCGTAAATCGAGCTCGACCCTCCGTGATGGTGAAGATTTCGTCGTACGGGTGTACGTGAAGAGCGGGGCCTTCGCCCACGACGTCAGTGGCGTAGCGAATAAGCGTTATGTTGGTTTGCAAGCTCTTGCCTTCAAGCAGTCCACGTAACTGACTTCCTGAGTTCAGCCATTCACTTGCGGTCACTTTTGCAGGCTCTGTTTTCGATCGAATTGGCATGGCTGATGTATCCTTTCGACAGTGGGAGGGGGGTATTCACTGATCAGGCGTTGAATCCACCGTCGACGTCGAGCGTCGTTCCGGTGATGTAGGACGCTTGCGGGCTTGCCAGAAAAGCGATCGCCGCGGCAACTTCCTCCGGCCGGCCGTAGCGACCCAGCGCGGTGCTTGCCTTTTGAATCGACGCGAAGTCAGTGTTGTCCGGGTTCATTTCGGTATTAATCGGGCCGGGCTGAACCGCATTGACGGTGATGCCCTTCGGTCCGAGATCGCGCGCCCAGCCCTTCGTATAGTTGGCCACGGCGGCCTTCGTCGCGGAATAGTCGGCGATTCCCGGGAACGGCACTTTCGTTCCGAGCCCAGACCCGACGGAGATGATGCGACCCCCTTCGCCCATCACCTTCACCGCGGCGCGAACGGCGGTCACCACATCCCCCACATTGATCGCGAACTGTCGATCAAGCTGGGCCATATCGACTGACGGATCACCCAGGGCGCCTGCAACGAAGACCCCTGCATTGTTGACCAGTATGTCAAGCCGGCCGAACCGTTCGACCACTTCTGCGACCAGTCGTTCCACCTCTGCCGTGCTCGCCTGGTCGGCTTTGATCGCTACGGCTCGGACGCCCTTGGTGGTGAGATCACGGACGACGGCCTCGGCTTTGTCCGGTGAAGCCGAGTAGCTGATTGCCACGTCCGCTCCGTTTTCTGCCAGCGCCCTCGCCGTTGCCGCGCCAATTCCACGTGATCCGCCTGTGACCAGTGCCACCTTGCCGCTGAGGTTTTTCGACATGCAAAAACTCTTTCGTTATGGTTTTGTCTGGTTGATCGACTCACTTCATAGGTGGCCTACCGAGGCCGAGAGCCTACCTTACACGAAATCTCGATTTCGATCCCAACAATTCACAGCCTGTTTCGGTCAGTCTTACAAGAAACTTAGTGTTTTCGTTCGGCCGAATGTATGATGTGTGATCCACGCACAAAGGATCTGAGCCATGGTCAACCCGTTTACGGAAATCGTCGAGGACGTGTGTGACGATCTTGAGCTGGTTGAACAGGTCCAGCAGGGAGTCGTGCTGCCCTAGAGTCGCTGGTCCTGCGGCATCAGGCGTGGATTTACAATTTCGTCATCTACGACCATGCCGTCGTCGAGGACATGATGGTCTCTGAGCAGCCCGGACCATCGCGCAAAACGGCAGCCTTGACCTTTAAGGCAGCCGCGCCGATGCTTACGGCGCGCGGCTCCTAGCCAGGTCCGCGCCGGAACGGGCCACGGCAGGACGACGCTGGCCGCTCCGTCTCTCACCTAGACCTGCGCTCATCAGAATATGGTCGGTCTATATCTGTACCGGATTTACCTTGTAAGAATTGCTCGCGCCTCTTGTATTCCCTGATGGATGGCAATTGGCTTCGGCCATGCACAGCTGGCCATGCCGCACAAATACGGTCCTCACTCGCCTCGAAAAGGAGAATGTCATGGAACAAATCGAAAAAGTACTGTACACGGCCAAGGCGCACACCACTGGCGGCCGCGACGGAGCCTCACGCAGCTCGGATGGGCGCCTCGATGTCAAGCTGTCGTCACCAGGCGCACCCGGCAACGGCACCAACCCTGAGCAGTTGTTTGCTGCTGGCTGGTCGGCATGTTTCATGAGCGCGATCGCATTGGCAGCCAGCCAGACGAAAGTCTCCCTGCCCGCGGACCGTGCCATCGACGCCGAGGTGGACCTGGGCACGAACGACGGGGGCTACGCCCTTCGGGCCCGCCTCAATGTCAGGCTGCCGGGTCTCGACCGGGAAGTTGCGCAAGGTCTGGTGGCTACCGCACACCAATACTGCCCGTACTCCAAGGCCACTCGTGGCAACATTGACGTCACGATCAACCTGATTTAAGACCGCACGCACAACTGCCAACACTTTGCGCTTAAACCACCGCGCGATTTTCGCGTGGTGGATCGCGGACACGCGTATGGCGCTCGAAGGCGAGCCGACGGCTAGTGCCTTGCCACTGACTTCGGCTGGCTCCTTTGCCACCAGAGTCATCAAAGCCGACAGCAAGGTGACCGCGCGAAACTACTCAATCGGCGCAAGGGTTCTCACGAGCGAAGATAGTGAACGATCATGCCAAAAACTCTTTTAGTCGCTGCCGGTGGTCGCGTGTCCCGGCGTGTTGCCGCGGCGCTCTGCGACCTTGGGGAGCCTCCCCGAGCGCTGGTGCGAGACGCAGCGAAGGCTCGTGACGTGCTGGTCGACAACCGAGGTGCGCCCCTTCCCATGGAGATCATGGAGAGCGCCTTCGCCAACCGCGACGGCGTGCGGCGGGCGCTCGCTGGCATCGACATAGCCTTCCTAGCGCTCGGTAGCAGCCTCCAACAGGTGGAGCTCGAGCAAGGTTTCATCGACGTTGCGACTGAAGTGAGTCTGCCGCATCTCGTGAACCTGTCGGCCGCCGACGCACGAAGCGATGGTGTGGCCTCGGTTCTCCGCTGGCATGCTGCCATCGAGTCATATCTCAGGGCAAGTGGCCTTCCACACACTCTGCTTAAACCATCGACATTCGCCGACGTGCTCATGCTGGCCGCGCCGTCGATTCGCGAGTCTGGCCGATGGTGGGGCAGCGCCCCACACGGCCGCAACGCCCTGATCGACTCGGCCGACGTCGTCGATGCCGCCGTCGCCGTCCTTACCGACCCCTCGAAGCGCGGAAGTCCTCACGTCTTGACGGGGCCATTCGCGCTCACATGGCCAGAAGTCGCCGCTCGCCTGACGGAAGTGCTCGGGCGACCGATCCGCTACGATGCCCTATTGATCGAAGAGCGGCGCGCGCAGCTCGAGGCGAGCGGTCTCGCACCATGGCGCGTCGAGCTCCTGCTCGGATTGGACGAGATCAACCGATCTAATCTCTACGCGACGCCGACGGATACCGTGCAACAGCTAACCGGCCACCCGCCGCGTACTGTCGATGAGTACATCGAACGTAACCGCGCGGCGTTTTCGTGATCCCATAAACAAGTTCGCAAAGGACCGTCACGCACCCGAGATGTGAGCGTATTCAGGACAAAACTGGCGTGGACGTCGCGGCAACGACACTGACCTGCCTGACTGGCTAAGTGATCAAATCGAGCTGAGCGTACGGCATCGTTCGTATTTATTATTCATTTTTTTCGATAACAAGGACAAAATCATGTCCCATGAAACCATCCTCGTCACCGGCGCCGCCGGCGGCATCGGCTCGACCGCACACGCGGCCATCGCGATCCTGCTTGAACAAGGTCATCACGTACGCGCCATGGTGCGCAAGCTGGACGTCCGATCCGACAGGCTACGCGACATGGGGGCCGAAATCGTGGTCGCCGACATGCTCGACATCATCGCTGTGCGGGCGGCCATGCAAGGCTGCTCAGCGGTGTATTTCACGATGTCGATCTCGTCCAACTTCCTGGAGGCGGCCACCAACGTTGCAGTCACTGGCAAGGACCTCGGCGTGAGGGCCTTCGTCAATCTGTCACAGATGACGGTGTCGCAGATGAGCGCGACGGAGACCACAAGCAGTCCCCAACAGAAGCAGGAGTGGCTCGCAGAGCAGATGCTGCGCTGGTCGGGTCTGCCGGTGGTCTACCTGCGTCCGACCGCTTTCTTCGACGGCATGTTCTTGGTGCAGGGAGTCAAGGGAATCCGCGAGGAAAACGTCATCCGCCTGCCGTTCGCCGACGGCAAGACCGCGCTTCTCGCCGGTGCCGACGTGGGGGCCGCCGCCGCCGCTGTGCTGGCCGAACCCGCACCGCATATCGGCAAGTTCTATGATCTGACGGGTCTCCAGTCACTGACCATGGCACAGTATGCGCAGGAGTTTAGTGGCGTTCTGGGCCGCACCATCCAATACGTCAACGTGCCCCCACAAACCTGGGAAGCCAAGCTGCGGGAGGCTCGACTGTCGGAGCATTTGATCGCACACCTGAGCACCATGGGCCAGTTGAATCGCGACAACCGCTACGACCGCATGAACGACTCGTTCCAGCAGTTGGTCGGCCGCGCACCGATTTCGGCCGCTGAATTCGTTCGCCGGCACGCAGCCGCTTTCACGCCTCAATCCGAGTCCTGAGCGGGGAACTGCGGGCTCGGGGCAGCGCTGGGAACGATCCTTGGTGGCCTTGTAGAGCATGTTGCCGTCGGGCGTGATGCGTGGGCAGAGATGGGCGGTACCCTCGAGCATCCGATCACCGATCTGATTCAACACGTTGCCTTCTTGAAATCGTCCCTGGGCCGATTTGTCAGGATGGCGCTCGTAATCACGTGAACGAGGTGGTCCGCCCGTGACGCGAACGCGGGCTGGCCGGCGAGCCAGGCGAGCGCCGACATCAGTGCGAACAGGTCCTCCCCATCCATATCGGCGCGCGCCGTTCCCTCGGTTTGAGCACGGAGCAGTAGTCGCGCGCCCGCATCGTGCAGCGCTGTGCTTGAAGCATGGAGCGCGGAATCCGGGTCCGCGTGGGCGCTCGCCATCAAGTCGCAAACGCCGCCGTAGGTATGAGTGAATTCCACCCCTTCGCGAAACCAGGACACCAGTGCTTCGTCGGGTGGACTCGACGTTTCGAGTTCGGCTGCCCGCTGCGTCAGTGCGTCCCCTTTCGTACACAGCAACGCTCCGAACAAGGCTTCTCGCGTCGGGAAATGGCGGAACAGTGTGGCCAACCCGACGCCGGCCCGGCGGGCGATATCTCGCATGGAAGCGTCGGCACCATGCTCGGTGACGACGTCGCGCGCGACCGCGAGTAGACGGCTGTAATTTTTTCTGGCGTCGGCTCGCATAAATCCCCTTGACAAACGGATCAGTGATCCGAATAATCAAAGCGTATCTGGATCAGTGATCCATTATACGCCGCGTTTGTGCAAATGGGAATCGAAATGTCCGACATCACAATAAGGAGAAAGTCATGGGAAAGCTTAACGGTAAGGTTGCAGTTATCACGGGTGGATCGAGCGGCATGGCGCTGGCGAGCGCCGGGCGGTTCGTTGAAGAAGGCGCCTACGTTTTCATCACGGGCCGGAGGCAGGAGTCGCTCGATGAGGCCGTCAAGCTGATTGGCCGGAACGTGACAGGCGTGCGCGGCGACGCCGCCAATCTCGACGACCTCGACCGTCTGTTCGACACAGTCAAGCGGGAAAAGGGCAAGATCGACGTCCTGTACGCGAGCGCTGGCACAGGCGAAGCCGTCCCACTGGGCGAGATTACCGAACAGCACTTCGATGCGACCTTCGGCCTGAATACGCGCGGCACTCTGTTTACGGTTCAGAAGGCGTTGCCGCTGTTCAACGATGGCGGATCCATCTTCATGACCGGGTCAGTTGCTTCGGTGAAAGGTTTTCCGGGTTACGGCGTATATTCGGCGAGCAAGGCGGCGTTGCGCTCATTCGCACGCACTTGGCTCAACGAACTGAAGGGCAGGAATATCCGGGTGAACGTGCTGAGCCCGGGGCCGATCGCCACACCGATGCAGGACCAGGTTCTAACCGAGGAGGCGAAGCGGATGTTCGAATCCCTGATCCCGCGGGGAAAGATGGGTCGTCCTGAGGAAATTGCGGCGGTCGCGCTGTTTCTTGCTTCAGACGATTCGAGCTTCGTGAATGGGGTGGAGTTGTCTGTCGACGGC
>DASYAR010000430.1:0-4856 GCA_036501235.1 Planctomycetaceae bacterium
GCATCAGCCATGGCGAACCGTTCGTCGGTCATCGTATCGGGCGACAGAAAAAACGGTTGCAATTCGGTGGAAGTGTCGTCAGGGACGCGTCCGATCGCTTCCGATTCGAGTGGCAACGGCAAAACTCCGGCCCCGTCGAGCCAGGCCCGCGAAGACCACGCCGCCGGATCGAAGTCTCCCCCGGCGGCAATCAGCACCTGTCCCCCCTGCTCGACGTATTCGCGCAACAGCGTCGTCAACGACTGGGGACTCTCGATCCCCGCCATGACGACGAGCCGGCAGTCTTCCAGGTGCTGGCGTTCGACCTGATGCGCCGCGAGATGCCGAACGTGCACTAGCTGCCGAACAGCGTCGTCGCGAGAGCGGACCGGCGACAGCAGACGACGCAGATGAAACGTCTCGCCGTATCGGTTGTGGCGCGGGTCTTCCGCCACGGCCCCCAGATTGTCGATAAACAATACCGGAAGCGCCGCGACGACGGGTACCATGAGATGCCTCACATCGTCCCCCGGCAATTGATCAGGAGACAACGACAATGATGCGGCGATAAACGCAAACTCGCCCGACTCGACCGGCGCGTCGATCTGATGCGCGAACCGCACCTGACGCGATTGGCCCGGCTCCAGGTCGATCGTCTGCGCCGCGACCCGCGCACCATCGACGGTGAGCACCGCTTCGACGTTTTTGCGTGGTGCAGCGCCTTCGTATCGCACCACCCCCGTGAACACCGCCGGCGCTTCGACATCGGCAATGTCGTCTTGCAGGCGGAAATCAGCGACCCACGCGTTCGTGCGCGGCTCGTCCGAGGCGATCTGGACGATCTGCACGTCGGGCAGCGACTTGACGGCCGTGTCGGCGCCGCCGACCGGCCAATTCAGCCGTTGTTGGTCGCCCACGAATACGACTCGTTTCGTCGGTACTTCGGGGGCCAATGTGCAGGCTTGCGCCGCCAGATCGACGGAAGCCGAAAATGCCGCGGGCCGGTCGACCACTTCGATCCGCGCAAGCGCCTCGCGCGCGTCGGCCGTCGTACGATAGACGTCGTTCGACCAGGCTTGCGACGATCCGCAGGCGGGAATCACCGAGATCCGGCTGCCGGGCGGGAGCCGATCGAGAAATTCGTTGATCCGCGTTTTGGCTTCCTCCAACAGCGTGCCGTCGAGCCGTTGATAGCCCATGCTGAGACTGTTATCGGCAACGATGACGGCATGCACCGGCTGATTCGGATCGCTGGCCGCGGAAGTGGTCTGCATGTGGGGCTGGGCCAAAGCCAGGGCAAACAGCAGCACGCACGCCGTGCGCAGGATCAGCAACAACAGGTCGCGGAGATGAAGGATCCGCCGGTTGCGGGCGAGCGCCTCGCGCAACAGGTCCATCGCCGCCCAATCGACGACGCGATACCGCCGGCGATTGAGCAGGTGGATGACCAGCGGCGCCGCCGCCGCGATCAACCCGGCGACAGCAAACGAACCGGCGACAAATGTGGGCATGGAGATTCAAGCAGGCCTAAATGAACGGCGAATGTCGAATGACGAAAGGCTTTAGGTTTCGGAAATCGGAATCTTCAGGCGTTCGTCATTCGTCATTTCTTCCTCCGTGTTTCCAGCATGGCTGAATTCGACTTTGTCAATTGCCCTGCTTCCGCTTGAGGCTGTCGATCTTGCCTTCCTGCAAGATCGGCAGATAGCGATTGGGGATGGCCAGGATGAAACATCCGACCGCCGTGCCGTAGAGTTGTCCCGGTTTTCCCGAAACGTGCTGCGTATCGGTCCAGTGGCCGTCCTGAGCGGGATTATTGGCGTCGAAGCGCTGCGCCGCCACGAGCGATTCGCGGATTCTGGGATAGCATTCTTCCCACGACTTGCCTCCCACCTGATACAGCGCCTGGCCGGCGTAATATAAGGTATAGGCGTCGACCGGCAGTTGTCCGCCATGATTCCCTTCCGGCTTGAGCGTCGCGAATTTGGCGACCAGCACCTGCATGTTGCGCTCGATCCGCCAGTCGTCGTACTCGCCGAATTCCTGCAAACAGACCACGCCGCACGCGGCCATCGCCAGTGAGTTCCGATTGCCGTCGTAGGTGAATTGCCCCGGTTCGGCCCTGACGGCGGGATCGTCGAAATTCTGCTTGCCGCTGGCGGCCCGGTAGTGCTCCCGAACGCTCTTGATGGCCAGGTTGATCACCTCGGGAGAAACCTCGAGCCCGCTGTCGACGGCGCTTCGCAGCGCCTTGGCCTGCATCACCGCCAGCGATAGATCGTGCCCCCGTTTCTGGCGCCGGGCCTGATAATCCCAGCCACCGTTTTCACATTGGGTAAATGCGATCAGCTTGAGCGCCCGGTCGAGTACCGGGCTGATTCGCGGGTCGCTGGTCATGCCGTAAGCCTGGCCCAGCACAAATGTCGCCAGCCCATGGTTATACATGTCGCGCTGGGCAGCCGAGATATTCAAAAGGCCCGAAGGTTTGGCGTTCTTAAGGACATAATCGAGCGATTTCTCGACCGCCGGGCCGTATTTTCCGTGCCCGGGCCGATGCCCCGCCGCCAAAAACGCCAGCGCCCCCATGCCGACCAGCCCCAGGTCGTTCGATTCCCAATTCCCCTCCGGCCCCTGATTGGCCGCCAGCCACTTCAGCCCGCGTTCGAGCGCCGCGTCCCCTTCCGGCGTGATCTCCCACTCCCCCTCGGCCTGGGCGTAGCACGGCGCGAAGGCGAGCGCCAGTGCACAGCAGATCACGATCAATCGCTTCATATTCTCTCCCCGGCCGGCGCGAAGACGTTTCGCGCCACCTGAATGCGAGATGATCGTATCAAGTGCCGCAGTTCGCCTCAATCAGCCAGCGAACTTGCCGGATCGAGCTCGCGATCGCATCATAGGAGGAATGTGACAGCGCTCGAATGGACACAACTCTGTGTTTCGCGCCCGGCGGCGCAGGCTGAAGCCTGAACTCCAACGGCGCGATACGAAAGCATTCCGATCCATGATGCATTTAAGACAGACCGATTCGAACGGCGGGCTGATGCGATGCCGGCGGCAAATCCTGCTGAGGTGGCTCGCCTTTCTGGGGCTGCTGGTGATTGCGAATACGGCCTGGCCCGCAGACAAGTCGCTGCCGGCCAAGGTCGACTTGTCCGCTGATTTTGAGAAGCTGTCGCTACCGCCGCGCGCCCAGGGCAGCCGAGACGTGTGCTCGTTGTTCGCGATCACGGGCCTCGTGAACTTCGAGTACGCCCACAGCCAGCCGGCTTCCCACACGCAATTGTCCGAAGAGTTTCTGATCTGGGCGGCCCAAAAATCGACGGGCAAAACAAGCGACCAGGCGATGTTTTACGAAGCTGTCTGCGGGCTCAATCGCCTGGGGATCTGCGCCGATCGGTTGATGCCGTACGCCAACAAGGTCGACGCGCATCGCAAACCTTCCGCCCAGGCCCTCGCGGATGCGCGCAAGCTCAGCGAACGCTGGAATGTCGTCTGGATCAAACGCTGGAACCTGACGAATCCGTTGACCGACCAGCAGCTTCACGAGATCAGAGAGGCGCTGGCAAATCAGCACCCGGTGGCCTGCGGCATGCGCTGGCCGAAACACGAGAAGGGCCATCAATTGCTGAAAGTCCTGCCGGCGAACGAAGTCGAAGACGGGCACAGCATCCTGGTGACGGGATATGTCGAAGATCCCCAACAAAACGGCGGCGGAAAATTCCTGTTCCGCAACAGTTGGGGCCCTGGTTGGGGAGACCACGGCTATGGCGAAATGTCGTACGCTTACGCGCGGGCCTACACGAATGATTCTCTCTGGATGCACTTCGGCTCCGAGAGATCCGAAGTCCCGACGTGGCACTACGAGGCCGAATCGCTCCCCGTGATCGCCCGTCAACATTGTGAAACGAATTCACAGAAGATGAAAGATTTCCGTGGCGCGATGTGGAGTGGCGGCGCACAGCTGTTCTGCGGAGCGAACCACGGAGGCTTCGTGGAGTTGGGCTTTGACGTCGGCAAACCGGGCCGGTACCGGGTGCGCGTGCTCGCCACCGCGGCCCCTGATTTTGGAATCGTCCGCATCGGCCTTCCCGGAGCGGCGCACTCCCAGGATTTCGATCTCTATTCCGGTCGCGTCTCTCCTTCCGGCTCGCTGGAATTGGGATCGTTGGATTTTAACGCCGCGCGTTACGTGCTGCGCTTCACGTCGATCGACAAAAACCACTCGTCGGCAGATTATCCTTTCGGAATCGACGCGATCGATTTGATCGCCGAAAAGTGATTTAAATAGACTTAAATCGTGAAGGCCACGCCAGAAGAACTCGCCATGTTGAGACGCCGAGCTTTATTGAAGTTGCTCAGTCCTTTCGTGCTGCTACCCGCGCACTCTCTGCATCCCCTTGCGTGGGCCGCCGAGAAGGACGCCAAGAAAAAAGACGGCGGGAAGGTCGCGGGTATTCTGATCGACAAGAACAAAGATTGGATCACCGTCAAGGCCGACGGCGAAGACGAGCCGGTCAAATACGCCGTCGACGCCTCCGACAAAAAACTGCAAGAGAAGTTCAATGCGGTGTTCAATGCGTGCCGAGTGCAACTGACGTACAAAACCGAGGGGGAGTCGCGAAAGCTGGTCGGCATCAAACGGCAAATTATCAAAGAATCGGGGACGATGACCGGCAACGTCGTGAAAGTCCATAATGATTTCTGGGTCGAAGTGAAGCCCAAGAGCGGGTTGGCCGATGCGTTTGCTCCCGGTGAGAATTACAACGACAAGGAGTTCATGGAGAAGCTGAAGGGGTTGAAGCCGGGAGACTCGGTCACGATCACGTACACCACCGACTTCGAGCGGCATCGCATCAAGTCGTTGCGGAAGAATCCGG
>DASYAR010000431.1:0-6301 GCA_036501235.1 Planctomycetaceae bacterium
CCTGGAACTTCATGACCCACGACGGTTCGGCACTGGCCAGTTCCCAGCCGATCCGCAAGATCAGCTCGCTGGCCAGTTCTCCGCTGGCCGAACCCCCGATGCCGTCCGCCACGACCAATACGTAAGTGTCGTCATCCCGCAGCGCAATGCCCGAGGTGTCGACGTTCGTCAGCAGGATTTTGCGAGAACGGGTCCTGCGCACGATGGCGTAGTGATCTTCATTGTTGGGACGGCGCAGTCCGGCGTGCGATGCAGCGCCGAACTCGAAATGCACCGGCGGATCGGGGTCTCGGACGGCGGTCAATCCTGCGTCCGGCAATTCGATCGGATTTTGATGCGAGGATGACATTAGATCAAAAGCTCCCCGAGTTTCATGAAGATCTCGTGCAGCGGAATCGCCGTTCCCAGCAGAGGAACCATCGGCAGCAGCGCCGCCAGAACCAGCACCGCGAAGGCTTTCGTGTCGAACGGCAGCGGCCACATCCGGTCGATGTGCTCGTAACAGACGGCGACGTCAGCCAGCGTTTGCACGTCCTGGCTGCCGAGAATGCTCTCCTGGCGGGCATCCGGCGGCCTCTTGAGCCATTTCTCGTCGAAGGCCCGGTCGTGCCGCCAGATCAGCGCGCCGAACTCGAGCAAACCGGTGAAACGGCACCGAGTCAGCTTTCCCGAGAACGCCAGCAGGGGGGCGTGCAACACGACGAGGGCCGTGACCAGAAAAGCGATCGCATGGTATTTGAGACTGTTCAGTGACTCCCCGCGATGCAGAATTTCATCAGCGAAAGCGGCGGACATCACGGCCGAGACGGCCATCAAGACAGTGGCGAAACTGGCCAGGCCCCAGCCGATGAATCCCAGCCCCCCCGTGCGGTCGGGATGTGTGGGAGTCAATTCGAGATCGAGTCGCGAGACCTTAAACAGAAACCACGACCAGACGACAAACACCCACACCCAGCGCAGCAGGAAAAAAAACAGGACCGGCAGGCTGACGAGCATGTACCACCAGCCCGCCGGGGTGAGCCTCGAGCCCAGCCGCTCCCAACTCGAATCCCCCTCGCTGAACCCGAGCACGAGCCGGGATACGAGCGACATCGTCAGCGCCAGCACCAGCATCGTTCCCTCGGCCACCCAGACGCCGCGAAGCCGGATTGCCTGATCTCGCGCGGCCCGGAAGCGTGGCTTCTCGTGATCGGGCACGATCCCCATTTCGTAGAGATGCCGCACCTGCGTGGCGAGACTGACGGCCACGACGATCTCGGCCAACTCCAGAAGCGGCACCACGAACAAGAATCTGGCGTGGACTTCCGGGTCGTGGATGAACGGGACCTGCACCGCGTCGCCGAACGCACGTCCCGCAGCGAGCGACAACAGAGCCAGTGGAACCCAGGTCAAGAAGAGCAGCAGCACGACTTTGAGGAGCCGTCGAGGCGCGCCGGGGCGCACCATGCCGAGGTGTCTGCCCAGGCGATAGGCCGGGCCCCCCTGCACGATGGCGATGTCTTCGGTTAAGGAAGTCAGTTGTTCGCTCGGCGTCATGCGGAGGCCTGTCTCAATTGGCAACCCGGATGCCGGTAGTTTAACCAAATCGGCAGGCATTCGTCAGGCGCGGGGCAGGCTCGAGACGTTGGTCCGCAGCAGGTCTGCCAGTTCGCGCTGCAAAGGGGGCACGGTCGCGCCGCGACGCCACATGAAACCGATCCGCGCCGTTCCGAAAAAGTTGTTCAGCGAGCGCACGCCCAGGCCGCGATACAATAACCCCCTCCCGTTCCCCACCGTGATGCCGATTCCCAATCCGGCCCGCACGCAGGCCAGGGTGTATTCGTCGCTGCTGGCTTCCGCCGCGATTTTCATATCGCGGAGCAGGTTCTGGCGATGAAAAACCTCGTGAACCCGGTGCCGGGAATAGGCGTCCGAAGTTCCCAGCACGAGCGGGTACTTGACGACCGCCTCGAGTCGCAAGTGCTTTTGCCGCAGCAGCGGATGCCGCGCGGGGGTCACCAGCAGATAGTCGACCTCGCCGGCCGGCTCGAACGCGATCGCGGGCGAGGCGGGATCGTCCGGTCCCGGTTCCAAAGTCAGCGTGACGTCCGCCTCGCGCTCCAGGACCATCGATTCGATTTCGACTCCGCCGGTGTAGCTGATCACGACGCGCACGGCCGGATATCTGCGATGGAATTGATAGAGCGCGCGGCTGATCTCGTACACCAGGACGCGCAGGTTCGAAACGACGATCAGGCGTTCGGGATGGATCCCGTCTCGCTGATGCAGGAAATCGAAAGTCGAATCGAGGCCCGCCAGCAAGGGTCGCGTCAATTGCAGCAGGCGCTCGCCGTGCAGAGTGGGCCTCACGCCGCTGCCGTGCCGCTCCAGGAGCGCCAGCCCGAAATGCCGCTCCAGGGCCTTGAGCTGTTCCCAGACGGCGGGAGTGGTGAGCAAGAGCTCGCGGGCGGCGGAGGCATACCCTCCGGTGCGGCACACCTCGCAGAAGCTCCGCAATTGCTGCAAGCTGAGATCCTTGTAGGGACGCTGCCGGAGAAGTGCCTCGCCAGCCATTAGTTATTTCCTTATGCGGAATAGAAATAAACAAATTCCATTTAACACGGTCCTCGGCTAGCATGCAATCCTGTCGGCGAACTCTCGACGACATCCTTAAATCGCGTGTCAATTTTCGTCAGGGCTCGATCGAGCCGACAACTGACATTATTTGTCCTTACTCTCTGGAGGATCCATCGTGCGAAGATTCAAGACGAGTCGCTACGGATTCACACTGATCGAGCTGCTGGTCGTGATTGCGATCATTGCGGTGCTGGTCGCGCTGCTGTTGCCGGCCGTTCAGCAGGCCCGCGAAGCGGCCCGCCGCACGCAGTGCAAAAACAACCTCAAGCAAATCGGCCTGGCGATGAGCAACTATCACGACGTGTGCAACAAGTTTCCGCCCGGCCAGATGTCGAGGATCACGTCTCCCTTTTCCCTGTCTCCGGGGAAAGCCGGGCTGTATGGCAGTTGGAATGAATTCGGGGCCCATCAATATGGGGGTTGGACCTGGTCGTCGTTTATTTTGCCGTATCTGGATCAGGGAGGCCTGTATAATCTGCTGAACGTCGGAGCGGCGCCTTGCGCCTCGAGTGGTGCGCAGTTCCTGTTGGCGCAAACCCCGTTGCCGGCTTTTCGGTGTCCGACGGACCCCGGCCCCGGCATCAATCCCTGGTGGGCGGCCAATAATGCGGCCTTTGCCACGAGCAACTACGTGGGCACGGTGAGCATGCTCTCGATCAACTCGGGCTACAGTTATAAAGACATTCTCGACGGAGCATCCAATACGATGCTGATCGGGGAGAAGGCCTGCACGCCACAGACCACACCTTTCATTTCCGTCGGCGCCGAAATCTATGCCAACACCGGCCAGACTTTTGGTGAATACGATTTCGTCGACTACGTCGGGTTTAATGTGTCGCTGCCCGTGGCCGCCGTCAATTCGAACGGCACCATCAACAGCAGCAAAGATCCGGGGCGCATTCGTGACGGAGTGAGCAGTCTGCACGCGGGGGGTGGGCAGTTCCTGTTTTGCGACGGCTCGGTGCACTTCATCAGTCAATACATTTCGAACCCCGGGCCCACTCAAGGAAATTTTCCCAACACGTACAGCAATCTCTTCTGGAAAAATGAAGGCAACGTGGTCGGCGAATATTAATCGACGCATCCGCAGGAAACCTGAATTATGTCTTGGATGAACTGGCGACTGGCCACTGGTGTTTGCCTGTTTTCCCTGGTCTTCGTCTCCCTTAGCGGATGCGGGCAAAATCCCTACGCGACGGCGAGCGTCACCGGGACGGTTCTCTGCAATGGACAACCCGCCGTGGGAGGGACGGTCTTGTTGCAGCCGATCGACGCTCCCGGAAAAACCGGACGTCCCCGAAATCGGCCGGGACAGGCGGCCAGAGGGGTCGTCGGCGACGACGGCACGTTCAGCGTCGAGCTGGATGCGGTCGGCGACGACATGGGCAGGCCCGGCGCGCTGATCGGACCGCATCTCGTGATCTTCATCATGCCTCCCACGGAGTCCAGGAAATTAAGTCGGAGAGAAGCCAACCTGCCGCCGGAACAACTGGCTGAGCTGCAGAAGGAAATCGCCGATGAGCAACTCTATGAAGGCATCGCGTGCGGACGCGCCATCTGGCCCGACACCGTCGAAGTGAAACCCGGGTCAAATGAGATCGATTTCATTTTGCTCCCGAAATCCTTCGAACCGGAACAAAAGGAACGGATGCGGGGGCACTTCGACAATCAGGAACATATCAAGGTCGATCGGTCCAAGCTCGACCCGGCCCTGCTCGATCGAGACAATGAATGACATCCAGAACGAACGTCCGGTGCTGATCGATGAGGGCAAGGACCGATCGATGAAGCGACAAATATTCTGCGCCATCGTGGGGGCGCTTTTCGCGCTGAACTGCGCCGCGTCGACGGCGGCAGAACCACCGGAGCGTGCCGTCGCGGGGCGATTGGTCGTCCGCGACGACGGCGTCCGCGTCACCGTAGTCTCATCGTCCGCTCCGTCGTGGCAGGCGGTGATCGACCGGCGGAAAGGCGGAGTCATCACGGAGCTCAGGATTCCCGCGACGGCAGAGAATCTCGTCTCTGCGGACGGCGGCCGCTTCGAAGGATTGTGCAATCTGGTCTACGTCGATTTCGATAACGCCGCTGCAGAAGGCGGAAAACAGGACACATACGTCGCCAAAGGAACGTATTCCTATCATGGCACTCCCGACAGCCTGAAAATCGCCGCCCAGTCCGCCGAGCGGCTCGTCGTCATTGTCAGCGGCAAGGCCGGGAATCAATCGCGGCCGCGCGGCGACGTCGTGGCCTATCAGCAGGAGTATGAGTTTCTGCCGGATCGGATCGTCTGCACCGGAGCGTTGGAATGGTTGTTCGACCAGATCGTTGCCGGAAGCCATCCGGAATTGATCCAATTGAATTGCAAGTTCGCGCCGGATGCCGTGACGGGCGACATGCGCGTGTGGGGCAGAAATACCGGGCCGCTGCCGCTCCCCGAGACCAACAGCAAGGGCCTGAATTTTCCTGAAGGAATCGAATATCCGGTGACGGTGGAAGTTCCACTCCGAGGAGGATTTGCGGTCCGAATTCGCAGCCTCGATTTGCCTCCCGATTTTGCCGCCGCGAGGTTTTACTGGAACGAGTTCCCTCGGCAAATCGAGGGAGCGCGGGGTTTTGCCTTCAAGGCGTGGGAGGGGTGGCCCGGCAACGGAGCGGTGAAATTCCGAAACGATGAGCCCATCCGTTATCGATATGAATTGGAGATGACGACTCCTCTGCCGCCGCCGAGTCCGGTCGTCTCGAAGCTGAGCTGGGCGCCGGCGACGTCCATCGTTCGCCGAGCGCCTGGCAGCGACAATTGGCCGGCGACCTGGGGAGACGATGGAAACCTCTACGCCGCTTACGGCGATGGGAACGGATTTACGCCGTTCGTCGAATCAAAGCTCAGTCTGGGCCTGGCCCGGATCACGGGCGCCCCGGATGATTTCCAAGGCGTGAACCTGAGATCGCCGGGCATCGAACAAACCGGACCAGGCGCGGCGGGCAAGAAGGCCAGCGGTCTGCTGATGGTTGACGGCCTCCTCTCTCTCTGGGTTCGCAATGCCGGAAATTCTCAATTGGCGCAGTCTGGCGATCACGGAAAAACATGGACCTGGGCCGACTGGAAATGGACCACGAGTTTCGGCTGCCCGACCTTCTTGAATTTTGGGGCGAACTACGCCCATGCTCGCGACGATTACGTCTATGTGTATTCGCCTGATTCGGAATCGGCCTACGACGGGGCCGATCGGATGGTGCTGGCCCGCGCCCCAAAGACGCGGCTGGCGGAGCGCGACGCGTACGAGTTCTTCGTCGAACGAACGGCGAACGGCGACGCACGCTGGTCCCGCGACTTCAACGAGCGGGGCTCGGTCTTTTCGCATCCGGGAAAATGCTACCGCTCGGGCGTCACGTTTAATTCGGGACTCAAACGGTATCTGTGGTGTCAGATCCATCCCCAGAGTCGAGATCCGCGCGGGCCGCGGTTTCAAGGAGGGTTTGGAGTCTATGATGCGCCCACGCCCTGGGGGCCGTGGACCACGATATACTATACGGATGACTGGGACGTGGGCCCGGGCGATACCAGTTCCTTTCCCACGAAATGGATGAGTGCAGACGGCCGAACCCTGCATCTGGTCTTCTCGGGAGACGACAGTTTCTCGGTTCGCCAGGCGCGATTGGAAACCAAATAAGAACGGACGGGACG
>DASYAR010000432.1:0-8396 GCA_036501235.1 Planctomycetaceae bacterium
GCGGGGGGATGATCGAATTTCTCGAGACGCTGCCCCAAAGCCTCTCGCGCCGCCGGCTCGTCTGCCTGCAGCGCTCCGCCGTGGGAAGCCACAATGACAGTCAGCAGTCCGATTTGGCAGAAGCATTGGCGAAACAGCAAACAGACGTTGGCAATCATGACTTCGATTCTCTTGCAGGCAGATACCGATGAGAAAGACTTCCGATTCCGCGGAGCACGTGAGCATAGCAATTCATAAAGCCGCGGCGAAAGGGGGCCACGACTTGCGACGATAGCTCACATCCTCAAAACGCCGGTAAACAGAGCCGATTCAAAAACGGCGTGTGTGGCGGGATCAGAGCGTTCAAACGAGATGCCGTGTTGGGGCCGAGATGACGTCGCACCACGCGCGGTATCAACGGAGCCAAAAACCCCGGGTGCAATTGTCGGCAATAGGCAAGGCGTGATAGGATGGAGCGCCCATGTGAATCACGGGGGAGCCCAATGCGCAGACGATGGCAGTTGTGGATATTGCGATCCGCGCCGTTGATCGCTGCAGCGCATCTGGCGTTCGTCGCCCCGCTGCTTGCCGCGGATGAATCATTCTTCGCCGAAAAGCTGTACCCGGCACTGCATGCCGTCCAATGCAATCGGTGCCACAACGACAATGGGGTGGCTTCGGAGACGCGGTTGGCTTTCCCTGCGGTGGACGCTCCCCACGAGCAGATCGTGGCTTTCGGTCTCAAACTGATCGATCTGGTCGATCGACGGAAACCAGAGCAATCGTTATTGCTGCGGAAGCCCACGAATCGCGAAGAGCATACCGGCGGGGAGCGGATCAAATCTGGCAGCAACGAAGAAAAACTGCTGCTCAACTGGATCAATTACCTGGCGGGCCTGTCGGACAAACAGGTGCACGAGGCGCGACAGAAAATCGCCCTTGCCGAGCAACTCGCCTTGCGGCCGCTCACGGTGCGCCGGCTGACTCACAGCCAGTACAACCACACCGTCCGCGACCTGCTGGGAGACCAGACCCAGCCGGCCGACAGATTCCCCAAAGAAGACTTCATCCACGGCTTCAAAAATCAATTGGAGGGACAGGGGGTCTCGCCGTTGCAGGCGGAAGCCTACAGTGAAGCGGCCGAGCGGCTCGCGCTGGCGGCATTTCGCGGTGGAGACCGGCAGGGCTTGATTCGTGGCCAGCCCGAGTCTCCGACCGACCTGGTCTGTTCCGAGAAATTCGTGCGGCAATTCGGCCTGAAGGCGTTCCGCCGGCCCCTGGCTGATCGTGAGACGCAGCTCTATCTGGGGTTGTTCCAGCGCGAGGCGAGCCGGACGAACGACTTTGTGGCGGGCGCGCGACTCGTGGTGGAGACGATGCTGCAGTCGCCGCATTTCCTGTTCCGCGCCGAACGGGGAGCGAGCGGCCCAATGAGACAGTATGAAGTTGCCAGCCGGCTTTCGTACCTTTTATGGGATACGATGCCGGACGAGGAATTGCATCGAGCTGCCGAAAACGGGGAGTTGTCGACGGTGGAGCAGGTCGCAGGCATGGCCCGACGGATGCTCGAACATCCAGAGGCTCGAAGCTCGATGGACGAATTCCTGGCACAGTGGATGCGGTTCGATCGGGTGTTGGGGGCGACGCGCGACCGCCGCCGCTACCGCGAATTCAATGCGGAAATCGCCGGCGCGATGGTCGAGGAAACGCGTCAATTGTTCAATCACCTCGTTTGGCACGATCAGAACTTCATGGAGTTCTTTACGGCCGATTACACATTCGTGAACACGCCGCTGGCGCAGATTTACGACCTGCCGGCCCCGGCAGAGGAATATTCCCGAGTCGCCTACGCGGCCGATTCGGGACGATCGGGCGTGTTGGGGCATGGCTCGTTCCTGGTGCTCACCAGCAAGCCCGCCGAAACATCACCCACATCGCGAGGGTTGTTTATCCGCAACCACTTTCTGTGCCAGGAAATTCCTCCCCCTCCGCCGGGCGTGAATGCCGTGTTACCCGCCTTTGCCGAAGCGGCGCCGCAGACGAATCGCCAGCGGCTGGCCGTGCATCTGAACAGCGAGGCGTGCGCCAGTTGCCACCGTCTGATCGATCCGATCGGGCTGGGGTTCGAGCAATACAATGCGATCGGCGCCTTTCAGAAGAAAATGTCGCTGCAATTCTCGGCAGGCCGCGGTGACGAGGCGCGCAACCGACAGCCGGTCGAAGTTTTGCTGGAGCTCGACACGTCGGCGTACGTTCAGGGCTTCGACGATTCGGCATTCTCGACCCCCCAAGAATTGGGCCGATTTCTGGCGAAGAACAGGACGTGTCAGAAAGGAATCGTCAAGCAATTGTTTCGCTACACATTCGGCCGGGAAGAAACGGCGAACGACCAACCCGTGATCGACGCGCTCCTCGAAAAATTTCGCGATTCGGGTTTCCGATTCAAAGAACTGATCGTCGCCGTCGTCACTTCAGAATTATTCCTGCAGAAAGGCCCGGGTTGAACTATGGCATTTCGCAATGATCTGTCGCGGCGCTCGTTCCTGAAAGGGGTGGGGCTGGGGGGAGCGGCCATCCGCATTGGGCTGCCCTCCTTCGAGATGCTGTTCGACGCCAACGGATCCGCCTATGCGGCAGGCGGAGGCCTGGCCTCGACGCCGATCGAAACGCGATTCGTGCTGTGGTTCAACGGCAACGGCATCATCGAGAAGTACTGGATCCCCCGTCAAGACGGCGACGAATATGAGATGACGCCGTGTCTCGCACCGCTGGCCCGGTTCCGGCAGGACATTCACATTCTCAGCGGCGTCGATAATCCGGCCGCTCGGCTCCCCGGCCCCGGCAACGGCCATCACAATTCGATGAGCGGCCTGGTCTCGGGAGAAGGGTTTTCGGGCCGGGGCGCCGGTGGCCCGTCCATCGACCAGGTGATCGCCCACCAGATCGGCACAGACAGCCGGTATCGCTCGCTGCAAGTCGGCGTGTGCCAGGAGTCGTTCGGCGAAAGCATTCAGCGCAACATGAGCTGGGCCGGGCGAGATCGCCCGCTCCCGCCGGAAATGCTCCCGCACCGGCTGTTCGACCGGTTGTTCGGCTCGCGCGAGCAGCACTGGATCGAGCGTAAAAAGAGCATTCTCGACGCCGTGAGCGATGACGCGCAGACGCTGAAAACGACGCTGGGTCGCAGCGATCAGCAGCGCCTGGAAGAATACTTGACGTCAGTCCGCAGCCTCGAACATTCGATCGCAAGCCTGCCGCCGGAATATGCGCAAGTCGTCGAGCAACCACCGGAAGGGGGCGATCTCAGAGACTGGCCGCGAATCGCCAAACTCCAGACCGACCTCCTGGTGCATGCGTTGGCTTCGCGCCAGACGCGCGTGGCCTCGTACATGCTGACCAAGTGCCAGGGCCTGTCGCGCTTTCCGTGGCTGGGATACACGTACGAGCGCCACCACGAGTATACGCACGGCCGCGTGGAAACCCCTGAAGGCCAGCGCATCATGCGCGACATCTGCCGCTGGCACATCGAGGAATTTGCCTACTTCCTCGGCAGACTCAAGTCGATCCCGGAGGGCGATGGGACGCTGCTCGATCACACCTGCGCACTGTACGTCCACGAGCACGCCGAGGCCAATGCCCACAAGAATGCGGGACTGGCGATGATTGCCGCCGGACATGCCGGGGGGCTCAAGACCGGTCGCCACACGCGCCTGACGGGGACTGTAGGAGACTTATATCTCACGCTGGCGGAAGAGGTGGTCGGAGCACGGATCGGCCGCTTCCCCACCGCCGACCGCAAGCTGACCGAGATTATTTAGCGATTTGGCTGGCGCGACCATCGCGAGCGGCAGAATCAATTCCCGCCGCGACCGCGGCGCTCGGCGTATTCGATCTTGAGCTTAGGCCACCAGCTCACCCGGCAATCGGGCAAGCCGGATCGAATCGATTCGAGCTGCTCAGGCGTGATGTCGATCCCGCCCATAAAAAGCTGTTTCAAATTCTTCTTTGCCCCAAGCTGCAACAGCCCGGCGGCAGTCACATTCGTCTCCGGCAGCTCGAGAACTTCCAGCTTCTCCATCTGGAGGAAAGAAGAGATCGCCGCGTCATCGATCCCCTTGGCCTGCCATAATTTGAGGTGCCGCAGCATTGGCAGACCCGCCAGAGCCGCGATCCCCTTGCTCGTGGTGCGCGTTCCCCTCAGATCCAACGTGTGCAGGCTTTTCAACCGGGTCAGCTCGGCAACGCCCCGGTCGGAAACGCCGGTCTCCCCCAGATCGAGAACATCGAGCCGGTCGAGTTGTGCGATCTGCCCGATGTTGAAATCGGTCAACGCGACGCTCCACAACCCCGAGTCGGTGCGCTGCTGGCCCGACACGTTCAGCTCATGCAACGCGGGCAACAACTTCAGCAGCGGCAGGCAGACACCGCTCATCTTGTTCCCGCCGAACGACAGGTGCTCGAGATGCTCGAGGCTGGCCAGGTCTTCAAAGAGATCGTCATTGACACGGCTGTGGCCTACGTCGAGAGATTTGAGCTTCGTCATCTTCGAAATATGTTCGAAGACTGAGCTCGTGACCTTCGTGCCGCGCAGGTTCAGGTGCTCCAGCTCCCTCCACGATTTCAAATGCGCGATGCCGACGTCGGTCACGTATTCCGCATAGTACAGATCGAGCGCCTTGACGTGCTTCAGCGCCGCGAGGTGCTCCAGTCCGAGGTCGGTGACCTTCGTGTAAGCCAGATCGATGCGTTCCACCTTCGGCCACTGAGTCAGTTTCTGGAGGTCGTGATCGGTGACCCAGACGCCGCGCAGATCGACACCGGTGATCTCGCCCGCGGTGTTGACGGCATATCGCGCATCGAGAGAACCGGCCTGGGCAGACGATTCTTCTGCGCGGGCGGAAATCGCCGCGGCCGCAATCAGGCCTACCAGCACGCCGCACGTCATGCTTCGCAACATTGCTGCTCCTCGTCGTCGAAATTTGCGGCCCTTGAATTACTCATGATTTTCAGCTTCGGCGGCGCTTGGGGTCGCTCGAACGTGGGTCCCAGAAAATCTCGCACGCGGGGACCGCCGCACGGATTTGCCCGCAGCCCTTTTCGGTGAAGAAGGTATGGTACAGATTCAATTTGCGGAGCTGCCGGAATTCCGCCAGCCGCGCGGCTCCCGAGTCGGTGATGTTGGTGCTGTCGAGGCTGAGCCGTTCGAGATTCGAAAGTCCTTTGAGCGATTCGAGGCCTGCGTTACTCAGATCGGTGTAATCGAGGTTCAAGCTCACGAGGTGAGAGAGGTCGCCGAGGAGGGGCATGCTTTTGTCGGTGACGCGCGTGCGGATCAACCCCAGCTCCTGCAACTGTTCGAGACCTTTCAGATGATGCATCCCGCCGTCGGTGATGCGCGTGTAATTGAGCAGCAGCGCGGTGAGCCCCGTCAGTTTTTCCAGATGAGCGAGTCCTTTGTCGCCGACGTCAGTTCCCGCCAGGTCCAGCCGTTTCAAGTCCGGCAGAGACGCCAGATGCGAAAGCCCAGCGTCGGTGAGGTCCGTATAGGCCAGTTCCAGGTCCTGGATCGACCCGATTTGCGAGAGCCGCGCCAGCCCCACGTCGGTGATTGGCGAGCTCGACAACCGCAGCTCCCTGAGTTTGACGCCCACCAGATGCTCGAGTCCGACTCCCGTGATCAACAAGTGCGTCAGCCCGAGCTTCCGCAAACTCGGGAGCCCCGCGAGATGTCGCAATCCTTCGTCGGAAATCGCCGTGCCGCTCAGATCGAGCTCCGCCAGGCTGATCAGCCCCGCCAGGTGCGGCAATCCGGGATCGCCGATTTCCGTAGACTGAAGCTGCAACTTGCTCAAGTGCGTGAGGCCCTTCAAGTTGCGCAGCAGATCATCAGTCACGCTCGTCGTCGCGAGCGAGATTTCACGCAACTGGCCGTCGTGGACGACCGCCCGGCCTCCAATGGCCCGCACCCAGTCGGCCACTGCTGCGTCTCCTTCGCCGGCGACTATCTTTTCCGCGCCCGCAGGAAGTGCGGACCGCACGGAGGCCTCGCGAAAGTTCACATCGCACGTCGGCACGGCGACATGCAGTCGATCGATTCCCGCCCGCGACACGCGCGTATATCGCAAATCGACGGCGCGCAGGTTCTTCAGAGTGGCGAGTACGTCCAGACTCGTGTTGGTGATCTTCGTGCCGTACAGGTTCAACTCTTCGAGGTCGGTCATGCGCGCCAGACGCCGGATTCCTGCATCCGTGATCAGGGCCCCCTGCAAGTTGAGTTTCTTGAGCTTCGTCATCTCCTGCAAAGGGGCCAGGCCCACATCGGTGATTTTCGTCCCCCCCAGGTCCAGGGATTCGAGATCTCGCAACGTGCTTAAATGCTGCAGCCCCTCGTCGCTGATCACCGCGTCGCGCAGCAACAGCTTTCGCAGCTTCGCCAGCCCCTGCAACTGCTTCAGGCCTTTGTCGTCGATGGGACAGTAGACAAGATCCAGCGCTTCGAGATTCGTGAATGGGGCCAGGCCGTGACCGCGAACATTCGTGTTCTCGATGCTCAAGACTTTCAGACTGCTGCCCAAAGGTGCAATCTCGGCAATCCCCTCGTCTTGAAACTTGATCGATTCGAGGTACGTATAGCTGAAGGTGAGCTCCTCGAGCGTGTGAATCCCGGCGAGATGGCGGAGCTCGCGACTGTAGTCGATGCGGGCCCCGGCCCCCGTGTTCCACATCGGCCCAGGCAGGTTCAAGGCCTTCAGATGCGTGAGACCAATCAGCCGCTGCAAGTCGGGCGGTAGAATGTTGGTCCCGACGAGGTCCAGCAGTTCCACACCGAAGTCATCCGCCGGCAGATTTGCGATTTCGCGAATGCGCTCGGCCTGACTGGAAAGCCGCACCGTGCCCCCCATCAAAAGCGCCCATTCGGCAACCTGGCGATCGAGCGGCTCGGCCTGCACCGGCCCCGCGCCCGCGACCAGGCAGATCCCGATGACGATCAGCCAGGTCCTGCCGTGCACGCCAACGCTGCGCGATCGGACGTCGATGAAAGCTCGCACGACTCTCCTCCGAGGGACTCGAAATGTCCCACGTAGTATAATCCAATGACGGCGCGGCTGCGTCGGTGGCCGATTCGATTTAAGTCAATTCCGGGCGTCCGACCGAAAATGTCATCCTCAATCATCATGACGCCGACCATGAAACGAACACGCGTGTTGAGTCTGTGTCTGTGCAGTTGGTTGATTTCAGGGTTGCTTCCGGCCGCTGAACCGAAGAACGACGGAGTCGAGCCGGACTACGCCGCCGAGCTGCCAAGGGTCGCTCCGAAGTCGCCGGAAGAGTCGCTCCACGCGATGACGCTGAAGGCGGGATTTCACGCCCAGATCGTCGCCACGGAGCCATTGATTCGATCGCCGATGGCGATGGATTTCGACGAATTCGGCCGGGCGTTTGTCGTCGAACTGCCCGAGTACAATCAATACGCCAGTTCGAAACCGCACGGCCAAGGTGCGATCAAGCGGCTCGAAGACACTGATGGTGATGGGCGGTTCGACGCGGCCACGATCTTTGTCGATGGTCTCGACTATCCCACAGCCGTCGCGTGCTGGGACGGCGGGATCCTGGTAGGCGTCGTGCCCGACATCCTGTTCTGCAAAGACACCGACGGCGACGGCAAGGCCGACGTTCGCCAGAAGCTCTTGACGGGATTCGGACAGGACAAAGGGGGCGAGGGAATGCTCAATTCATTCCGCTGGCGGATCGACAATCGTTTTCAAATCCCCTGTGGGATTGACGGCGGCGAGGTCGTCGCCGTCCGATCCCCCGATACGCCTGCGCCAAAACCGATCAACGTGCGCGGCCGGCATCTGCTGCTCGAACCGCGCGGCATGACGATCGAGGCGACCAGCGGCGGCGGCCAGCACGGCATGAGTTTCGACGACTGGAACCTGCGCGGTTTCGTCTGCGGCAACAGCGAGCCGGTGCATCTGGTGATGTACGACGGCCGGTATCTGGCGCGAAATCCGTACTTGCAGGCTCCCGCGGCGGCGGTCAACATCGCCCCCGATGGCAAGTTCACGAAGCTGATGCGCCTCAGTGCCGTCGAGCCGTGGCGCGTGCTGCGGACTCGGCTGCGGAAGCAGGGTACCATCCCCGGTTCGGACGAAGGGGGGACGCCGTCCGGCTTCTTCACTGCGGCGACAGGCATCACGGTTTATCGCGGAGATGCGTGGCCGGTCGAATTCCGCGGGCAGGTGTTCATCGGCGAAGTGGCGAACAATCTCGTGTACCGCGCCCGTCTCGAACCTCACGGCGTCGGCTTGACCGCCCATCGGGCAGACCCGAACGCTGAATTCCTCGCCTCGACCGACAACTGGTTTCGGCCGGTCCAGTTCGCCAATGCGCCCGATGGAACGCTCTACGTGCTC
>DASYAR010000433.1:0-6622 GCA_036501235.1 Planctomycetaceae bacterium
TGCTCAACAATTGCAGGCTGGCGGCCGAACCGAAATTCCGCTGCTTGTCGCCCAGCAGGACGCCGAAATAAACCAGTAAGTTCGCCAGGAGCAGCCAGATTTCGGGGCGGGACCACCAGCGTTGACTTCGAGTGGCTGTCACGACCCTTTCAATCCCTTCTCCTTCAGCCAGGATTTGAAGTCGAACAGCGTCGTACGAAATCGGCTCTGCAAAGGGGAATCCTCGGTCGGGACAATCACTTTGAGTCCCGTATCGACATTGTCGCCACCCTTAAGATATTCGTCGACCCCCGCCTGGTCTCCCGTAATCAAGTGATGCAGCAGATTGGCGCCGGTATATCCCATATTATAGGGATCTTGCACGACCATCGCATCGATCAGTCCTTTTTCCATGGCGACAATCGCGCCCGGCTCGCAGTCGAATGTGACAATCGTAAAGTCTTGGCGCCGACCGTTGGCCGAAATGACTTTCGCAATCGCCGGTGCGTTGTACGACCAGATCCCGGCCAGGATATTCACGTCGGGATGATTCTGAATAGAGGCCGTCACGTTATTCTGCGCCTTGGTGTTGTCGACGCCGTCTTCCATGGAATCGACGAGCTCGAACTTGTCCCCCATCCCCTCTTTGAATCCTTGTATCCGCTCCTTCGCATTCTGGGCGCCCAGGAATCCGACAAATGCGACCGCCTTTCCGCCTGTAGGACGGAGCTGTGCCGCCAACTTACCCAACTCGCGTCCTCCTTCGAGATTGTTAGTTCCGACGAATGCCTCGCGTGCGTCGCGCGGCCCATCGGAATCTATCGTAATGACTTTAACTCCCTTGTCACGCAAGGCCTTCATCCGCCCGGCGACACCGGCCGCCTGACTTTCCAGCACCGAGATGGCGACCCCTTTGACGTCGCTCTGGGTTGCGAGTTGTTCGAGCCTGCGAATCTGGCCTCCTTCGGTGGCGTCATTGCGGACCAATTCAACGCGAATGCCGAGTTCTTTGCCTGCGTCCTTCAAACCGACGTGGCACGCATCCCAGAACGGCGAGCTGCCATTGGTGAGGATGACGATTTTGAAATCGCCAGCGGCGCCTGACCCTTCGCTGGCCTTTCCGGTCCCCCCGTCCGATTTCCCGCCTGCTCCCGCACCGCCGGAGGGCGAATCGCCGCCGCAGCCGATGAGAAACACGGTAGCCAGGCAACAAAATGTCAAAGTCGACCAAAAACGGCGGCGCATGATGAGAGCTCTCGGGAGAATGGCATGACCCTGAAAAGATGGGGGAGAACCGAGCATACGGCAGCCGGCAATCATCGTCAATTGACCACCGGGCCGTCCCGCGACGAAGGTTGGTGTGGCAAGGTCAGAGCGATTGAATAAAGTGAGACATCGAGAGCGTGAGCATCGTTCGATGGTCGTTTCAGCGAAGTTCATATTGAACGCCAGCGATGGCCCTGACCGCACACGCGCTGCTTATCGTCCGGACTCGTCGGGGCCATCGCTGGGTTTCCGGCTCCGACGAGACGCCGGGTGGCTCGGCGCGTACTTGGCTGCAACATGACATCTCGTTCACTCTCTGACCCCGCCACACTCGCAATTGCTCTCGGACAATTTGTTTCCGCCGATTCAGAATGCTCTCGTAGATAGCGATTAGCTTAGCCGTTAGACTTTCAATATGTCGAGTATCCCGCCGACTGCCGATCCGACGCCCTCGTTGTGCCGCCGTTTCCCGGTCCGTCTGGCTCGGCCGGCGTGGTTGTTCGGTGCGGGGATTACCGTCGTCGTCGTCGCACTGGCATTGCGGCTCGGGCTCCCCGTCTACCGTCAGGATCGGGCCATTCGCGAGGTGGAGCGCTTGGGGGGCGTCGTGCAAACGAGTCCGCGCGGCCCCGGCTGGGTGCGGAAAGGCCTCGGAGACGAACGGATGCGGATGTTCGACACAGTGATCCGCGTCGATCTCAACGACAGCCAGATCACCGACGCCGAGATGTTTTATCTCAGTGCGCTCACCGACCTGCAGTGGTTGACCCTCGACCGCACCAAGGTTGGCGACGAGGGGCTGATCCAAATCAAAGATTTGAAGAAGCTGGAAGGCTTGCTCCTCAACTGGACGCCGGTGACCGATGCGGGAGTCGCCCATCTGCAACGGCTGACCGACCTGCAGAAACTCGATCTGGGTCGTACCCGAGTCACCGACGCGGGACTGATCTCGATCGAGCGGCTGACAAACCTGGAAGAGCTTGATCTGGGAGGCACCGACGTGACCGATGTCGGATTAGCGCATCTTGAGGGGCTGAAAAAGTTGCGACGGCTGGTCCTGCGCAGCGTGTTGCAGAACAAGCGCGTCACACGAAAGGGAGTTGCAGACCTCCAGCACTCACTGCCGGACCTGAAAGTCAGCAGTGGCTGAAAGCGAGATTCCGTTCCGACATCCGCTGCGCTCAATAGGCGCCGACCGCATCGCCTGTGTCACGGGTGAACAGCGCCTTGAGCGTTTGGGGATTCGTGGTCTGCAAGATAAAGTGCACCGACCCATCAGCCATCAGAAACTGCACGCCGCCGGTATGGTGGCTGCTGAACCCATTGACGTCGCCGATCGACGGATGGAGTTCGACGTCGATATCATCGGGCTTCAACCACGGAATACCGGCGCCGTCGGATTCTCCCACCAGGAGCGTGTTGCTCGTTCCGTCGGTGATGTCTCTCCATTTCACAGGTTTGCTGCCCCGAAAAATACTGTGTTCACCGAATACTCCCGCATATGCCGTGTGCGTTCCGCCGGTCGAGCCAGGGTCCGACGGGCAGCGATAAGCGGCCGGCATTTGCGACAATAGCCGGCTGTTGTTCGGCCCGTCCCACGGCTCCGAAAAATTATAGCTGTCGTACAAAAGCTGCTGATCAAGATACGGCAGAATCAGCACGCGCCAACTGTGCATCGGCTTTCCGTTCTCGTCGGCGACGAACGCCGGTGGCAATGCGCCATTCACTTCCACCTCCCGCAATGCCGGAAACGCCTCGTCTTCGTCGGCGACGAACGCCGGTGGCAATGCGCCATTCACCTCGGCATAATTGTGGAGCGCCAGGCCGATCTGTCGGAGATTGTTGGCGCACTGTGCGCGGCGGGCCGCCTCTCGTCCCTGCTGCAAGGCCGGCAAGAGCAGGGGTACCATAAACAGGCTGCAACACAGCATCATCCCGAACATGCAACCGACGACGATCAGAGCCATCGTCGTTCGCGACATTTTCCCGCCACGGATTCCACCGCCCCCGCCACTCGGGGCGGCATAGTCCTCGATGCTGACTCCGCAATGCGGACAGGTGACCACGTCCTCTGCAATATCCTCGGCACACGCAGGACAGATTCTCATGAGCGGTTTACTTTCTGACAGCAGTCGAGTTGAGTGGCCGGGGCTGGACCAACGGGAAGCCCTGGCGAGTGGAGAGCGAGAGCGATACTTACAGATTGCCGGACCGCGACAAGAAGCTGCGGAGTGCGCGGCCAGGCGCAATACTCCCAGGTGCTCAGTGTGACAGCCGCATCCACCGGACGCAAATGAACAACGGGGAGCGCGCGGAAAATTCAATGGCCAAAAAATCGGAGTCTGTCGACATCACTCAACGTCGTCATCCTCGCTCCGAGAGATGAGGTCTCTGCCATCCCTGTAACTCTCACCCTCGCGACACACCCAGCTTGGCTCGCAATTCTGGTCGCGGCATTCCGTGCAATCAATGTCGTGAGCTGGCACATTCGCTCAGGGATCACGATCAATCGCACGGCGCGATGGTCAATCGTCGGCTGCACGTCGAGTGCAGTTCCGATAGCGCATAAAAAAACCGCAGGTCGTGTTTGCGAGCTGCGGCGTCTTCGACGCGACTTCGTTACAGCTCGGCGAAGATCTGGCGAATGCGCCGTTCGTTGGCGGGCTTGTAACCGGGTCTCGGGCCGGCGAAAGTGGCGCCGGTCGTCGCGGCGGACGCGATTTCCGACACCACGATCAATTTCCAATCTGCGGGAGCCTGGTCCAAGCCGTCAGCCGTGGGTTGGAATGCCCAGAGCACCTCGACGTTGTTCGATTTCGCACCATACCGGTGCGGTTCGATGATTCGAGACTCTCCATTGGTCATGGAGATCTGCAGAACCGACTTGGCTCGAATGGCCTGACACAGCGTTTGATACATGTTGGCCTGCGTTCTGCGCAAATGATCGTTTCATCGGACGAACCCACTTCGTTGTATCGACAGGCACGAAGGCACGGCGATACCCGAAGTTGCATTCCGACCACGACAAGTTTTTCCTCAAGATTCTTTAAGCCTATTTACAAAAGCACTTGCGACGCAAAAAATGATTCATTTTAAGAATAAAATAAATTTTTCCTGCCATGTCAAATGCGGTTTTGACGGCTACACCCCGGGAGGGGAGTTTTGTGCGCTGGTGTGCTTTCTTTCTGCCGCATATCACGTTGAGACTGAAATCGATCAGGTCGACGCCGCGCGTTGCCGGGGAGTGCGGGGGAGCGTATAACAACGCAAATACCTGGGAGCCCCGGAAATCAGGAGTCCGATGTCGTCAGAGCTCGAGCAACGCCTGTTGAATGAATTGAACCGGATCCGGCTGATCGATCCGCATTCGCACATCAATCCGCACGCGGCGGCATCGAAGACGCTGGCCGACATTCTGGGATATCACTATTACACCGAATTGGCGCACGCGGCGGGGCTGGCGCGCGAACGCATCGAAGAGCCGGGGCTCGATCCGAAAGAAAAAGTCGCCCGGCTCGTTCCCAGCTTGCGCGACATCGAGAACACCGTGCAGTACAGTTGGCTGATCGGCCTGTGCCGGGCGTTCTTTTATTTCGACGCTGAGACGATCACCGCGTCGAATTGGGAGAATCTGTACGACACGGCGCTTAAGGTGCTGGCGCAACCCGATTGGGATCAGCAGGTGCTCGACCAGTCGGGCCTGGACGCCGTGTTTCTAACGAACGACTTCGACGATCGTCTGACCGGGTTCGACACAGACCGCTACATCCCTTGCTTGCGGACCGATGACCTGGTGTTCCATTGGGCGAAGCCGGAAACGCGGCAACGCCTGGCGACGGCGACGAATAATGACGTGGGAAGCCCGGCCGATTTCGAGCGGGCGCTCGGTGTCCTGTTCGATCATTTCATCCGGCACGGCGCGCGGGCGTGTGCGATTTCGCTGCCACCCGATTTCGAGCCGGCGCCGGTTGGTCCGTCGACGGCCGGTAAGTTGCTGTCTGCCGTGAAATCGGGAAGCGAGCTGAATCACGACGAACGATCCATTCTGGCGCAATACGTCTTCTGGAAGCTGGCCGAGAATTGTGCCGAGAACCGTTTGCCGTTCGACCTGATGATCGGCGTCAACCGGCGGGTCTATGAGTCGGGAGTGTTTCAGGGGCAGGACCTGTTCGACAGCCGTTGTTCACTGATTCAGTATCGCCGGTTGTTTAACGCATTTCCCGGCGTCACGTTTCCAATTTCGGTGCTAGCACACGGCATGAACCAGGAACTGGTCAGCTACAGTTGGATCTTTCCGAACGTCGTGACGAACGGTCACTGGTGGTATTCGAACACTCCGGCCTACATCGAATTCGACTGCCGCACGCGGCTGACGGCCGTGCCGCAAACGAAGCAGATCGGCTATTACAGCGATATGTACAAGCTGGAGTTCGCGTTGCCGAAATTCGCGATGTACCGGCAGGCGCTGTCGCGTGTCCTGGCGCAGGACTTCGTGGTCGACCGAGGTTGGAGCGAGGAGCGGGCTGTGGACCTCGGCCGCCAAGTGCTGCGCGGCAACGTCGAGCGGATATTTCCGTCCCACCCGTAGGGTAGGTTTTCCAACCAACCCGCGCCCTTTCATCAACGCGCACGAACCTGGCGAGCCGGACAAGTCAGTGTCCGCCGTGCCAGCGCGCTCTTCGTCCGACGCGGCTCGGCCGCACTCAATTGTTATCCGGCAACTCGCTCTGCGCTCCAGTCCCCGCATCTTCGATGCGGTATTCGGCCACTTCGACGGCTTTGGCCTTCTTTGTCACGAATGATACCGAGGACATCGTCGTACACTGCATGCGCGCAAAACCCACGGGAATGTCGGGATGCTGCCAAACTGTTTGATGTTCCTCGATACGAACTTTGTCGAGTCTTTCCGTCCGCACCTCGACCCAGCGGCAATCAGGGATATCGCATCCAGACCCACTCGACTGCAACCCAACGGTCGTCGCTGAGCGGGATGCCGTCTGGAGCCCAGCGCCATCCGCTCGATGCTCCCCAGCGTGCATACCACTGAATGGCGGCCGAGAGCCGAGTTTCCTTTATGGACAACCCAGACACAATCGGCCGATAGCAGAAGTGCACCAGTTCGGCGCCAGAGTTCATTCGACTGGAAATCCAGCACGCCGGCCCGAAACTCAGCGGATAGCCCACAAGCACGACGGCCACCACCACGGTTGACCAAAACGCCGCACCAGGTTTCTTGCGGTCGGCCATGCGCTCATCCGCTCGTGAAATAATTGTGCATGACGTAGGCCAGCACCGCGAACACCGCCGCAGTCACCAAGCCGCCGATCACGACGAGCACCGCAATGAATTCCGTAATGCTCCGATCGCGATCGTCGCT
>DASYAR010000434.1:0-11667 GCA_036501235.1 Planctomycetaceae bacterium
CCTCGGGCGCGAAATGCAAACCTTTCTCACGAAGCCGCGCGAGAACGAAGGCATCCACAGGCGTTCGCACCACATCGGCCCCGGGCTGCTGCGCAAGCTGCGCCGTGCTACTGACGGTGCTCGCCAGCAGCGGCGGTTCGCGCCGCTTGATCGGCTGAAAAAACCAGAACGCCCGTTCTGCGGGAGTGATGTCGATGCCCGGAGGGAGCTGTTCGGGTTCATGGCGGGTCGTGACGGCCCCGGCGGCGATCCACTGTTCGATGACGGAAATCTTCTCGGCAGGAACCTTCTTTTCAGTCGGCGGCATTTCGCCCGACTTCAACCGTTGGACGAGCAGGCTGCTAGCCGGATTCCCGGCAACAACGGCCGGGCCGCCGTCGCCCCCCGTTCGAGCGAACCGCGCGAGCCGCAGATCGAGATTGCCCGAAAGCTTCTCGCCTCCGCCGTGACAATCCAGGCAGTACGTCTTCAGGATCGGCCGCACGTCGTGTTCGAACGTCAGCGGCTCAACGGCTGCGGCGTTTACCGTCTGGGAGCACAATGCCCCCATCAAAAGAGCGACACGCCAGATCGACAACGGATCGTTTCGCGACTGCATTGCGGGAACCAAGGCCGGTTCAGATCAGGTGGGAAACTCGTTACTTCCGGCAGGGGTGGGGACTGTGTCGCCGGTTTATGTCGTGGTATCATCACTGTATCGCGCCATCACTTTGGCGGCAACTGCAAGAACAATTGCGATGGTCAGCCAATCCAAAATCCGTCAATTGTGGCTCGTGTTCTGTCTCGCGACGGTGGGCCTGGCGGTTCTGTTTCACCAACCGGGTGACCCGCGGGTCAAATGGCGATCCAACTTCGCCAGGCCGACTGAACCGAAATTGCAGATTGAAAAATCCGCGCGCGATTACTACGTGAACGCCGTGGCACGCGAATCGAAGGGCGACCTGGATCAGGCGCTGGCCGACTACGATGAGTCCCTCCGGCTCGATCCCGCCAACGCCGACGTCTATGTCCGGCGCGCCGTGCTCCGGCATTCGCGGGGAGATTTCGAAAAAGCTCTTTCCGACTATGCGGAGGCCATTCGAATCGATCCAAGAAATTTTTACGCCTTCGTCAATCGTGCCAGGACCTGGCAGGCAAAGGAAGAGTGGGACAAGGCAGCCGACGATTATGGAATGGCGATCGAGATCAATCCGAACAGCGATTCCGCCGTCGCCGCCAGAGCGACGCTGTGGCAACAGACGGAAGACACGGATCAGGCCATCGACGATCTGTCTCAAGCGATTCGGATGAATCCGCAAGCGTCGGATTATTATTTTCGCCGCGCTTATTTCCGGCACGTCAAGGGCGAGTCGGAGAGCGCCTTGCAGGACTATGCAGAGGCGATTCGCCTCGATCCGGCGAACGCCCAGGCATACGTCAATCGCGCCGCCCTCCGCCAGTCCGACGGGGATGTTGAAAATGCTCTGGGGGATTGCGATCAGGCCATCCGGCTCAATCCACGATTGGCGCTCGCCTACGTCGCCCGAGCGACAATTCGCTATGGACAGCGAGAATTCGACCTCGCACTCGAAGACTTCGAGCAGGCCTTTCGACTCGGCTCCGAAGAACCAGCGGCCTACTATGCGCGCGGAATCATTTGGTTTTCAAAAGGCAAATTCGACGACGCCCTCGCCGACTTCGAAAGGGCCGTCCAACTCAATCCGAAACACTCAGCGGCAAATGTGATGCGCGGCTTCGCGCAGTTCGCCAAGGACAAAGCGTCCAATTCCGAAGTCGATTCCGATGGGACTGAAGACACTGTACGTAAGCTGCAAAGTCAAGATGCAGGTCAATCTGAACCGGACCGATAACTGGTCTGCACGATTTCGGAGCGAATGCAATGTATCGCATGGCCGAAGTCGACGTTTGGAAAACCCTCGCCATGACGCGTGGGGACTGAAGTCCACGCGACGTGCACTACGTTCAATACGTCGTCCTGGTCGCATCGTCTTGTCGCCAAGTGCACGATGACCTAGAATCTAAGTGAAGCCGGGGCGACTGGAACCCCGTCGTGCATTTCACAGGAGTCGGTCATGCGAGCGTGTCGCTTTCTATTTGTGGCGCTGTTGGTTTCTGTCGCATCGTTCGGAGCGAGTCGGAGTTGGGCCGACGATGACGACGACGATGATGATGAAAAGGCCCCTGGCAAGACCGAGCAGAAGTCCGAATCGGCAACTCCGGCCAGCAAAGACGACCAGTATTTCGAGCTGATGCGGGTGTTTGCAGACACCTTCGAACAGATCGACCGCAATTACGTGAAAGACGTCGACCGCCGCAAGCTGATCGAAGCCGCGCTCCGTGGCATGATGGACGAGCTCGACCCGTACTCCAATTACATCAGTCCCGAGGACCAGCAGCGGTTCACCGAGCAGATCGAGCAGGAGTTCACCGGGATCGGCATTCAGGTGCAACCCGATTCGCAGACCCGCCGGCTGACGGTTACGTCCCCCCTGCCGGGAACGCCCGCCTACAAGGCAGGCATTCAGGCCGGCGACACGATCATGGAAATCAACGGCAAATCGGCCGAGAAAATGACCGTCAACGACGCCGTCAAGGTCCTCCGCGGCAAAGAGGGTGATGAAGTGACCATCGGCGTCATGCACGCGGGCAAATCGCAGATCGAACGGCTGACGATGGCCCGCGCCAAAATCACGATGCCGACGGTGCTGGGGGACGTCCACAAACCCGACGGTTCGTGGAACTTCATGCTCGATCCCGAAAAGAAGATCGGTTACATCCGTTTGACGGCATTCAGCCGCAATACGGCGGCCGAGCTCAAGAAGGCGCTCGGCGAATTGACCGCCGCCGGGGTGAAAGGATTGATCCTCGACCTGCGATTCAATCCGGGGGGCTTGCTCAACAGCGCCGTCGATATTTCCGACATGTTCCTCGAAGAGGGGAAAATCGTCAGCACAAAAGGGCGCAATACCGACGAGCGCCCGCAATTCGCCCGCCGGCGGCCGGGTAAGTTCAAAGACATTCCGATGGCCATCCTGGTCAATCGCTATAGCGCCTCGGCGAGCGAAATCGTCAGTGCGGCCCTGCAAGACCATAAGCGGGCCGTCATCGTCGGGGAACGGACATGGGGCAAGGGAAGCGTACAAAACGTCATCAGACTGGAAGAGGGGAAGAGCCAGTTGAAGCTGACGACCGCCAGCTATCATCGTCCCAGCGGCAAGAACATTCACCGCTTTCCCGATTCCAAGGAAACCGATGAATGGGGGGTCATGCCCGACGATAAGTTTGCGGTTCCATTGACCGTTCCCGAACTCGAAAGCTATCACACGTATCGCCTGCAGCGCGACGTGGTGAGCAAAGACGGCCCTCCGAAATCCGAATTCCAAGACAGGCAACTGGCCAAAGCGGTCGAGTACATCACCGAGAAAACCGGCGACAAAAAGCCCGAGGGCGATGCCAAGTCGGACGCCGATAAGACGACTGCCAAAGCCGACGGCAAGCCGGCGGAAAAAGCCACAGAAAAAGCCACGGAAAAATCCGCAGAGAAAGACCCAGCCGAGAAAGAGTCAGCCAAGAAAGACTCGGTCAAGAAAGACGCCGCCAAAGACAAGCCGGTCGACAGCAAGCCCGAGGCGAAGAAGTCGTCCGAAACAAAGAGCGAGGCGAGCGCCGGCGAGGTCATCCGCCGGCCGCGTGAGATCCCCAGGCGCGGTGCAATTTCAGCAGAACTGGCCGGCTGAATGCCGCCCCGCGTGCTCCTCGCGATCGAATCGTCCTGTGACGAAACGGCGGCGGCGGTCATCGACGAAAACCTCGCGGTGCGCTCGAGCGTCGTCGCTTCTCAGACCGAAATTCACGGCCGGTTCGGCGGCGTCGTACCTGAAATGGCCTCGCGGGCGCATGTGCAGCGGATCGTTCCCGTCATCGACGAGGCGCTCGGCCGGGCGAATACCCATCTCGACGACCTCTCGGCGGTCGCCGTGGTGACGCATCCGGGGCTGGTGGGTTCACTGCTGGTGGGACTGACGGCAGCGAAAACGCTGGCGTTCGTGCTGGAGAAGCCGCTGATCGCCGTCAACCACATCGAGGCGCACCTCTACGCCTGCCGGATGCATGCCGGCCGCGATGTGTTTCCGGCGGTTGGGCTGGTGGTCTCGGGGGGGCATAGCAATCTTTATGACTGCCCCTCTCCCACCGGCTTCGAATTGCTGGGGTCGACGATTGACGATGCGGCGGGAGAAGCCTTCGACAAGGTGGCCGCCATGCTGGGCCTCGCGTACCCTGGCGGGCCTTCCATCCAGGCGGCGGCAGAGCGCGGTTCGGCCAAGGCATTTCGGTTTCCGCGCACGTTTATCCACGACCATGACCGGCTGGAGTTCAGCTTCAGCGGATTGAAAACATCAGTTCTGTACGAAGTGGCGGGGATGCCGCCGCAAGCCTACGACGCTGCCGCGCTGGCGCCGCAATACGTGGCCGACGTCGCCGCCAGTTTTCAGGAGGCGGTCGTCGACGTGCTGGTGAGCAAATGCCAGGACGCGTTGCGCCGCTGCGGGCGACAGACGCTGCTGGTCGGCGGGGGCGTGGCCGCCAATACGCGGTTCCGGCAGAAGCTCGAAGAGACCTCGCGTGCCGCAGGGTTCAGCGTGATCGTGCCACCGTTGTCGCTGTGCACAGACAACGCAGCCATGGCGGCCGTCGCCTGGGAACTGCTCGCTCAGGGCCGCAGGGCCGATCTCGATCTCGACGTCTCGGCCGGATTAATCCGCCGTCGGTAGTGCCAATCGTTTAGCCCGGAGCCTGCGGCGACGAGCTCCGTGTACGATTCGTACCTGGTCGATAAATGAAAACAGCTTGAACCACAGAGACACGAATTCCATGAATTCGTAGTACGAAAATTGTTCTGCGCGCTGCCAAAAGAAGTGTGACGGTTGGGTTAAAACCTCCCTCATGGGATGGGGAAGGGCGCCGCTCAATGGCCTGTGGCGCTCGAGGCGGACTGCCATTGGCGGATCAGGTATTGATATCCGGCATATTCCAGATCGTCGGGCTCGACAGGTTCCAGCTCGGCGATCGCCGCGGGATAGTTGCCGTCGGCAGCGTGGCTGATGGCCAACAGATACCGGCTTTCGCGCTGCCAGTTCTTCGCATCGGGCCGCTTGCGATAGTACACGAGCGTGTTGATCGCCGATTTGAATTCCCCCTGTTCGAACTGGCACAACGCCGTCCAATACGTCGCGTCTTCATCGGCTCGGCTGTGCCGGAATTTCTCCGGGATCGGGATATTGAACCGCAGCAACTCGCGGCATTTGTCGCGAACTTCCAGGTATTCCCGAACCGCTTGAGAAAAATGTCCTTCCAGTTGATCGAGCCGAGCGCGCATTTGCGCGCCGGCCGTTGTGCGCTTGATGATGCCCACGCCGGGGTGGAGCTTGCCGTCAGCCGCACGATCTTCGTGTTCTTCCTTATCAACAAGTGCGGCCTGGCCTCTGGCATCGACTGCGATCGTTTTGTAGGCCCCGAACGGCCCAAGCTGGCCCTCCTCCAGGATCTCCTGTTGATCTTTGGTCATCTGAGCATGGGCGACCAATCGTTTCTCAGGAAAGTCCCAGACTCGAATGCGGCTGGCATCCCAAAAATCTCCACCGGCTTTCGCGATCCGGTGATACAATCCGGGTGCGCCGTCGGCTGTGTCCGCCAACGGATCGGCGATCACCAGCGCCCGCGCGCCCACGAATTGCGCCTGCAAGCCAATCATGCGGGGGCTCCAAAACGCCGCATCCGCGACGATCGCGACCTCCGGCTGCTTCAAATCAGCGGCCGCGATCGGATACGGCTGGCTGTTTCCGGCGTCGAGCTGCTTGAGCACCGCCGCATCGGCCGCCGCTTCCGCCAATGTCGCGGGCCGCGGAATCGTACCACTTTTCGCTTGACCCGGCCGGGCCGGAATCGGCACTCCCGCGCGTGAGTCGAACAGGTAGACCTGACCATCGAGCAACACTCCCGCCAGGAACGGCGTTTCAGCCGATGCCGACGCCGATTGTTCGCCTTCAGCATGCGGCAGGACCAGCACGGCATCGATCCGCAACTGCTTCAGGACGTTGATGAACACCCACGCCCGGTCTTCGGCCGTCCCTTTGCCCAAGAGATAAACCTCATAGGGAGTCAGCGGCAGGTTCTGCGGCGGCTTGGGAACCAGCCCGATCGCACGCACAATGTGCTCGAACAGATGCGTCACGCGCTCGAGCTCCGTCCCTGTGCTCCCCGGAGCGTACGTGGAAACAGCCCGGTCGAGCAGGCAGTCGCGCAGATGCTCTCCGTCGCGCTGCAGAAACCGCTTTTCATCCAGGAATTTCCGTTGCGACTCGGTCAGCAGCTTTTCGATTTCGGGAGGCAAGGGGGCCGGCGTTTCGGTTGGCGCACAGGTGCGCTGCCAGTCGTTGAGCCGCAGCACGCCGTCGCCAATCGTCGTCGTCCGCCCCAGCTTCGACAGTTTGAAGACCTCGTCGATGGTCGACAGCGTTCCTTCGCACGGACTCTCGGTCGGGCGACCCGATGCGGCTTGCGTGCCGGTTGATTTGTGTCCTGGCTGCGCCGCGGGTTTGTCGTCGCCGCAACCCGAGCTGGCAATGGCGATCAACAGGCTCAACGTAAAAACGGACAACCATCGTACGGCAGCAGGCACGCTCCGTATACCGTCGTCACGCTGTATCCTCATCCCGGCGGACGGCACGCGGAGTGCGCCTGCTACTTTGCCGGGACGTTTTCGATCGAGACTCATCAATTCCCCTTGTCGTTCACGGAATTCTCATCGTCAGTCGCCTCGAGCGCGGCTCGCAGGCGCAGCAATTGCCGAATCAGGGCGGGCAAGTCGGCGAGGCGAATCATGTTCGGACCATCGCTGAGCGCCCGGTCGGGATCGGGATGCGTTTCGAAGAACACGCCATCGCAGCCACAGGCCACCGCGGCCCGCGCCAGGAACGAGACCATCTGCCGCTGTCCCCCCGTCGTGTGCCCTCCCGGCAGTTGCACGCTGTGGGTGGCGTCGAAGATCACCGGTGCGCCCAGTCCCTGCATCGTGGGAATCGCCCGCATGTCGTTAATCAGCCGGCCATAGCCAAACGTCGTGCCTCGTTCGGTCAATAACACGCGCGGATTGCCGAAAGCTTCGCATTTCTTCACGACGTGCACCATTTCTTCGGGGGCCGTGAATTGCGGCTTTTTGACGTTGATCGTCCCGCCGTATTTGGCCGTCGCCTCGGTAATGGCGTGGACAAGATCGGTCTGGCGGGCCAGAAATGCCGGCACTTGCAAAATGTCGCACACCTGGGCCGCGCGTTCTGCCTGATGGGGCTCGTGCACGTCGGTCAGAACCGGCAGCCCTGTCGCCGCTTTGACCTTGGCCAAAATCTCGAGTCCCGCTTCGAGGCCCGGGCCGCGGAAACTATCGACACTGGTGCGGTTGGCCTTGTCGAAGCTCGATTTGAAGACCAATTGCAGATTCAGCCGCTCGGCCAATTCGGCCAGCCGCCGTCCTACGTCTAAAACGAGCCGTTCAGACTCGATCACGCAAGGTCCGGCGATGAACAGCAGCGGGTGACCGCTGCCGCAATGATAACGGCCGATGGATACCGGATTGTCAGGCATGTTCAGTTCTCGATGGTGCGTCCGTGGCCGGAACAACGACATCCAGCGCCGCCGGCAGCACGCAGATTTCCGCGGGCGTCCACCCTGCCGAGTCGCCGTCGACCTGGATCGGAACCGGAACATCCGACTCGATCCGCACGCGCCGGCCGCGCACCGATTGCACGTCGGCCAACTGCTCGTGTGTCCCGAGCGCCAAATTACATAAATATCGCACCATTTGAAATGCCGACCCTCGTTGAAACAACCGCACGTCCAATACCCCGTCGTCCCCCGTTGCGGCACGGGCCACCGACAAACCGAGGGCGTAGATCGGCACGTTGGCGATCACCGCCAGCCGTGCCGTGAGGGGAACGGGCGCATCGTCGATCCACAGGCGGATTTCGGGGTATTCGTACTTACGCACCGATTCCAGAATTGGTTGGACGTAACTGATCCGCGAGATATGCCCACGCCGGGATTCGTGCAGACGGCAGATCACGTCGGCATCGAATCCCACACTGGCCATCAGCACAAATCGCCGTACACCGAGCTGGCACAGGTCGAGCCGCCGAGTATGCCCGCCGGCGATCACGCGGGCCAGTTTTCGTCCCGAGCGGGGGAGCCCCAGATACCGCGCCAGCAGGTTTTCGGTCCCCAGCGGCAGGACGCTAATTGGCACTCCGGGGTGACGATTGAAGACGTCGGCCACCGTGCCGTCGCCTCCGGCCGCCACGATGCAGGCGAGCTCGCTGCGAATCCCCGGCTCGGCCAGCCAGGCGACCAGCCGTTCACGGCTCTTGAACATCCGCGGGCGGAACGAAAGCCGTTTCAGCTCGCGCACGAGCTCGACAAGCTCGTGCCGCCCCGCGCCGCTCCCCGACCTCGGGTTCCGCTGAATCGCGACACGATTGGCCGCTGGCCTTGTGAGATTGGACATCTGGCGAACAACTAAGAGCCGCGAATGGAACGCGGGTTAAACACTGATGACAAATCTTAGAAATGCAAAAGATCGAGCAGCTCGCGGAGAGTGCCGATTTCGCCGGGGCCGGGTGGGGCGCGGCGGTTGATCAATACGGCGTGCAATCCCGCTTCCCTGGCGCCGGCGACGTCGTTGGCCGCGTCGTCGCCCACCATGAGCACTTCTTCCGCGCGGCAGCCTGTTTGCGAAACGAGTGCGTCAAAAAAAGACCTTCCCGGTTTCCGGCATCCGACTTCCGAAGAGATGATCCGGACGCCAATCTTCGCAAGGTCGGGCAATCCGTCGCACACGGCATGCAGTCGTTTGTCGAAATTCGAAGCCATCGCGATACGAAGCCCGCGGGCCTGCAAGTCGGCCAGTACGTCAGGCACGTCGTCGAAGCAGCGCCATGACGTCGGTCTCGCAAAATGAGAAAACAATTCCTCGAAACAACCGGCGACGTCGTGCACGTCGTCGAGCACGCGCGTGACGATTTCCTTCCAGCGCTCATATTCGCGCGGTTCGCTGGTGGCCAGCCGTTCTGCATCGGGGAGAGCCAGGTCTCCCTGCTCCGATTCGCGGAAGGCCCGGCGGAAGCGGCGCCCCACGTCCTCCGCCGCCAGCCGCGATCCGAACCTGCCGGCGATCTGGTGATACACGTCACCTGCCGCGGGCTCGGGATGAATCAACGTCCCGACTGCATCAAATGCGATCCATTGAAACTGCCGCTTCTCAAACACCGTCTCTCTTCGCTCCTCTCTCTTCACTCTTCGTTCTTCGTTTTCAACAGGCTGCTGGACAACGGCCCGCACGGAGCGAGACCCGGGGCTAAACATCGTTCCATCCTCGATCTTCCTTGTTCGATCCTCTATCTTCTAACGTCCTTTCTCCAATTACCACCGCACCCAGCGCCGCGCCATGTTCGATCCTCTTCTCATTCCCGAATTGCGGGAAATGCTGATTGAAAACAATACTCGCGCGATGCGTGAATTCTGCGACGTTTTTCACGCCGGCGTCGTGGCCGAGAACCTCGAAGCCCTGCCGCCGGCCGACGGCTGGCGCATTTTGTCGGAAGCCGATTGGAGCCGCCGCGCAGAAGTTTTCAAGTATTTCAGCCGTCGCCGCCAGAAAGAGCTGGTGGCGACGATCGACAAGGCGCATCTCTCGGCGCTGCTCGAAGCCATGGCCCCGGACGACCGGGTGGCGCTGCTCAAGCGAATGGACCCGTCGCAGATCGACCTGCTGCTTCCCCTGATGGCGCAGGTCGAACGTGACGACATCCGCAAGCTGCTCTCGTATCCGCCGCATAGCGCCGGCTCGATCATGACGACCGAATATGCGACGCTGCATGCGGACGTGACGGCGGGCGTGGCGCTGGCCCAGTTGCGTACACAGGCCCCGAAGCGCGAGCTGATCTATTACATCTATGTGATCGACGATGCGCGGCGGCTGATCGGGTTCGTCTCGCTCCGCAAGCTGATCCTCGAGAAACTCGAAACCCCGATTTCCGAGATCATGGACCAGGACGTGATTTCGGTGCGCGTCGATGAAGACCAGGAGATGGTCGCCCGCAAAATCGCCCGCTACAACTTCATCGCCATGCCGGTCGTCGACGATCAGAATCGGCTGGTGGGGATCGTGACGCACGACGACGTGGTCGACGTGTTGCAGCAGGAGGCCACGGAAGACGTGCACCACATGGGGGGCGTCGTGCCCCTCACCGAGCAGTACCTGGAATCGAAGTTCGTCACGCTGTGGCGCAAACGGGCGATGTGGTTATCGGTGCTGTTTCTGGCCGAGGTGTTTACGTTCAGTGCGCTGGCCCATTTCGAAAATGAAATCGCCAAAGTCGTGGCCCTGAGCCTGTTCGTGCCGCTCTGCATTTCGACCGGAGGAAACTCCGGCTCGCAGGCGGCGACGCTGATTACCCGCGCCCTGGCCCTGGGGCAGATCAAAACTCGCGACTGGTATCGTGTGATGTGGCACGAGCTGCGGATGGGAATTGCGCTGGGCCTCACCCTGGGGGCGATTGCCTTCGTTCGCGCGTATTTCACCCCTGCAAAAGTGCTGGGCACGGCCAATCCGATTTTATTGGCAACCGTCATCGCGCAGGCGGTGGCGGCCATCTGCTTGTGGGGGACGCTGGTCGGCGCGGCGCTCCCATTGATTTTCAGACGCCTGGGGATCGACCCCGGCATCGCCTCGAGCCCGTTCGTCGCCACGTTCGTCGACGTCACCGGCATCGTCATCTATTTCTCGATTGCGCGCGTGTATCTCAATCTCGGCTGAGCGCACTCAGCACATCCCCCCGTTTAGCCACGAGGCGCAGCCGAGTGCCGTCGAGCTTGATCCTGCCCGAATCAGATTCACGCCCACACAACAGTCGCGACTTAGCGATCCCCATCCCCATCGGTCGGCACGCTCATGGCTCTCGTTGTCGTCGCTTATTTTGCGATCGAATTGGGCGGCTAATTGACTCTCAAATGCGGAAATACGCGTTGCAGCTCGACGAGCATTTCAAACGTGACTCGCGTCTTGCGTATATCGATCCATTTCAGCTCGGATTTCTGCTTGAAGAACGTCAAACCGGAATCAGTAACCTGAGTACCTTCGAGGTCAATTTCGGAAAGACGGGGCAACTTCGAAAGTACGGCCATGCCATTGTCGCCAACCTGTGTGTTGCTCAAGTCGAGTCGGATCGGATCACCGATATCACTGAGCCCTGCATCCGTGATTTGCGTCCCGCTGAGATCCAATTTGAGCGAAACGTGCGGAAGATGGGCCAAGTCGTCGTCTGTCAACATCGTGTGCGAAAGATTGAACCGCTCCAATCCTTTGACCGCGTGCAAGTGTTTGAGGCCGACGCCTGTGATGCTCGTTCCGGACAAATCAAGCTCGGTCAGCGCCGTCAGCCGTCCGACGACTTGGAGTCCCGCGTCGGTGATTGGCATTCCTGACAAGTTGAGCCGAGTAAGTTCAGGGATGCCGTCGAGCCCGCGCAAACCGGCGTCGGAAATCTGTGTGTTACTCAAGTCCAGCCGGCCGGAGTCGAAAATTTCCGCGCTGTCTCGGGAACAACTTCCACGGGA
>DASYAR010000435.1:0-13512 GCA_036501235.1 Planctomycetaceae bacterium
CTGCGCCACCCAAGCCGCCCGCGTGCCCCATGCCGCCCGCGCGCCCCCCCATGCCGCCGCCGAGACCGGCGCTATGACTCGCGAGAAATGAATGACCTCCCGCGCGACCCGCTCCACCTAGGCCGCCCGCGCCGCCGAGCCGGCTGCCGCCGGCTCCTCCGACGCCGTGCGCCCCGAGGAATGAACTATGTCCCATACTCCCCGCGCGAAGTCCAGCAGCAGCGCCGCCACCGCGTGCCATGCCAGCGCCCCCCATTCCGCCCATCCGCGCGCCGCCCATGTTCATGCCGCCCATTCGAGCGCCGCCCATGTTCATGCCACCCATCCGGGCTCCTCCCATGCCCATGCCGCCCATGCGAGCGCCGCCCATGGCCCCCATGCCGCCCATATGCATTCCGGGGCCGCCCATGTGCATGCCACCCATGCCGCCCATGTGCATTCCGCCCATGCCGCCCATATGCATACCGCCACCGCCCATGTGCATGCCGCCGCCACCAAAATGGCCACCGCCGCCGCCGAAGTGTCCCCCACCGCCGCCGTGGCCGCCTCCGCCCCCATGGCCGCCCCCACCACCACCGTGGGCCAGCGTCAGATCGGGCACGCTGACCAGCATGGCGGCAACGAGTGCCACCGTCGCCACCAATAATCGCTTACACATCATGCACCTCCTGATCGGTCAGTGCCCCGCGTCGCCCACGAAGTTGATCTTCCAATCAATTCTACGATATTGCAATCGAATTCGGCAGATGCTGTCGGAATTGTCATACTTCATGGCGGCTGCGGCGGCATGGCTTTCCGCGGTCCCGCAGATTTACAATCGGCTCGATCTCGCTGGGAATAACTCTCGAATTGAAGACGACAGTTGGGATTCGCTGATGCGATTGACGGCCACTCCCGCGGTGATGCTTGCCCTGTTTTCTCTCTAATACGGGCTTTTGCGGGGGCCGAGCAGCCCGTTGAAAAAGGGGACAGTCCCTGTCGGCAGTATCAGTTCGTTGCGGAGAATTTACTCTTTGGAAAGGACAGTCCCCTTTTTCAACAGGCTGCGGGCCCTCTTTTTCAATCTGGACAGCCCGGCCGGCCCATCTTACATTTCGGCCGCTTCGACCGTGCGGCGGCGTTCTGCCCCGCGAGCCGGTGGGATGATCCCGCCGGTATTCGGGTGAAGATCAGAGTTGGCGCCGACCAATCAGAACCCGGCCATTGCCACAAATGAGTTTCATTCCGGTTTCCCCTGCGATTGTTGCCAACGACCGCGCCGATGGCGCCGGCGACCTCGTTCGCGTCCCGCCGGAACTGTCGGCCGTGCTGCCGGGGAAGCTGACGGTCGCGCAGTGGGCGTGGCTGTTCGTGGGGCTGGGCATCGTGGCGCGGCTGACGCGATATCTGCTGAACTTTCCCTTGTGGGGAGATGAATACCAGTTGGCGGCCAACTTCCTCGATCGGGGATTTCTGGAACTGCTCCGGCCGCTTGAGAACAATCAGGTGGCACCGGTCGGTTTCCTGTGGATCGAGGCGGCCGCCATCCGGCTATTTGGATTTTCGGAATGGTCTCTGAGGCTGTTCCCGGTCGTGTGCGGAATCAGCAGTGTGGTTCTATTCCGGCACATCGCCGGCAAACTGTTGCGCGGGCTGCCATTCGTCCTGGCGGTGGCGATCTTTTCGATCGCGTATTATCCCATTCGATTGAGCGTCGAGGTCAAGCCTTACGCTTGCGACATGTTTGTGTCGCTGCTGCTGTTGTGGCCGGCCGTGGCATGGTGGAAGAATCCCGGCGAATCGCGGCCGTTATGGCTGTTGGTCGCCCTGGCCCCGTTCACGCTGGCGATTTCGTTTCCGGCGGCGTTTGTCGCGGGAGGCTTGAGCATGGGGATCGCGTACACGCTGTGGCGCCTGCGGCGCGATCCGGCGCTGCGGACTGCCGCCGCGGCCTGGGGGGCGTTCAACCTGGTGGTGGCGATCGTGTTTCTAGGATTGATGCAGATCAACATCGCAGCCCAGTATTCTGCGAACAGCCACGACATGACGGAATGCTGGGCCGACAATTTTCCGCCGTGGCGGCAACCGCTGAAACTGATGGGCTGGCTGGCCGTCGTCCACACGAGCGAGATGTTCGCCTATCCGATCGGGGCCGAGAACGGCGGCAGCGTGGCGACGGCGCTCTGTTTCGCGCTGGCGCTGTGGACCGCATTCCGTCGGCCTGACCGTGAAGTGGCCGTCACGGTGCTGGCGTGGTTCGGGTTGTCGTTCGTGGCGGCGCTAATGCATCGGTATCCGTATGGAGGTCACGCACGGCTCTCCCAATATCTGGCGCCGGCCATTTGCCTGTTTGCCGGCGCCGGCGCCGCGCTCTTATTAGCGAGCCTGCGGGAGCGGAAATGGCAAACGACCATCGCGCGGTCGATTCTGGGCCTGTGCGCCGTGATGGGGAGCGTGATTCCGATCCGCGATCTCACGAAGCCGTATAAAGACCATTTTGAGCGCGACCACCGCGATTTCGCCCGCGAGTTCTGGAACGCGGCGCCCGGCGCACGAACGGTTTGCCTCTTGACCGATCTGGGAGTGAACGCTTTCGAGGGGACTTTTTTGACTCCGTATCTGTGCAACCAGCGGATCTATTCGCCGGCGCATCATGCGCTCGGGCCGCACGACCGCCGGGGCACGATGTCTCCCCCGATACCGGCGGCCGATGAGCCGGTGCGGTGCGTCGTTTTTCATTCGGCGTCGGCCCGCCGCAACGATGAGGCGTTCGACGACGGCCTGCGGGAAATGCTGTCGCGGTACGATCTGGTGGGGACCGAGACGCATCAGTGGCCGCTCAGCCCGAAGCACAACCCGTATTACGGTTTCTATCTGATGTGCTACGACGTCTACCACTTCCGTCCGAAGTCCGATGCCGTGAGCGCCGCCGATACGAATCCAAGGCGTTAATCCCGGCGGATCTCTGCTTCCTGGCCAGTTGGACAATCTGTGAGGAGCGACGCCCCCAAGCCGGCGCGCAAAAAAGCCCCGGCTGCTCGAGGCGGCCGGGGCACTTGTTGAATGTGACGATTTCCGGCGTGGGCCCAATTCGAAAGGCTGGATTTCTACAAGCTCACAGCACGAGTCGCGTGCTTATTTTCCGGCGTCGTCGATTTTAGCTTCCTTGTCGGATTTCTCCTGGGCTTTCTCTTCAGTGGGCTTTCCTCCGGCCTTCTGTTCGGGGGCCTTCTCTTCAGTGGCGGGCTTGTCGCCCTCGGGCTTTTCTTCCAGCAGCCGCGACACGATCATCTCCAGGATTTCCAGAGGGTTGTAACCCACGATTTTCGCGCGAACCTTGCCCGTCCGATCGAAAAACATCGTCGTCGGAAAGGCTGCGAACTCGGGGATCTGGTCGGTCGTGGCTTGCTTGATCGGCGCGCAGCGGTAATTCATCTTATTCTCTTTGTGAAACTCCTGAATGAGCTGCACCGCCTCTTCGTCATCCTTGGCCCGTTCGAGGTTGAGACCGACGATCTCCACTCCCGCGTCTTTGTACTTGGTCTGCAGCTCGATGAAGTGCGGAATCTCCATCCGGCACGGGGGGCACCAGGTGCCCCACACGTCGATGATCGCGATTTTGCCTTTCAGGTCGGCCATCGCGATGGCGTTGCCTTCGATGTCGGTCGCTTCGAAGGTGAAGTCGAAGGGCTTTGTTTCGGCGAAGATCTTGTCGATTTCCCGCTTCTGGCGCTCCTGGATGGTCGCGCGAGTCTTCGTGACGAATTCGGGAAATTCGGGCAATTCTCGGACCGCAGCCAAGTCGTCCTCTTTTTCCAACTCGTCGACGTCTTTGAATCCCATGTCGACCGCTTCCTGCAAGGCTTTCAAGGCGTCAGCCGGCTTGTCTTCCTTGGCCAGCGCGCGGGCTTCGTTGTAATACGTTGTGCCGGCGAAACTTCCGATGTTGGGGTTCTCGGCGAGACTGGTGTCCGCCTTCAGGGCGCGGCGAAAGTAGTCGGCGGCCTTTTTGTAGAACTCATATTCAGGCTTACTCTTGTCGTCGCTGGCGGCTCGTTGACAGAGGGCCGCCAGATTGAGAAGCAGATTGGCGTCGTCCGGATTGTCGGGAACGGCCTTTTCCAGCTCGGACAAGGCGCCTTTGACGTCTCCCTTCTGCATGAATTTGTTGGCTGACTTGAAGGCCTTCTGCAGGGAGACCTTCCCGGGCTTTTCGCTCTCTTTGTCGCCCTCTTTGTCGCCGTCATCGGGCGTCGTCGTTTTTTCCTCGTCGTCATCCGCCTCGGGTTTTCCTGCGGCAGCGAGCTCGTCCATCACCTCTTCATCGTCAGCGTCGGGTTTTGATCGTCTGGTCGTCCCGTCCGATTTTGCGGGCGGCACCGGATCGGCGGGACCGGTTTGTTTGTTGGCGGCGACAGGAGGAGCCTTGACGTCTTCGCCACAGCCGCACAGCACCACCGCCAGACCAAGGAACAGCAAACGTCGGGACATGAAAACCTCTCGGGTTGGATCTGTACAAAACGATAGCGTCATTCGATGGACGAATCTTCTCGGGAATCAGTGTCTCTGACCCCTGATGAAAATGCAAGATTGAGTCTATGGGGTTGAAGAGATTCGGTGGGATCAGGAACCAGACGGCATTCCGTTTGCTTCTGAGAGGGTTCCCGTGGGCAGCGATTTTTTGGAAGGCTCCGAGTACACGATGCCTGGTGACCGTGAAAAGATCAATACGGCTGTTCGAGAATGCTTACAGCAGTGTTACGGCTCGAAAGACTCAATCGCCGCCTTGGCGGATTTTGTCGCCAAATTGAAGGATTCGGTGGGCTGGGACGCTGGAGAAATTCATGCCGTCGAGTTGGCCGTTCTGAGGATGCTGGGAAGCATAGTTCACGGGGCTATTTATCCCGGTGATGCGACGGACCGGCCGATCAGCGACCAAAATCCTGGTCGCAAAGCGACCAACGTGGACGGTGCGCAGCCACCGTGAGCACGTGCTCTTCCCTCCGTGATGGACGGGGTACGCACATCTCGTCGCCGCGACACCTTGATAACCGAGTGGCGCGCCGGTAGCCTGTGGCAATCCCGGCGGGCGAAGGCTTCGGCGGTGGGGTCTCAAGTCGGGCGGTCTCCTTTCTGCATGTCGCGGCCAGTGCGATGAATCTGACGCCTGAGCAAGTCGCAGAGATGGCCCCCGATCCGGCAGCGGCAGTGGCGGGGAAGAAACTGGTCGCGGTCAAACATTGGCCCGAGCTGGGCCGGTCTTCCGTCGCCCTTTGGGGGAAGTGTCAGGGGAGCGCCGTCTATCAGGTCAAAGTGGATCTGGCGAATTTGGGTTACAACTGCAGTTGCCCGAGCCGCAAATTTCCCTGCAAGCACGTGCTCGGTCTGTTGATGCTGGCGGCCCAGTCGCCCGAGGCGCTGGCGGAGCAGGCGAATCCCGCCTGGGTCGATGACTGGCTGGTGAAGCGGCGGTCGCGGGAAGAAACTCAAGCTGCCAAGACGGATCAGCCTGCCGCGCAGGCCGACGCGAAAGCCCAGCAGAAACGGGCCCAGCAGCGTGGGGCCAATATTCGCGACGGTTTGTCGCGCCTCGACCTGTGGCTGAAAGACCTGGTGCGGGCTGGTCTGGCCGGCGTCGAAACGAAGCCCGAGTCGTTCTGGGAAGAACAATCGAAACGACTCGTCGATGCTCAGGCCCCCGGTCTGGCGTCGCGCGTGGCGCGGCTGTCGTCAATAGCCCGCTCGTCTCCTGATTGGGTCGGTCGGCTGTTCGCCGAACTGGGAAGAATCAAGCTCTTGCTGCACGCCCACGACCGGCTCGACGCGCTCGAGGCTCCGCTCGCCAGCGACATCCGACAAATCATCGGCTGGAACGTCTCCCAGACCGAACTCGATCAGACGGGCGAGCGGCTCGACGACACGTGGGTCGTTGCCGGTCAATGGGTCGACGATGACGACCGGGTGCGATCCCAGCGCTCATGGGTTGTCGGACGCCAGACAGGCCGGACAGGGTTGATCTTGCAGTTCTCGCCAGGTGGGCAGCCGTTCGCCGAGTCGATCGTCGCCGGCAGCGAGCAAATGGGGACGCTCGTCTTTTATCCTGGATCGGCACGGCTGCGAGCGAAGTTCGTTCACCGCGAGGGAGCCGTCGCAACACTCGCCAGCCGGCCGCCGGGATGTGACACGATCGAAGACTTCCTCGCTGGCGTCTCGGCGGCTTTGTCACGGCAACCCTGGCAGAATGCGTTCGGCGGTGTGCTTCGCGACGTCACCTTTGTGCGCCGGTCCGACGCATGGCTCGTGCGTGACGGCTCTGGAGAGGCGCTTCCTCTGGCAGGGGCCAATCATTGGAAGGGGATGGCGATCAGCGGCGGGCACCCGTGCGATCTGGCGGTGGAATGGGATGGACACCGCTTGCGCCATCTGGGTCTCTTCGCCGCAGGGCAATACTGGAACGGCTGATGGATGAACTGACAAAAATCGCCCTGGTCGGCACGTCCAAACACGGCGGGGACGTGACTGCGGAAGATCATCCCACTTGTGCACTGCTGACGGGTGTCGCCGGGAATGCGGCTGTCTCTGGGAATGACCGAGAAGAGCGGCTGCTCATGCGGTCGGGGATGCGGGCCATCTACGATATGGCGGGGCGGAAGCCGATTACGGAAGTCGTGGCCGTTGATCCTGCTCCCAGAGAAGTTTGCCGGACGGCGTCGCGAAAGCTGGCGGGGCTGTTGCAAAATGCACTGGTGACGAATGCGTCAGACCTGCTCGTCGACTTTTTGCGGCAGATGCAGGGGAGCCGGATCGTGGCGCCGCCCGACCTGTTGCCGCTGTTGCTCGATTGTGCAGACCCGGCAGTTCGCAAGCAATTGCTCCCGATCCTGGGCGAGCGCGGGAAATGGCTGAGCCGGCTGAATGCGGAATGGTCTTGGGTGCATCAAGGGGTGTCGCATCTCACCGACACCGATCAGGCTGCGCTCCAGAAGATTTGGGAGGAAGGAACGATCGTCGAACGCTGCCAGGTCGTGGCGATTTTGCGAAGGTCGAATCCGCAGCGGGCGCGGGATTGGGTCGGCCTGATCTTCTCGCAAGAGAAACCGGCGCATCGCGCGAGCCTGTTGGAAGAATTCACGACCGGTTTGTCGCCGGCCGACGAGCCATTTCTCGAATCGAGTCTGGCAGATCGCGCACCGTCGGTGGGCCAGGTGGCGGCGCGAATGTTGTGCCGCTTGCCGAACTCGGCATTGGCGGCACGGATGCGCGAGCGAGCCAGCGCCATGCTGTCCGCCGGGACAAAAGGCTTTCTGCGGAAAAAAACCAGACTGGCCTGCGCACCTCCCGAGAAGATCGACCGCGATTGGGAGCGCGACGGCATTCCGGCGAAAGCGCCCACCGGGCGTGGCCTAAGGGCTTTCTGGGCCGAGACGGTCCTGTCGGCCGTCCCGCCGGCGCATTGGTGCGCTCAGTTCGACGCGCCCCCGGCGGCCCTCATCGCCGAGATATTGGATGATCAATTCGAAGAAGCCGTACTGCTGGGCTGGACCGAAGCGGCAACCCGCTTCGCCGGCAACGATCCGGGATCGGCGGCATGGCTGACACCCCTGTGGGAGCATTGGGCCGGCGCGGCGGAACGGATGAAAGGGAGCGGCCGGGCCGCTGCGCTCGAGCGAATGAAGTCGCTGCTGCCGTGCCTGTCGCGCGACGACGCCGAGCGCGGCATGTTGTCCCTCTTCACCGCGGCCGCCGGGTCCGACAATGTCGAATCGCTGGGCCTCATGACGTTGCTGGCCCGGCCGTGGAGCGCGACCTTCAGCGAGAAACTCCTCGCGCTCGTTCGCCGGGTGCTGGCGAAGCAATCGGACAACACGGCGTATCAGTGGGCCGGGACGCTGTTCACGGCAGCGCGGGCGATTCCGGCGGAGGCTTTTCTGGCGGCCCAGGCCGGATGGGAAGCCGCACCGGCGCAAAAGTCGTCGGCCTGGCATGTCGACGCCATCCAGCGCGAGATCGACAAGTTCGTGGAGACGATCGCGACGCGTCAAAGTTTTATTATGGAGGTCGAGGCGCAGCCCTGAAGCGGGCGAAATCGCATATTGAACGACGAGCCGGACGATGAGAAACAACATCGTACTACCATCCTTTTTCGGAGTCACATCTTGGCCAAACAGCAGGCGTCCCGATCTTTCACAACCGCGGCAAACACCTCCGTTGGCGGCGGCGCGGATTCCGCGCCGGCATCCGACGGCAAGCTGCGGCTGCACGCCGAGCAACAGTTTACCGCCGAGCTGACCGCGCTGGCCGAAGTCGACCAGAAGCAACGACCACCCAACTGGAAGCTCTCGCCGTGGGGCGTCAAGACGTATCTGCTGGGCGGCAAGCTCGAGAACGGATTCGAGGTGACTCCCAAATACATCGGCAGCGAGCGGCTCATGGAAATCGCCATCGCCACGCTCACGACCGATCGGGCCCTGCTGCTCTATGGCGTGCCGGGGACGGCCAAGAGCTGGGTCAGCGAGCACCTCGCGGCCGCCATCTCGGGAACATCGACGTTGCTCATCCAGGGAACGGCCGGAACCGACGAATCGGCGTTGCGCTACGGCTGGAATTACGCGCGGCTCCTGGCGGAAGGCCCGTCGCGAAACGCACTGGTCGAAAGTCCGATGCTCAAGGCGATGGAATCGGGGCGGCTGTGCCGGGTGGAAGAACTGACGCGCATTCCCAGCGAAGTGCAGGACACGCTGATCACCATCCTGTCGGAAAAAACGCTGCCGATTCACGAGCTCAACAGCGAAGTGCAGGCGGCCAAGGGATTCAACGTCATTGCCACGGCCAACAATCGCGACAAGGGGGTGAACGAATTGTCGAGCGCCCTGCTGCGGCGGTTCAATACGGTCGTATTGCCGGTTCCCGACTCGCTCGACGATGAGGTGCAGATCGTCAACCAGCGTGCCGGGCAATTGGGACGGGCGCTGGAACTGCCTGCCGAAACGCCGGCGCTCGAAGAAATCCGCCGGGTGGTCACGATCCTGCGCGAGCTGCGGAACGGCGTCACGGAAGACGGCAAGACCAAGGTCAAATCCCCGAGTGGCACGCTGTCGACCGCCGAGGCGATTTCGGTCGTCACCAGCGGCATGGCGATGTCGGCCTATTACGGCGACGGCACTTTGCAGGCCGCCGACGTGATCTCGGGATTGATCGGGGCCATCGTCAAAGATCCGGTTCAAGACCAGCTCATCTGGCAGGAGTACGTGCAGACGGTCATCAAAGAGCGAGATACCTGGAAAGACCTGTACCGGGCCACGCGGGAGTTTTCGTAGCGCGTGTCATGAATATCCACATCTACGGAATTCGCCATCACGGACCGGGCTGTGCCCGCAGTTTGCGGCGGGCGCTCGATGAGCTGGCGCCCGACGTCATCGTGATGGAGGGGCCGGCCGACGCGCAGGACGAGTTGGCGTGGGCCGCGCATGCCGGCATGAAGCCGCCGGTGGCGCTCCTCATCTATCCCCCCGACGAGCCGCGCCGCGGCGTGTACTTTCCGCTCACCGTGTTCTCTCCCGAATGGCAGACGCTGCAATGGGCCGCGGCGAAGAATGTTCCAGTGCGGCTGATGGACCTCCCCGAGTCGCATCAGTTCGCGATGCAGCGGGCGGAAGAAGAACAGGTGCGTCTCGCGGCGGCAGATCAGCAACGCCCGGAAGAAAATCCTGCAGAAGCAGCGTCTGGCGAGCCACTTGTAGAACCAGCCGCTGCGGAAGACGCCGCGGGCGGTCAAGCGGGCGAACTGGAATCTCCCGAAAGTCCGACCTGGCGGACCGATCCTCTGGCGCTGCTCGCGGAGGCCGCCGGATACAAAGATCACGAGCTGTGGTGGGAACACCAGATCGAACGGCGATCAGATGCGACCGGCCTGTTTGCCGCGATTCTCGAAGCGATGCGCAGTGTTCGCGAGGCGGCGCCCGAAGTTCGTGAGCGCGATCTGCTGCGCGAGGCCTACATGAGGAAGACGCTCCGGGGCGTCGTCAAAGAGGGCTTCGAAAAAGTCGCCGTCGTTTGCGGAGCGTGGCATGCTCCCGTTCTCGATGCCGATGCCCTGGCCGGGAAACGCGAGAGCTGCAAAGCCAAAGACGACAACGAGCGACTTGCCGGGCTTCCCAAGATCAAGACCACCGGCACCTGGATTCCGTGGACCTATTCGCGGTTGACGTTTCGCAGCGGATACGGCGCGGGAGTGCATTCGCCCGGGTGGTACGGTCATCTGTGGGAAGCCAATGACGACGCACCGACGCGCTGGCTGGCGACAGCAGCGCGGCTCTTGCGAGAGAAAGACCTGGACGCCTCGTCGGCGAGCATCATCGAAGCCCGGCGTCTGGCCGACGCGCTCGCGGCTATGCGCGAGATTCGCTCACCGGGACTGGCGGAGCTGAATGACGCGATCCTGGCCGTGTTGTGTCATGGTCAAGCATCGCCCCTCGCGCTGATTCGGAACCGGCTGGAAATAGGGGATGTGCTGGGCGCCGTTCCTGAAGAGACTCCGGCCGTTCCACTGGCGCGCGACCTGGCCCAGCAGCAGACTTCTTTGCGACTCAAGCCCAGCACCGAAAGCAAGCTCTTGGATCTCGACTTGCGGAAGGAATACGACCTGGCCCGCAGCCGCTTGCTGCACCGGCTGGCGCTGCTGGGGATCGCTTGGGGACATCACGAGAAATCGGGGAGCCGGTCGTCGACGTTTCACGAAATCTGGAGGATCGAGTGGAAGCCCGAATTCGCCGTGGCCGTCATCGAGGCCAATGTCTGGGGCAACACGATCGAGGTGGCGGCCGGCGCCAAAGTTGTGCACGACGCTGCGGCCAGCACCGAACTGGCCGCCGTCACGGGGCTGCTCGACGCCTCGATCCTGGCGGGATTGACGGCAGCCGTCGAACCGCTTCTGGCGCAGGTCCAGTCGCTGGCCGCGGTGGGGGCCGACGTTCGCCATTTGATGGACGCACTCCTTCCCTTGGCGCGGATCAGCCGCTACGGCGACGTGCGCGGCACCGACGCCAGTCACGTCGAGCCGATCCTGGCCGGCATGTTCGAGCGGGTTCTGGTCGGGATCGGCGCTGCCTGTTCGGCCCTTGATGACGACGCGGCCCAGCGCATGTCCGAGAGCATGGGACGGGTCGCCGAGGCACTGCAGATTCTCAATCGCGACGACCTGCATGCCGAATGGCGAAGTTGTCTGTCGCGGCTGATGAGCAGCGGCGTGCATCCGCTGCTCGGCGGCTGGTGTTGCCGGCGGCTGCTCGATGCAGGTGTCTTGACCGACGACGAGTTGTATCGCCTGGCACGGCTCTCGCTCTCGCCGGCCAATCCCCCGGCGGCGTGCGCTGCTTGGGCCACGGGCCTGTTCCAGGGGAGCGGCCTGGCGATTCTGCACCAGGACGGCGTGTGGGAAGTGTTCGATCGCTGGCTGTCGGAGTTGTCGGCCGAGGTGTTTACCGAAATGCTTCCCTTGTTGCGGCGGGCCTTTTCCGGTTTCACCGGCCCGGAACGCCGCCAGATGGGGGAGAAAGTCAAGCACCTGAAGGCGAAGCAGACCGCTTCACCTGCGTCAGCTCCGGAATCAACCTTATCGGACGACGTGGACCACACTCGCGCCGCTCAAGTCATCCCGATTTTGAAACATATTTTGGGAGTCAAATAATCTCATGAATCGACTGCTCGAAATCGGGTTTGAAGTTTCTGGTCACTGGATATTGAACGGAGAGAATCTGTCATTCGAGTTGCTACGGAATGCGTCTCGACGAAATATCCTGTATGCATTCGTGAGTGATGGTGAAATCAATTATGTCGGGAAGACTGTTCAATCGCTGAGGGCGAGGATGGCGGGCTATAAAACTCTGGCGCCTCTCAGACGACGAACATCAAGAACCACTCGAGAATCAGAGAAATTCTTCAGACTGGGGCAGCCGTTGACATCCTGACTCTTCCCGATGTCGGGCACCTCCACTACGGTCAATTTCACATGAATCTCGCTGCCGCACTTGAGGACAGCATCATTCGAAAAGTACGGCCGAAATGGAATGCAACGCGGCGCAAGCGCGACTCCAAATTGGTCACAGAGACGTCAAATTCCGCCCCTGCGACCGAACGCGAATTGGAGGATCTTGTGGAACGGCCAAGTCCTGAATCGACAGCGTCATTCAGCGTCGTCCTTCACCCAACATACTTGAAGACAGGTTTTTTTAACGTGAGGGTCGATCATGAGTCTTACATCGGGAACGATGGAGAGACAATTGAGATATTCTGTGGCCGTGCAAAACGGTCAATATTTGGCACGATCAATCGAAGGGCGAACCGAAATCAGACTCCGCGAATAATGGGAGGCCAGGGCCTTCGAGATTGGTTCCAAGAGAATGTACCGGCCATGCATGAATTCAAAGTCTTCGTCGTCACGCCAACAGAAATTCGAGTCGAAATCTGATCGAGAAATCTTGATGAGTAAGCCATTTCCCGTTCCTGGAATCTCGCCCCGTTGGGGCTAATTCATTCCGTATTGGCAGTACCCAGGGCTTCGCTCCGCTTCGCCCTGGGCTGTCGAATCTCGCCCCCTTGGGGCTGTTTATGGAATGCTGCAACAAAAACAGACAACGAGATATCAGCCCTGCTGACTGTGTCTCTTCTGCTCCCAAACATGCCTTCACGCATCGCTTTTTGTGCCGTCGATTTTGACTATGAATCCACTCACCACTGACGAACGTCTCAAACGCTGGCGGATGGTGCTCGGCAAAGACTCCGAGTGCGCAGGCGGCGCGAAGGGCGCTGGCGAAGGGCTGCCGTGCAGCCTCGACGGCGACGACGCCCAGATGGACAAAGTCCTGCAGGCGCTGTACGACTCCGACCGCAAAGCGGGGCTCGGGAGCTCATCTCCGAACGTCAACCGCTGGCTGGGAGACATCCGCACGTATTTCCCCAAGTCGGTCGTGCAAGTCATGCAGAAAGACGCCCTCGAGCGCTTGAACCTGCAACAGATGCTGCTCGAGCCTGAAACGCTCGAAACGGTCGAGGCCGACATTCATCTCGTGGGGACGCTCTTGTCGCTCAACCATGTGATTCCCAAAAAGACGCGCGAGACGGCGCGCCGCGTCGTTCGCAAGGTCGTCGACGATCTCGAAAAGAAGCTCCGCAATCCGCTGACCCAGGCGGTGCGCGGCGCTCTCAACCGGGCCAGCCGCACGTCGCGCCCGCGCCCTGGCGAAATCGACTGGCATCGGACGATCCGCAAAAACCTGCACACCTATCAGGCCGATCGGGGCACGATCATTGCCGAGCGGCTCGTCGGCTACAGTCGCAAGCGGTCGTCGCTGCGCGACATCGTGTTGTGCATCGACCAGAGCGGTTCGATGGCCGCGTCGGTCGTGTATTCGAGCATTTTCGGCGCCGTGCTGGCATCGCTGCGGGCCGTGACCACGCGGCTGATCGTCTTCGACACCGCGGTCGTCGATCTCACCGAGCAATTGCAGGACCCGGTGGACGTGCTGTTCGGCACAC
>DASYAR010000436.1:0-4006 GCA_036501235.1 Planctomycetaceae bacterium
AGAAATTGCTGGAGCCGCAAATCAACGCGAATGAACGCAAATGAGAGAGCTGCAGCGGCTCCGGCGATTTGCGTTCCTGCGAGTTCATCCGCCGATCCTTTCCAGACAGCTCAAAATTGCGTACGCCTCGATCGCAGAACACAGTCACCAGAACACAGTGGCGAGGATCTCTCGTACCGTCTATGTTACAAGCCGGCACTTACCCGGTTCAATCCGCTCGCCTGAAAACCTGGTCATGTTTGCGCAGCCGCCCAGCGAAAATATTGGCGAATCGAATTCGAGCGCTGGGGCGCAACTCCCGGCGACCTGCCTCCCTCCCTGGCAAGTTGCCGAGCTTCCCGAGCCATTGCCGATCGAATGGCGGCACTGGACGCGGTTGATCGGCCCGGCGATCGTGATGATGGGGATCCAGATCGGGGGGGGCGAGTGGCTGTTAGGACCGGAAGTGACTGCCAAATATGGCGGCGGCCTGATGTGGCTGGCCACCGTCGCGATCCTGCTGCAGGTCTTTTACAACATGGAGTGCGGACGGTACGCGCTGTACTGCGGCGAGCCGATTTTCACCGGCTTTCTTCGCACGAAGCCAGGTCCGCAGTTCTGGGTCGTCTTTTTCCTGCTCCTCAGCATCGGCGGGGTCGTCCCCGGACTGGCCTTCAATTCGGCCAGCGTCATGGGCGCCATGTGGCTCGATCGCCCGCCGGTCGAGGCCGACCGCTCGTTCATCGTGATGATTGCATATGGATGCCTGGTGCTCATCGTGCTGCCGGTGTTGTTCGGCGGTAAGATTTACAACACGTTGCAGGCGATCATGTCCACCAAAGTGTTGGTCGTACTCGGGGTCACGCTTGTGCTGGGAGTCTGGCTGGTCAGTTTCGAAAGCTGGTGGAACGTGTTTTCCGGATTTTTGAAATTCGGATCGATCCCCACGAAAGACGCGGCGGGTGATCCTGTCATCGGGAATGTATTGACTGCGGCGCTGCTGAACAAACCGATGCCGATACTGGATCTGTCGGGCATTGCGGTGATTGCCGCATTTGCGGGCGTCGCGGGGGGAGGCGGACTGGGGAACTCGATGTACAGCAATTACGTCCGCGATAAGGGGTGGGGCATGGGGAGTCTCGTGGGAGCGATTCCGAGTGCCGTCGGGGGGCAGAAGATCTCGCTGAGCCACCTCGGAAAGGTGTTCTTGCCCACCGGCGACAATCTCCGCAAATGGCGCGGCTGGTGGCGCTATATTTTAGTCGAACAACTCGTGTTGTGGATGCCAGGATGTTTTGTGGGGATGGCACTCCCGGCCCTGCTCTCGATGGAATTCGCGCGCTATTCCTCGTTGTCGCACGTCCCTCCCGGCCAGCAATTCGAGTGGGCCCAGGCGGTGATCTCGGCTGATGGCTTGAGGAATGCACCGGGGCTGTCGTCGGGAATCGCCAACCTGCTCTGGGCTGTCATGCTGGGAGTCGGATTGGTGATCCTCCTGCCGAGCCAGATGTCGGTTGTCGAAGACGTTTGCCGGCGCTGGACTGACGTCATCTGGTCGGCGAATCGTAACGTGCGCGACACCATGCATCATGGTCAGGTCAAGGTGATTTATTACTCGCTCCTGGTGGGATATGTCCTGTGGTGCTGCATTAGCCTGTATCTGTTCGGCATGTACGGCACTCCCAAGCTGATGTTTCTGGTCGTGGCCAATATCGGCAACATCGCGATCGGTCTGACGTCGTTCCATGTGCTGTATGTGAATACGCATTTTCTGCCGGCAGAGCTACGTCCTCGCTGGTTTCACCGCGTCGGACTGTCTGCCTGCGGAGTGTTTTATCTGGGCCTGGCAGTGCTGGTGTTTCGCACGAAACAGTGGCCGATCATTCAATCGTTTTTTCAATGAGGCCCCCGTCCGAGACAAATGCCGTTCAAAAATCTGACTGCCGATCAGTCGTCATTTTGGCTATCATCAAATTGTCATTGATCCCGAAATCCGAGACCCAACATCCGAAATGTCAACTACGCTCTCTGCCGGCATCGACAAGCAGACAAATCTCGAGCTGTTCCGCGACATGCAGGTGATCCGGCAATGCGAGGAACAGCTCGCCAAGTCGCATCAGCGCGGGCTCGTCCACGGAGCTTGCCACACCTATGTCGGTGAAGAAGCCATCGCTGTCGGCGTTTGTGCGCATCTCGGTCAGCGCGACGTCGTGTTCAGCACGCATCGGGGTCACGGGCATGCTCTGGCCAAAGGGGTCACGCCGCGGCAGCTCATCGCCGAATTGTTCGGCAGGTCGACCGGCTGTTCGCTCGGGCGCGGCGGCAGCATGCACCTGTTTAGCCCCGAAGTGGGGATGATGGGGACCAGCGGCATCGTCGGCCCGTGCATCTTGCAGGCAGCCGGCGCGGGGTACAGCTTCAAATTGCTGAAGACCGATCAGGTCGCCGTCGCGTTTTTCGGCGACGGAGCGGTGAACAACGGCGCGTTCCACGAAGGGCTGAATCTGGCTGCCATCTGGGACCTGCCGGTGCTGTTTATTTGCGAGAACAATCAGTTTGCGACTGAAGTCCCCTTTGAATACTCGGCGGGAAATCCACGGGTTGGCAATCGGGCCGAGGCGTACGGCATTCCCGGGTTCGAGCTCGACGGGAACGACGTCCTGGCGATTTACGAAACGGCTGGCGAAGCGGTCCGCCGTGCCCGTGCCGGCCAGGGGCCGACGCTCATCGAATGCCGCACCTATCGTACTCGCGCCCACGCCGAAGGGATGGGCGATTTCACCTACCGCACGCGGGAAGACGTCGAGAAATGGAAGGAGCGCTGCCCGATCGCCCGGCTGAAATCGCGGCTCGTGGCCGACGGAACGGCGACCACCGACGAGCTCGACGCGATCACAGACGAGGTGGCCCAGCAAATCGCCGAAGCCCAGAAATTTGCCGAGGGGAGTCCTTGGCCCGATCCGGCGACGGCGGCCGATCACATTTATGCGGCCGCGAAACCGACGCCGCACGTTACCGTGCGCTCCGTCCCTGCGGCCCCGCCCGCAGGAACCCGCGAAATCACCTACATGAAGGCCACGCACGAGGCCCTCGCCGAAGAAATGGCCGCCAATCCACGGATCTTCGTCATGGGAGAAGGGATCGGCAAACGGGGCGGAAACTTCAACACGACCGTGGGATTGTTCGATCTCTATGGGCCGGTCCGGCTGTGCGACACGCCGATTTCAGAACGCGGTTTCGTGGGCATGAGCTGCGGCGCGGCGATGACCGGCTCGCGCCCCGTCATCGACTTCATGTTTGCCGACTTCGTGCTCGACTCGGTCGGCGAAATCATCAACCAGATCGCCAAGATGCAATACATGAGCAGCGGCCGCCTCACCATGCCCGTCCTGCTGCGAGGTTGCGTCGGCATCGGGCACTCGGCGGCGACGCACCACTCGGGCAATTACTATGCGATGTTCGCCCACTACCCGGGCATGCGCGTGGTCCTCCCCTCGACGCCCTACGACGCCAAGGGCCTGCTCACGCGGGCGCTCCGCTGCAATGATCCCGTGCTCTTCCTCGAGCACCGCGAGGTCCTGGGCCTGAAGGGGCCGGTGCCGGCAGAGGAATACGAGATCGAGTTCGGCCGCGCGGCCGTCGTCCGGGAAGGGACGGACGTCACGGTCGTCGCGCTGGCGAAGATGGTCCACGAGGTCTTGAAGGCCCGCGAGGCCCTGGAGCGTGAGGGCATCTCCGTCGAGCTGATCGACCCGCGCACCGTGGCGCCGCTGGACGTTGAAACGATCTTGCAGTCGGTATCGAAGACGGGACGGCTCCTTATTGTGGACGAGGCGTTCGCGCCGTTCGGCGTCGGCGCGGAGATCGCCGCCCAACTCGCCGACCGCGGCTTCGACGACCTCGACGCGCCGATTCGCCGGCTGAACGGCGCCCATACGCCGACACCTTACAGCCCGGCGCTGGAAGCGGCCGTCGTTCCCCATCCGGAGCAGATCGCTCAGGCGATTCGTGACCTCGTCGCGGAATA
>DASYAR010000437.1:0-3101 GCA_036501235.1 Planctomycetaceae bacterium
TCTGCCCGGCCTTTCTCGAATTTCCTGACTGTGCCATCCTTGGCTCCCCAAAAAAAAGGATCTACGGCAAGATCTCCGCCCGACTTCCCCCGACATCTTGCACCAAACGGGTCCGGCCTGTCCAGATCATGTCGTGCGCCCCGGATGGCGACATGTGAGTTGGACCCCTTGCGTCTGCCAATTTTTTTTGTCATGATTCGGTTCTCCCGTCTTGATGCGGCGAAAAAACAGCGCCAGCAAGTAATGTCAACAGACGTGACGAGGGCATTTGAAAGCCGGGAAAACGGGGGAAAGTCTCCTTTAGCACCGCTAGCTCAATGGATAGAGCATCAGCCTACGAAGCTGAGGGTTGCAGGTTCGACTCCTGCGCGGTGCGCTCTCGACCGCGGCGAATTTTCGCTCGCGGTCTTTTTTATTGGCCAGGTTCGATGCTGCCCACCCCTTGCGAATCGGGGGCGGCCGTGTCTACGATTCGGCGATGAATCGTTTTCGGGCAATCTGGATCGCACTCGTCGTCATCATCTCCGCGGCGGATGCCGGTCGTTTGCAGAGAGTCTGCGGACAGGATTCCGCCACTAAGTCCACGCCGCCGATCCTCGTCATCGATGCGGGTGGCCATACCGGTTGGACCAATCGCGTCCTGTATTGGCCGTACAAGAACGAACTGATCAGCGTCTCGCACGACAAGTCGATTCGTTTCTGGGACTTGGAGACGGGTGAGCCGACGCGTGTGCTTCGTCCGCCGATCGACCGCGGCAATGCCGGCCGGCTCCATGCCGCGTCTCTGTCGCCGGATAACAAATATCTGGCCGTGGGAGGAGAATCGGCCCTGCGTCACACGGCCGATCATTCCGTCTACCTGATCGATCCGATCGAAGGGCGGATCGTCAAATCGCTGGCCGGGCACCCCACGCCCATTCGATGCGTGTCATTTTCGCCTGACGGAACGCAACTGGCCACGTCGTGTTACGATGAAAAGATTCGCCTCTTCAATGTGGCGACCGGAGCCGTACGGCTTTTGAACGGACATACCGACAGCGTCGTCGAACTGGCATGGAGTCCCGACGGACGTTCGCTGATCAGCGGTTCGTGGGACAAGACGGCCCGGATCTGGGACGTCTCTGCGGGCCAGACTCGCAGCATCTTGCCGCATTCGCGCAGCGCCCTGGCGGTCGCCTGGAGCCCCGACGGTCGCACGATCGCCACGGGCAGCTCCGACAAATCGGTGCGGCTGTGGGGAACCGACGGCAGCCTGCGACAAGTCTGGCCTGCCTCGCCCGAGCACATCGACTTCGTCAATTTTTCTCCGAATTCGTCGCGACTCGTGTATGGCTGGGGAGGCCGGCATAGTTCGGAACATGGATCGGCAGTCGTCGACCTGCGGACCGGGGCCGAGCTTTGCCGTTATCTGGGTCAACAGCGAAACGCGCTCGATGGCATGTTTCTGCCCGACGGCCAATCGGTCGTGACCGTCGGGTTTGGTGGTGACATCGTCGTCTGGGATGCGACGACCGCCGTCGTGCGCAAGAAAATGGCGGCGCATGGCGGGGCCGTCAGCGCAGGGGGCTGGTCGCGCGACGATCGGGCCATCGGCTGGGCCTACAAGTGCAACAGCAACAGCGCCATTAAAGGCACCTGCCCGCTGTCCCATTCCTTCTGCCTGAGCACGCTCAATTTCGGCCCAACCCCCGACGGCTCGTTCCAGCAGGCGATCAGCCAGCGCGGTGGTTATGAAATCCAGCGGACGAAGGAACGGGTGGCCACCGTCTGGCTGAACGGCGGAGTCGTGTCACAGTATCAGATTCCCAATCTCGACGCCAAAGTTCGCTGCCGAACTCTGCTCTCGGGCAACCGGGCCGCCGTCGGCTGCGATTACGGCCTCTATGTGTTCAACACGCAAACCGGCCAGGGCATTCACACACTCCCCGGCCATTCCGACGCCGTGCTCACGCTGGCCCCGTCGGTCAGTCAGCGCTACCTGCTCAGTGGATCGATCGACCATACGCTAGAGATCTGGAACATCGAGGCCTACGAACATCTGGCGAGCCTGTTTTTCGCCGGCAATGAGTGGATCGCCTGGACTCCGCAAGGCTATTATGCTTCGTCGGTGGGGGGCGAATCTTTGATGGGCTGGCATGTGAACCAGGGCCCGGATCAACTCGGCCAATTCTTCCCCGCGTCGCGATTTCACACGACTCATTATCGCCCCGACGTCATTCGTACCCTGCTCGATTCGCGATCGGTCCGCCAGGCCGTGATCTCCGCGAATTCGCATCGAGACGAACTCGAGCGGCAGTCGGTCGTGTCGCTGGCACCGCCGCCCAACGTAGCCATCACGCAACCCGCGCCCGCGCCGCAGGAGCCAGTCGCTTCGCCCGTAGAGATCACGGCGACCGCGAAGTCTCGGAGCGACGATCCGATAGTCGCGCTGCGCGTGCTTGTGAACGGGCGTCCGACTGAAACTCGGCGCATCGATAATCCGTCGGGCGGCAAGTCGCTGGAGGCGACCGAGACGTTTTCGCTGGCGCTCCCTCCCGGCCGTCACCAGGTCGTCGTCCGCGGTGACACGGCGCGCAGCTATGATCTCAGCCCGCTGCTCGACTTGACCGTGGCGGGCGATGCCGCAGCGAATCCCGCGCTGTACGTGCTGGCGATTGGGGCCGACGTTCCTGCGGGAATCTCAGGCAGCGGGGCGGCATTCGGAAAGGATGCGTCTCAAATCGCGGAGACTCTCAAAATTCAAGCCGGGAAACAATATTCACAGGTCCACGTGAAATCGCTGACGGGGCCTCAAGCGACGCTGGCTGGGATTCGCGAAGGACTCGAATGGCTGGCTGCGCACGCGACGCCGAGCGACGCGGCCATCATTTATTTTGGCGCGACGGCGACACAGAACGAACGGGGCGAGGCCCTGCTGTTGCCGTCCGACGCGCGGTTGACGGAAGGGGGCCTGCCGGCTGCCGAGTTGCAATCGCGACTGGCGAAGATCCGGGGCAAGACGATGCTGTGGACCGACTGGCGATCAGCGCTGGCCGCGGCCGCACGGACGGTTCACGACTTTTGCCTGGGGATCGTCACTGAAAGCCATTTCGCCGGCGCGG
>DASYAR010000438.1:0-3922 GCA_036501235.1 Planctomycetaceae bacterium
AAGGCCCGGCCGATTTCATGCTGCGTCGCGTGCAGCGCTTCCGAAAAACTCATGCCTTGCGCCTGCATCCGCTGGAAGGACGATATATAGAAGATGCTCGCGTCCACGGTCAGTCCCATTGAGACGCTCGAGATCATCGCCGTGCCGATATTGATCGGCAGGTCGAGCCAACCCATGGCCCCCACGACCAATACGATCGGCAGCAGGTTGGGGATCAGCGAGATCAAACCGATGCGCACGCTGCGATAGGCCACCGTCATCATGGCGACGATTCCCGCCGCGCCCCACAAAAAACAGCTCCACTGATCTCCCAGCAGGCTCTCGACAATGAAAGTCAGCAACACGAACAGCCCCGTGGCGCGCGCCTGATCCGCCGGGTTGTCTGCGGGAAAGGCCTCCCGCGCGAGTTTTTCTGCGCTATGGATGATCGCCTCTTTCTGCACGGCCGGCTGCTGCTCGCGGGCCCGCAGCACAATTCGCATGCGGCCGGCTTGCTCATTGAACAGACTGCTCACGAATTCCGGCTGCAAGCTCCCCAGGTATTCGATGCGCTTTGCCAAAGAGATGTTGACGAAGACGATCCGATCGGGCATCAAATCGATGCCGTCGGTGACGGCCGTCACTTTTGTCAGTCCATGTCCGCCGTCCGGTCCGCCCGGCAGCTCCCGCAGCTGTCGCGCCAATTCGCGCACGCGGTCGAGATAGTCGGACGTGAGCTCCCGCGGCGCGGGAAAATTCACTTCCCAGACGCCGGCCCCCCCCAGGTGCTCTTCGGCGAAGTCGATCGACTGGACGATCGGGCTCGACCTGCGGAAGTTGCGAGTGAATTCGGTCTCAACGCGGATCCGCGAAATTCCCGCCAGGGACACGGCCGTCATCACCAGACAGACGCCCAATAGACGCCAGGGATAGCGTTCGATCCAGTTTCCCAGAGTGGTTAGCCAATGACCGAGTCGCTTGTCGACGGCGCCGACGTCCGGATCGGCCGTCTGCTTTCCCAGAAGCACGCCCCCCGGCAGGATGGCCGCAATGGCCGCCAAGACGAGCATCGACCCCAGCGTCATGATGATGCCGAAACTACGGACGGGAAACACGTGGCTCGACAGTTCTGCCGCGAACCCCGCCGCCGTCGTGGCGCACACCCAGAAGACATCCCCCGCCAGCAGCACCAGCGTATCGCGCAGAGCGGCGACGCGGTCGAGCCGCGCTCGCAATTCGCAATACACCAGCGACATGTGCATCACCGTCGCCACTCCGATAATGGTCACCAACGACTCGAGAATCGAGCTGACCATCGTGAGCTGGATCCCGCTCAGGACCAGGATCGCCTTCGTCCACAGCAGCGTTGCTTGCACGATCAGAATCGGCAGCAATACCCAGCGGAGGCTGCGAAACAACAGCAAAATGACGGCGATCAACAGCGCCGTCGACGTCCAGCCCAGCACCTGGCCGTCCTCCTGGACGTAACGGAACATGTCATGGATCTGCACCGGCTCGCCGACGATGTAGGCGGTCAGCAGTTCGCCGCCGACATCGCTCCGGCCGGGATGCTGCTCGAGGAATTCCGCGCGGTTCCGGTCCTGGGCCGCGTAGGCGACCGCACGGATGTCGGCAATCGTCCGGCTGCGCAGCACGGGAGCCTCGTGCTCGGGGACGAGTCGCAGCACGATCGCCGTCGTCTGATCGTCGGCCCCCACGAGAATTCCTCGAAACAGCTCGATCACGCTGTCGCGGAATTCTTCGATGCGCTTTTTGAACAGCTTCGTAAAAATCGGCCTGTCGATCGCGGCCAGATGATCGGCCAGGTTCTGCGTACTGGCTGCCTGCACGCCCGGAATCTTCGACAATTCTTCGGCGAGGTTCGAGAGCCGAGTCAGTCCGACGGGCTCGAAGAGCTGCGGATCCTGATAGACGACGCCAACCAGCTCGTCGCCTCCGAACAGCCGCTTGCTGGCGAGATAGTCGACGAGATGCGGGTCATCGTCGGAAAACATCGACTCGATCGTCTCGTTGAAACTGAGCCGGCTGGCGGGAAGGATGGCCAGAATGCTGATCAGGGCGCTGGCGATCAGGATCGGCAGCCGGCGCCGAATCAGAAAATCGACACAGCGGGCCAGCAGAGATACAGACTGTGCGCTCATCAGTTCCGAAGATGTTTCCGGCGGACGAATTCGAGGCTTTCAAACCGTGCGGATGATAGCAAGAAGCCGCCGGCGCTTCGACCGTGCGCCGGCGGGAGCACGGAAAAGAGGGGGCCTGTTTTCCCCGGGCCGATGGCCAGCTACGCGCAATTGGGCGTGGCCTATCGCAATCGCCGTCGATTGACCAACAGCGCGCCCGAACTGCGACACTATTCGCCGCGGTGCACGTGCTCGTCGCTCAGGAACACTTCCACGGAAAACAGTTCAGGCTCGGCGTTGGGATCGGTGGGCGCGGTGAACGGCTCGGGCTCGCCGTCCTGGCTGAGGCGGATGCGGTCCGTATCAATCCCCTTCTCGACGAGGTATTTCAGGGTAGCCATGCAGCGCGCGTGGCACAGTTCCCAGGTATCGTGGAACGGACTATCGGCCTCCAGCGGCTGCCGCGGCGTGTAGACCCGGATCTCCACTTTGTTCGGCTTTCCCAGCAGCATGGGCAAGACGTCGTCCAGCCGGCCGCGGGCGCGGTCGTCGAGCTCGGCCGAATCGTCGGCAAACGGCACGGTGATGCCCACGCTGCGGGTGCGGGTCTGGTGCCGGTGAATGATGACTTTGGGAGGATGCCTGGCGGCCGTTCCCCGCGGATTGCGCGGCGCGTCGGACTTGTTGTCGGCCATCGCCAGACCGCGGGCCGGCCCGCGACCGCTCTGGTAAGGGCCGATCGTGGTCGAATCTTCGGGGCCCTTGAGCGACGTCGACCGCGACCCGCGATTCATACCCAGCGGATCCTCGAAATACTGGGCGACCGCCTGCTTGACCGGCTTGCTCTGTCCGGTGATCCACATCACCAGAAAAAAAGCCATCATGGCGGTCACGAAGTCCGCGTAGGCCACTTTCCAAGCACCGCCGCCTGCCCCAGCCATCTTCGAATCGATCCTTTCCGGCCTGCGCTACGCGGCCTCGGCCTCGCGAAACAATTCGTCGAGCTGCGCCCGATTCGGCCGGCATTCCGAACTGATGCCGCGCCGCGCCTGTTCGACGGCGACCTTCGGCGGATTGCCGTTGGCAAACGAGATCACGATGGCCGCCATCGCCTGGAAGAACGACGTCTCCTGGGCCGCGATGAAGTCCATCCGCGTCGCCAGGGGGCCGACGAATCCATACGACATCAGAATCCCGAGAAACGTACCGACTAGCGCGGCGCCGACTTTATGTCCCACTTCTTCGACGGGGCCGTTGATGGCGCCCATCGTGATCACGATCCCCAGCACGGCGGCCACGATGCCGAAGCCCGGCAAACCGTCCGCCGTCTTCTGCAACACGCCGATCGGGGCGTGATGTTCTTCTCCGAGAACCCGCAACTCGGCATTCAGGAGGGCCGCAGTCTGTTCGGGCGAAGCCCCTTCGATGATCGGCGCCAAACCGCCGCACAGGAACTCGACGGCGTGGTGATCGTGAGCGAATTTGGGATATTTATTGATGACGTCGCTGCTGTGCGGTTCGTTCACGTGTCTTTCAAGTACCAGAATGCCATCGCGCCGCGCCATGCGCAAGAGATCGTACGACAGCTTGAAGAGCTCCCGATACATCTGGGCGTCATACGGGCTGCCCTTCAAAGACCCGGTGATGGCCTTCATCATGTCCTTGAGCAGTTTGGTGGGAGACATCACGATCAGGGCCCCCAGCGAGGCCCCCCCCAAAGTCACCAGCTCGGAAGGGTGAAAAAGTGAGTGGATGTGGCCGCCGGCCATCGTAAACCCCCCCAGCACGGCGCCGACCACCAC
>DASYAR010000439.1:0-10528 GCA_036501235.1 Planctomycetaceae bacterium
GATTCCGCCTCGCGCCCCGTGGCGCCAAGCCGCCGTTCGCCATAGGCGAAACGGGCCGCGACGGCCAGCTTCAGCGCCTTGTCGGGGCCTGGCGAGGGGAACAGTTTTCCGCTGACATTCAGTTCCACGACGACGTTGCGGATATGCGCAGCGCCGGCGTCTTCATGAAGCTCGAACCGCTCGGCGGCCACTGCCGTGCCTGCAACCGGCAAAAACAAGGCGGTCAACAGGGCCAAAACGCCTGGCAAAGAATTCGGAATCCGTTCCATGATTAATCGTCTCCTGACTCGGGGAAGCGATTTGTACATTTTTCTCGCGGGGAAGGCTATAGGATCATTTCGGCTTGTCCTTTGCGCCCACGGCCGACTCGGATTCCAGGTCGGCAAATCGCTTCTGGAGCGCCTCGTCATCGGGTTTCGGAAAAACGAGCCGGGTCACCTGCAGCAGTTTTCGCGCCTCGGCCGGCTGGTTGGCCGCCAGCAGCGCTTTACACAATTCGTAGCGGACGGGAAACCAGTCGCGCGAACCGGGCTCATGCAGCGCTTCCAGCTTCCGCCACACGGAAACTGCCTGATTCCGGCACTCGCTGCTGCCGCACTCGGCGAGCAGTCCGGCATACGCCAGCAACAACTCGCGGTCCCGTGGGAGTTTTTGCAGCAGCTTGTCGTAGATCTCGAAGCCGCGCTGCGACTGCCCGGCGGCGAAATATCCGCGCGCCAGGCATTCATCGAGTCGCCGCTGGTCGGCTTTCGACAGTTCCGCACGATGTTCGTCGAGCTTCAGCGCGGCTTCCAACTGCAATTCTCCCAATTCTCGGAACGGGTCGCGCCGTTCGTCCGATTGCAGCGGCGCCAACCCGTCGAGGATTCGCAACAATTCGCCAGGCCCCGCCGCCGAAAGTTGCTGCAAGAGCTTGCGGGCCGGTTGAAATTTTCCTTGTCCGGCCAGCGAAATCACTTGTAATTGCCGCGCCGCTGCCCGCAGATTCGAGCGGTTGGCTTCGGCAACTGGCGACGCGGAATTGGCGCCGCCGGCGTTGCGCGGAGCCAGGCTGGACGCGACCCACGCCAGCAGACGATCGGCCCTGTCGAATGGCGGCGGATTTTTCCGTAACAGGATCCGCGCGAGGCGCACGGCCACCTCGCATTGCAGTGCGTCCAGCGGCTGGCCCCCCTCCCGGCCGGCGGGCAAAATCTTCTGTAATGAAGCCACGGCCTGATCTTCCCAACGGGCGGTCGATTCGCCCCGCTCACGCAGGCGATCGAGGATCTTCTCAAAGCTGCGGGCCACAGCCAATTGTGCCGCGGCCCCGCGTTTATGAGCCGAAGGGATCAGCAGATAGAGCGCCAGGGCTGCTTCGCTATGCCCCGTCCGCTCTTCGAGCTCGGCGAGCATCCAGGTCGCCTCGGAGCAGGTCGGATCGTCGGTAAACTTGTCGCGGTGTTCAACCAGCGCGCGGGCGTATTCGTCTCGCCGGGCTGCAGTCGGTTGATCGTCGAACGCCTTGCCCAGCGCGTAGGCAGCCAGGAGGTGCGCCTGTCCGGCTTTGGCGTTCTTGGGAAATTCCTCGGCCAGCTCGATCAGGTCGGCGGCGGCGGCGTCCCAGCTTTTCAATTTGATTTCGATCGAGCCGCGCGTGAAGCCGAACTGGAAGGCGAGCTCCGCACGGCCGTCGCGGCGAGCCGCGCTCGCCGCCTGGCCGTAGAGCTCGATCGCTTGCGCGGATTCGCCCGCGTTAAACGCCGCCTGGGCTTTGGCGGCCAGTTCCGCGAGCTCGGGCCCATATTGCTGCACATCCTGGACCTGGCGGATCAACAGCTCGCCGCGCAGCGCCCAGAAGCCGCCGACTCCTTTGCGCAACCGCGCGGCCCGTTCTTCCAAAGTTTGCAGCAAGCGCCGGGGCACTTTGGCGTCCGTCGCAGGATTGGCGGCGCGCCACTCGGCGATCGGCAGCTCGATCGAGAGCGCCTGCAATTCGCCCGGCGGACGACTCGCTCCTTCCCGTTCGCCGAGCAAGGTCACGGCGCTGCGGAATTCGCGCTGCGCGATCAGCACGCGCACGCGTTCGGCCAACAGCCGATCGGCGAACTCGGTCGGCGGATCGAGCTTGTCGAGCGCGTCAATCTCGCGAAGTGTCTTGCCATAATCCGCGACGAGGCGGCTGCACTCGACAAACGCCGTGCGGGTCTGCCAGATCAAGTCGCCCTCGTCGGCGGATTCCCCTACCGTTTTGAGCACGTTCTGCGATTCCAGGGCGAGGGCAATCCGATCGGCGGATCCGGCCGGCTGCAAGTGCGCCAGATCGAGAATCGCGCCCGCCAGCCGATAGCGCACGTGGCCCAGCAACGGCCGCAGCTCGAAGGGGCGAATCGTCCCGCTGGCCGCGGGGCGCGACGCGGGAGTCTTGCGCTGCTTGGCGACAATGGCCGCTTCCGCAGTGCGCAGCGCCTCGACAGCGGCGTTCAAGCTTTCGGTCGCACGTTTCCGGACCGATGGATCGTAAGGATCGAGCTCTGAAATCAGCCGCCGCGAGTGGCCGATGGCCGCCGGCAACAGGGCCCGCTGAACTTCCAGCAGCAGCCGCCGTGGATTGTCGGAGTCCTGTTTGAGCAGCTCAGTGAGGGCCGACTCCGAGCGGGCCCACAATTCGTCCTGTTCGGAACTGCCGACGAATTCGGCATGTTCGGCCAGCGTTCGCGACAGCTCGAGCGTAAGGTCGGTCCGCTCGGCGATCGAGAGCCCGTCGTGCGAGAGCCGTTCGAAGCAGTAGCTTTCGGCCAGCTTGAACAATCCGCGGCGGCGCAGCTCGCGAAAGTACTTCGCCGTCGATTCGGCGAGCGCTGGGTCGTCGGCACGGCTCGCGTGCGGCACCGACAGAAGACACGCCACGGCCAGCACGAAAGTCAGCGAGATCCTGCCCACCGATTTGTGATCCGATGCACTCAAGAAATTGCGGCCTCCCTCCACGATTGACAATACGCGATCGATTGCGAAGGAGGCAAGTAGGTCGGGTTTTCCAGCCAGTCGCTGGTGCACAGGCTTCAGCCTGCGCTCTTGCCGAGTCGATCGCAGAATTGTCTTCGTTGCCGACTTCGATCGCGTTCCACGGATGCGATGGTGTGATCTCCTTCCAGTTGCGCAGGCTGAAGCCTGGACTCCAGCGCCGTCAGGCTGGAAAACCTGACCTACTTAAATATTCAAGCACGTCTTTGACTTTCAATGTCGATTTGTACGGCAGGACGTCATTCGACACGGCCGGCAGGCCGCGGCGAATCGGTTCGGCCACAGCCAGCAGAATCGGCCGTGCGCCGAATGTGCGCAGCGTGGCCAGTTTGGCGTCGAGGTATTCGGGGGTCCAGAACCCGATAATCTCCAGGAGCACAGTCCTGCCGTCGTCGTGCCGGAATACAAAATCGGGCACGAAAACTTTCTGGCCCTGGTGCAGAATCTCTCCCTCGCGAATTAGCGTCCAACCGTCGCGCGGTTCAGTCCCCCATTTCGTCGCAAAATCTTCTTCGACCTGCGAGTCGAATTCGTCAGGCGGCGGCAGATGACTCGTCAGGCCGTCAGTCGCTGCGAGATCGAGGCTCAGTTTCCAGCCGGTGTGCCGCGATTCGATGACGGCGTGCATCCGCCAGCCGCGGCACGCGATGAGCGCCGGCAGAAACCGGGCCAGAGCGGCCCCATAACGGCGCGTTTCTCGAACAGCCGAGACGGCGCCGTCGAATCGAAACAGATATTCACCCGACTCCAAACGCAGAATGGTGTGCATCAGCCGCGCGAGCTTGGCGTATCGCAAGATCGTCTTGAAATCCTCGGCCGCCCACACGGACATGACCTGCGCGTCAAACAGCGCCGCCTGGATCTGGGCGACGTTGTACCGCGACAGCAGGGCGCGGCCGTCGGCGAAGTCCGCGAACCGCTCGAGCCGATGGAACTCAATGATGTCGGCGAACAGCCCGGCCTCGACGTCGGGCCAGGGTCGGCCAAGTTTCTCGGCGATTTCCAGTTTGACGCGGGCCTCGCCATTCTCGAACAGGCGATCGGCGGAATGCACCAACGGATGCCGCGGTGCGGCTAGCCGAAACACTTCGCGCCGCAATTTGGCGGCCTGGCCGCGCCGGTCGCGTTCGTAAAGGCTGGCATCATCGAGCAACTTGCAGAACGCGTCGATCCGCCGCTGGGGACAATCGGGTTCGTCGACAAAAACGTCGTTCACGGCGCGATGCAGGTCGCGGCGGGTTCGTCCGGCTCCCTGGCGATAGAGGGCCAGCATCCGTTCGGCATAACCCAAATACCGGCCGTGCGCGGCAGTCGTCAGCCGGTCGGGCAGGACGGCACTGCGGGCAAAATCGAATTCGGCAAGGGCCTGTTCGCGAGTCAGCATGGCGCATGAATCGAACTGGGGATCGACCCGTTTCGCGACGAGGCGCAGCCGAGTCCTCAGGCGCAACCCACACGCCTACGATTTCGGCCGCTCCCGCCGGTGCCTGACTTTATCATACGCATCGCTTGCGCGGCGGGTCCGCGAACGCTCGACTTCATTGGTATCGACACACACGATTTCATACAACGTGGCGCGGGCGTTGCCCGATTTCCGCAGCACGCGCCCCAGGCGCTGTTTCGCCTGCCGGGTCGACGCCTTGCCGCCGATCACGATCGCGATCTTGACATCCGGCATGTCGACCCCTTCGTCGAGGACTTGATTGGCGACCAGCGCCGGGTAGACCCGCGCTTCGAGCCCCTGCAGCACGTCGAGACGTTCTTTCTTGCCGCAATGGCTGAGTAAGCACGGAATCAAAAACCGCAACGACACGTCGCGCGCCATGGCGTTCGACCCGGCGAAAATCAGGCACGGCTCTCCCGCGTGCAGCCGGAACAGATCTTCGATGACGCGCAGTTTTTCTTCGGCCCGGTCTTCGATCGCCTGCTTGGCGTAGAACGCCTTCAGAATCCGCCGCGATTCGGGTGAGCGGGCCGATTCGGCGCACAGTTTCTCCCAGTCGAACCCAGGATCGGCTGTGCGGCGCTCGTGGATGAATGTTCGCAATTCGCGCGACAATCGCTCATAGCGACGCTGTTCGTCGTTCGACAGATGCACGGGAATGCGGACGACTTCATAATCCGCCAGCGTCGAGCCGCGCGCCTCGGCAATGGCCATTTCGTAAACCGTGGGACCGATCAGGTTCGCCAGCTCGATGTCCCGCCCGTCCGACCGCTCGGGCGTGGCCGTCAGTCCCAGTCGCAACGGAGCGGCGCACATTCGCGCCGCGTCGGCGCGAACTCGGCCCGGCAGGTGATGGCATTCGTCAAACACGATCATGCCGAACCGGTTCCCCAGCCGTTCCATGTGGATGCAGGCGCTGTCGTAAGTCGTTACCGAGAGAGGAGACAGCCGGAACAAGTGATCGCCGATGATCCCCGCGTCGTATCCCAGTCCTTCGGCGATGCGCCGGTGCCATTGGTACATGAGGTCGCGGACGGGGGCGACGACCAGCGTCGAGACCGCCGCTCCGGCGATCAGATTCAGCGCGACTTCGGTTTTGCCCGTGCCGGTGGGCATCACGAGGCAGCCCCGGCCGGTCTGATTCCAGCGCGCAGCGGCTTGCCGCTGGTCGGGGCGCAGCTTGCGCAGCAACGGCTTCGGCCATGTGACGCGCTGCCAGGCGGGAACCGCATCGGTGACGTGCGCGGCTGTGAACAGCGGATCGGTTCGCAGGGCAGGATAAGCCAGAGCGTCGCACCGCCAGCCGTGAACGCGGTCATCCCAGATCCACTCGGCCGCTCCTCCCAAAACCGGCCGCCCCCGCCCGGAAAATCCTTCGAGCAGCAATGTCCCGCCGACAAAACTCAATCGCGGACCAGTCGCAGACATACCAGTTACTTCTTCGCCGCCGGCTTCTCCGGAAACAAATTGCTGACGCTCGTGCGATCATGCACCGAGCGAATCGCCTGCGCAAACAGCGGCGCCACTGTGACGACCGAGATGTTCGGGGGATACGGATCTCGCGGAATCTCGATCGTGTCGGTGATGAACATCCGCTTAATGACACTCGTCCCGATGCGGTCGGCGGCCCCTTTCGACAGCACACCGTGCGTCACGGCGGCATAAATGTCGCGGGCGCCGCGGGCCTTGAGCGTGTCGGCCATGGCGATCAGCGTACCGCCGGTGATCGTGAAATCATCGACCAAGAGGACGTTCTTGTCGCGCACGTCGCCGATCACCTCCAGGACGACGGCCTTTTCGTCATGGGCCGGGCGGGTCTTGTTTCCGATCACCACCGGCGCCCCGAGCAGATGCGCGAAAGAGGCGGCATCTTTGGCAAAGCCGATGTCGGGACTGCACACAACCAAGTCCGTGATATTGAGCTGGCGAAAATGGTCGCACAGGACGTGCCGGCCGTACAGGTGATCGACCCGGATGTGAAAGAACCCCTGGATCTGCGGGCTGTGCAGGTCCATCGTGAGGACGCGGTCGCAACCGGCCGCTTCAATCGCATCGGCGCAGACTCGGGCGCGGATCGATACGCGGGGCTCGTCCTTCTTGTCTCCTTTGGCGTAGCTGAAAAACGGAATGACCGCCGTCACCTGCTGAGCGCTCGCGCGCCGCAGCGCATCGATCCAGAACAGCAGCTCCATGAAGTTATCGTTGACCGGGTGATGCACCCCCTGAATGATGAACACGTCGCGCCCGCGGACGTTTTCGAGCACGCGGACGAAGACGTTTCCCTCGCTGAAATACTGCGCCTGCGAGGGAATCAACGACACCCCCAATTGCCGGGATATATCGCGCGCCAGCTTCGGATTGGCCGAACCTGCCAGAATCGCCAGATCGCCCTGCGGCGGCTGAAACGGCATCGAACGCGGACCGGACGTGTCGGCAGGGCCGACGTAGGATTCGGGCATTTTGTGTGCGCAGTGTGACTACGGCAGTGTGACTATGGCAGTGGAGCGGGGCGAAGAACTCCATCATAACCGAGCCGCAGGTCAACTCAAGTGCCCGATTCTACGGCCGGTGAAACAATCGGCTGGCGATCGGCCGTCGCGCCGGTTTCGTGTCCGGTGACAGTCCCGCGTTATTCACCGCTGCGGCATCTGGAATCTGCGGTCCGACGGGGTCCGGTTGCTGCACGGTCTGCGGCGCATCGGTGGCGTCATCGGATGCGCCGGGCAGCAGGGTGGGCTCGCGGCTAGCCGGAGACGACGCCGGCGGCACCATGCCGTTCGTCGTCGGCCCCGTTCGTGCCGAGCTCGGCGGCTGTGCGGGAGTCGGGGGAGGCGCAGGCGCCGTATCGATGGGGGGTGAGCCTGGTTGAAACACCGGGCCCTGATTGATGAATACGCCCGACAGGTTTTTCTCTTCGATCCGGTTGTATTCATCCCATTTGGTGTCGACGAGCTCGACAAAGGCGGAAGGCTTCCAGACGCGGCGCAGGTCGACGCCGGTGCGTAAGGTCCATCCCCCGCCGGGCAGGAAGCAACCCGAGGCGGCCACGCAGAGGGGCACGAGCGCAAGACGAAAAACGGTGTTCAGGCGATTCCGCGGCATATCCGAATCCAGCGGCAAGACACACAAGAGGCTTACAGGCAGTACTGTCATCGTCGCCGGGGCGGGCCTGATTTCATGGAAATCGCGGTGAGACGGGTCGTAGCGATTGTGCCGCCCGCTGCGCGGGATGGGCCGATGCCCAACGTCGCGTCACAATTTCTGCAACCGTCACAGCTTGACATCGTTGGCAGACTTATTGGCGAGCCACGGACGTCAATCCCTGGGTGCGTCCGCAGTGCCCCGCCGCGTTGTTTGCACGCGCGACGGGACGAATCGGGGTCTTGTGCTTGTCGGGTGGCAGAGACGAGCGGTGCCACCGGCTGACTGACGTCCGCCGCTCGCCGGGACATGGAGAGGGCCCGCGAAATTGTGCGGGCGCCGGGAGAGTCGCTATACTCTCACGGTAAATCGGCTTTCCCATTCTCGTCTCGTTCAGGAACTACATTGTGACTGGAATTCAGCAAGTGTTTGCGGCCGGGATCGTCATTCTGTGCGGCGTTCACGCGACGGCCGTAGGATGGGCCGCTGAACCGGCGGCCAAAACCGAAGAGGGATTCGTCTCTCTGTTCGACGGCAAATCGCTGGCCGGCTGGGACGGCGACAAGCAGCTCTGGAAAGCTGAAGAGGGGATGATCGTCGGCAATTCGTCGGGGATCAAGCACAACGAGTTCCTGGCAACGAACAAGAGTTACGGTGATTTCGAATTGCGGCTGGAGTTCCGGCTTCGCCGGGGAGAGGGGAATTCCGGGGTCCAGTTTCGCTCGAAGCGGGTCGCCGGCAGCAGCGAGGTTTCGGGGTATCAGGCCGACGTCGGCGAGAAATACTGGGGTTGCCTGTACGATGAGAGCCGGCGCAACAAGATACTCGTGCAGTCGCCGCCCGAGTTCGAACAGAAACTCCACAAAGAAGATTGGAACAGCTACGTGATCCGGGCCCAGGGGAAGCACATCGTGCTCACGCTGAACGGCCTGACGACTGTCGACTACGTCGAAGCCGACGAAACAATCGCCCGTGAAGGAATCATTGCGCTGCAGGTGCATGCGGGAGGGCCGCTGCGGGTGGAGTTCAAAAACCTGCGAATCAGGGAACTGGCGAAAGACTAGATGTCCCGCAACGTCGAAAGCTACGAGCAGGCCGTCGAATTTCTGTTCAATCGCGTCAATTTCGAGCGATTGTCCGGCATGCAGTATTCGACCGACGACTTCAAGCTCGATCGGATGCGCGAGCTCCTGCGCCGGCTGGGCGATCCGCATGAAGGCCTTCCGGCGGTGCATATCGCCGGCACCAAGGGCAAGGGTTCGACCGCGGCGCTGACGGCGGCGATCTTGTCGGCAGCCGGCGTTCGCGTGGGGCTGTTCACATCGCCGCACATTTCGGCGTTCGAAGAACGGATGGCCGTGGGGGGCGCCATCCCTTCGCCCGAGGAACTGGTCGAGCTGGTGCGTCAAGTGGCGCCAGTCGTGGGCGAGCTCGATAAACTGCCCGGGCACATGAGCCCCACGTACTTCGAGATCGCCACGGCGCTGGCGTGGCTCTACTTTCGCGAGCAGCGGGCCGAAATCGCCGTATTGGAAGTCGGCATGGGAGGGCGGTTGGATGCGACCAATCTGTGCCGCCCGGCGGTGTGCATCGTCACGACGATCAGTCGCGATCACACGCGCCAGCTCGGCAGCCGCGTCGAGCAGATTGCTCGCGAGAAAGCGGGAATCATCAAGGCCGCCGTGCCGGTCGTCAGCGGCGTGACGGAAGAGCCGGCCCGCGCGGTCGTCGCCGAGACGTGCGGGCAGTTGGGCGCGCCGCTGTTCGAGTTAGGGCGACATTTTCGATATCGCTATCACCCGGCGTCAATCGGCACGGAGCGCGCCGACGAGGCGCTGGTCGACTTCGATTCGCCGCGTCACGCCTGGCACGGCCTCGCGTTGCCGCTGGTTGGCGAACACCAGGCCCGCAATCTGGCGCTCGCGGCCATGACGGTCGAACTGCTCGAAGACCAGGGGTGGAACCTTCCCACGGGCGCTCTGGCGACGGGGCTTTCGAACTTACGATGGCCGGGCCGAATCGAAGTGCTGGGACGCGCCCCGACGGTCATCGTCGATGCCGCCCACAACTGGGAGGCCGTGGCCGCGCTCTTAAGGACGCTCGACGAAAGCTTCGTGGCGCGGCGCCGCGTGCTGATTTTTGCCGCCACCCGAGATAAAGACGTGGCCGGGATGCTGCGACAGTTATTGCCGCGATTTGGCGCCGTGATCGTCACGTGTTTTCAGAATAATCCCCGACATGTTCCCGTCGAGGCGCTGGCCGAGACGGTGCGGGGGCTGACCGACCAGATGTTTCATACGGCCCCCGACGCGGCCAGCGCCTGGAAGCTGGCCCGCCGCATTGCCTCGCCAGACGACCTGATCTGCGTGACAGGGTCGTTTTTCCTGGCGGCGGAAGTTCGCGATCTGATCGTGGACGATCTCCGCGACGGCGCAAACCAGCGCTCATCCAAATCTGCGCCGCGTCCTCGCCAAACCGAGTCGCCGTAATCACAGGCCGGGCCGTGCCCGATCTCCGTCAGTCGTTGCGGGCGCCGCGGCCCCTGGAACCCGCACCGCGCGTTCCGGACATACCAGGCATACCAGGCATACCAGGCATCGGCATGCCTCCCGGCATCATCATCGGGTTCGCGCCGTCCTTCTTTTTGCGACGGCGTCCTTTGCCTTTCTTGCCTTTCTTGTCCTTGGCGGCTTCTTCGGCCTCTTTATCGCGGGCTTTTTTCTCAATTTTCTCGACGTTTTTAATCGCCTTGTAATCGTCCCGCTCGTCTTCCACCTTCTTCAGTTCCGGCTCGAGATCAATTTTCGACCCGGCGTCCAGCTCCACGATTTCGCCAAACCGGTTGACCGTCACAGCCAGGTCGAGGTCGCCTCCCCGTTTCAGATTGTTGAACTGCTTGGAATCGAGTTTTAGATCAGCCATCACCGCAGATGACAGGTT
>DASYAR010000440.1:0-5501 GCA_036501235.1 Planctomycetaceae bacterium
GCTCAGCCTGCTCGAAGAGGGACGGATCAAGTCCGCCGAGCTGGCATTTCGCGAGGTGCTGGAGATTTCGCCGGACAGCTCGTTGCGCGCGCTCGTCAAGTTCTACATTTCCGAATTGACGTTCGGCAAGGAAGAGATCGACATCGTCCCCCCGTCGAACCGGATCGTCGAGTTGTTCACGCCCGAACCCGAGTGAGGTCGCGTTCTGTGAAATGGAAATTCTTCCCCAAACTTTTCCATGCACAGCCTATTGCCTTTGACGGCAGAGCACTGCCGGTCTTATCATAGCGAATATAAACCGTTGTTGATCCGGCCAGCCCCGAACGATCGGGCGGCCAATTGCGTTCCCACCTTGAAGTTCATTCCCGCGAAATGAGTTGCGGCAACGAATCTGATTGTCGCCATAGGACATGTATTCCCGCCTGTTTTGAAGATCAAGAAGTAATCGAAGTCGAGGGTGGGTTGTGCCTACGCTCGTTGCTGGCTTGAACGGACAGCCAACCCTGCCGAGCCGTGTACTGACATTAAGGGCGTTTGCGATCGCCGGGCCCCCCCCGTTGGTCCAGTCCACCCGCGCCTGACATGTGAAATGCCCGTTTAACGACCGGATGTGATGACGACATCGACAATCACCTGCTGAAACGGAGTAGCACCTGATGCGAGGTTTTTCGCGACTGGCCTTGAGTTTTGCTGGCGTATGTCTGTTGTCCATCGCCTTTTCGGAATCAGCCGATCTTCAGGCGGCCATCCCTGCCGTGGCATCGACTCTGCCGCAAGGAGCGGCCCCGGGGCAAACTGTCGACGTCAAAATCCGGGGCGGAAATCTGGCGGCGCCGACGCAGCTTTGGTCCAGTTTTCCGGTCGAAGCCGTCTTACCGACCGAAATCGCCGGGAATGGGACGAACGCCGCCGAAATCACCTACCGGTTGAAATTGCCTGCCGACGCGCCGCTCGGCGTTCATGGATTGCGAGTGGCGACGGCGCAAGGCATCTCGAATCTGAAATTGTTCGTACTGGACGATCTGCCGGCCGTGGTTCAGACCAAACCGAGCGCTTCCGTCGCCACGGCCCAGGCGCTGACACTGCCGGTCGCCGTGGATGGATACGTCGACAATCTGTCGCGCGACTATTACAAGTTTCAGGTGGCTGCGGGGCAACGCGTCTCGATCGAAGTGCTGGCTCGACGGCTGGGGAGTCCGCTCGACTCGACGATCCGTCTGCTCGACGCCAAAGGGCGCGAATTGGCGTACAGCGACGACGCGCCGGGTTTGGGGTCGGACTCGATGCTCTCGCATACCTTCAAAGACGCGGGAGAATACGTCCTCGAAGTGCGAGACATCCGCTACCAGGGGGGCGGCAACTTCCTATATCGTTTACGGATCGGCGATTTCCCCAGCGTGACGGTGCCCTATCCGATGGCCATTCAACGCGGCGTTTCCGCGAGCGTGGCATTCGCAGGCAGCACGGCCCAGGACGTGCCGCCGATGCCGCTGAACATCGCCGGCGACGCCCGTCTGGATTGGTTGCCGGTCGGCGCCAAGTTTCCCGGGGGCAAGAGCAGCGCGTTCGCCATCTTGTCGATCGGCGGCGGCCCCGAAGCCGTCGAGGCCGAACCGAACAATGAGTTCGCCAAAGGAACCCGCGTGCCACTGGGGTCGTCCCTCAACGGTCGCATCGATCAACCTCGTGACGTCGATTGCTTCATCTTTACCGCCAAGGCCGGACAGCGCTATGTGTTTTCCGGTGTCACTCGTTCGCAAGGCTCGCCGAGCAACCTGTTTTTAAGGATGCTCAAGCCGGACGGCGGCGAGGTTTCGGCGGCGGAAGGGGTCGGCCCGAACGAGGGCCTGATCAACTATACGTTTCCGGCTGACGGTGATTACACGCTGGAAGTCAGCGAGCAGACGGGATTTGGCGGGCCGGAATTTGCCTACCGCATTGCCGTGACGCCGCACGAAGAAAAGTTCGCCCTGGCCGCATCAGCCGACACCCTCAACATTCCGCAGGGGGGCCTGGCAATGGTCACCGTCAACGCCGTTCGGGGCAGTTTCGGTGGACCGATCAATCTGACGCTGCTCGACGCTCCGGCGGGAGTCACGGCGACGCCGGCCGTCATTGGCCCGGGGATGACGACGACGGTGATGACGATTCATTCCGAAGCCAACGTCCCCCCCGGCAAGGTTTATCCCGTGCGAATCGCCGGGACGTCACAGGCCGGCGCCGTGTCCTATCAGGCCGTGGCAACGGTCACCGCCGCACAAAAAGCGGCCTTCAGCGGGCTCGCTTCGCCACCGCAGTTCATGTCGGAGAATGTCGCCGTCGGGGTTGGTCCCGCGGCGCTGTACGTGCTCAAGACCGACAAACCGGAAATCGTATTCGGGAAAGATTTGTCGGCGAGCGTGAAGGTGATCAGCACGCGAGCCGAAGGGTTTGGAGAAGACATCGCGCTGGCTGTCACTCCCGCGGCGCCGCAGCCGGGATTGCCTCCGGGCGTTACGGCAGCGGTCAAACCGATCGCCAAGGGGACCAACGAAATTGAGATCAGTTTCGCCGCCAATGCCCAGGCCCCGCTGGGGCGGTACAGCGTCGTGCTGATCGGCACCGGTAAGCAGGGGAATAATACGGTGATTCAGCCGATCCCGGCCTTGTCGCTGAGCCTCCAGGCGCCATTTGCCCTCAAGCCTGATCTTGCGGGAGGCAATCTGGCGAAGGGGGCGGCCCTTAAGATTAAGGTCATCGCGGAACGCAATCCGGCTTATGCGGGGGAAATCACGTTGGCGTTCCAGAACCTGCCCAAAGGAGTGACGGCTTCGGCTGCGACGATTCCCGCCGGTCAAAATGAAGTCGAAGTCACGCTGACGGCGGCCGCCGATGCCGCGGTGGGCGCCGTGCAGAACGTCGTCGTGCAGGGTGAAGGCAAAAACGGCAATGCCAAGTTGACCGCCGCGTCCGGCAACACCGCTTTGACGGTCCAGTGAGTAGCATTCGATCGCAGTATTGATATAAATATAAACAGATGTCGATTTGGGGAGCGCTTTCCCCTATTCCAGGAAATGGAGATCACGAGCCCATGCCCAGCTCAATCGGGAATCGAGCGTTTCGCAGTTGCATGATGCACGGGACCGCGGCCGTTTTGTTGGCGGTGTTCGGTTTGGCTCTCGCGACACCAGCTACGGCGTCTGAGAAATCCGCGACTGCCGGACAAGTACCAGCCGTCGCGGTGGGCGAGCCGACGAGTATTACCCTGGTGCCGGAAAAAATCGTGTTGACGGGCAAACGCTCGCGGCAGCAGGTGATCGTGACGGGGCAATACGCCAATCACGAGTTGCGAGACCTGACCACGGCCGCCGAGTTCGTCTCGACCGCCCCGGAAATCATCACAATCGAACACGGCGTCATCTACCCGCTGGCCAACGGCGTGGCCCAGCTCGTCGCGAAGATCTCGGGCAAAGAAGCCCGAATCGACGTGGCCGTGAACGGGTTGGAACAGCCGTCGCCGATCAGTTTCAAAAACGGCACGCTGGCCGCGCTTACGAAGTCGGGCTGCAATATGGGGGCCTGTCACGGGTCTCCGTCGGGCAAGGGAGGATTTCGTTTGTCGTTGCGGGCCTACGACCCCGTGCTCGACATCGTCACCTTGCGATCCGAATACTACGGCCGTCGCACGAATATCGTCTCGCCGGCTGAAAGCCTGCTGTTGCGGAAACCGCTGATGGAACTGGCGCACGGCGGGGGCCGGCGGCTCAAAAAGCACGACGCCTCGTATGAAATCCTGCACGACTGGATCGCCGAAGGCCTGCGCCTCGATGCGCCCACCGAACCGGACGTCGTGAAAATTCAGGTGTTGCCGGAGAATCGCGTATTCCAAAAAGATGGAACCCGGCAGCAACTGATCGTTTTGGCCCACTTCAGCGACGGCAGCATCCGCGACGTGACGCCCATTACCTGCTATTCATCGTCGGCCGAGTCGGTCGCTCGCGTGGGCGATGACGGAGCCGTCGAAAAAGTCGCACGCGGCGAGACGGCGATCCTGGCCCGCTATCTCGACAAGATGGCGACGTCATACATCACGTTCCTCGAAGACGTTCCCGGATTCGTATGGAATAATCCGCCGGAACAGAGCTTTGTCGATACGCTGGTCAATTCCAAGCTCAAGCAGTTGCAGATTCTGCCCAGCGACCTCTGCTCGGACGAAGAATTCCTGCGGCGGGCCTCCCTCGACGCCACCGGGCGACTGCCGCAGGTCGAAGAATCGCAGGCGTTCCTGGCCGACCAGAGCCCCAATAAACGCGATCAACTGGTCGACATGCTCGTCGATTCCGACGATTTCGCTTCATTCTGGACGCTGATGACCGGCGACGTGCTGCGATCCAACGCCAAGAAGTTGAACGCCACCGGTGTCCAGAAATTCCGCCTCTGGCTGTACGAGAGCATTCGTAACGACAAGCCACTCAATCAATTTGCCAAGGAGTTGCTGACGGCCAGCGGCAGCGCATACAAAAATCCTGCGGCCAACTATTGGCGCGCCAGTCGCGATCCGCAGGACGCCACCGAAACCACGGCCCAGCTCTTCCTGGGCATCCGTATTCAATGCGCCAAGTGCCACAATCACCCGTTCGAACGCTGGACGCAAGACAACTACTACGGCATCGGCGCCGCCTTTGTCCGCATCGGCCGTAAGCCCGGCTCGGATGCCGAAGAAGAAGTCGTGTACGTCAGCAAGGGGGGGGAAGTCACCCAGCCACGCACCGGCAAGCAGATGAAGACGCACCTGTTGCTCAAGGGAGACGTCGACGTTCCGGCCGATCGCGATCGCCGCGAAGTTTTTGCCGATTGGCTGACCGCAAACGACAACCCGTTCTTCGCCAAGGCGTCGATCAACCGCATCTGGGGCCAACTCTTGGGCCGCGGAATTGTCGAGCCGGTCGACGACTTCCGTGATTCGAATCCGCCGTCGAATGCTCCATTGCTCGACGCGCTCGCAGCCGAATTCATCAAGAACGGCTACAGCCGCAAATGGGCGGTCAAGACGATCATGAAGAGCCGGACTTATCAGCTCAGCTCGCGAAAGAACCAGTTCAACGGCAACGACGAGATTTATTTCTCGCACGCCAACACGCGGCTGTTGTCGGCCGAGCAGTTGCTCGACGCGATTTGCCAGGTGACGACGGTGCCCGAAACATTCCCCGGCGCGCCGGCCGGTACGCGGGCCACCGAGCTCACCGAGCCTCCGGCCGATCACTACTTCCTCAAGATCTTCGGCCAGCCGCAGCGGGAAATGGCCTGCCAGTGCGAACGGTCGAACGAGTCGAACCTGTCGCAAGCGCTGCAAATGATCAATGGGCCGGTGGTGCATAACAAGCTCCGCGACGCCAACGGCCGGATCGCGAAATTGGTGGCGGCGAACAAGCCTGACGTCGAGATGATCGACGAGCTCTACCTGGCAGCTCTGTGTCGGCGCCCCGTCGCCGCTGAAATTGAAGCTTCCCAAAAGTACCTGG
>DASYAR010000441.1:0-4712 GCA_036501235.1 Planctomycetaceae bacterium
GTCCTGCTGATGATCATCCTTGATCCCCCTGAATCACAGCCTATTCGCCCGCCTTACAGACTGATTACGGCGTGCGGCGGGACGATACGCCAACCTGACAAAAGTGTCAACATCGGATTTCCCCTGGAGACGCGGTCAAAGGATCTATGTCCCGACAAACGCACGAATCGCGTCTGCACAGCCTGTTGAAAAAGGGGACTGTCCCTTTCCAAAGAGTAAATTCTCCTCAACAAACCGATACTGCCGACAGGGACTGTCCCCTTTTTCAACGGGCTGTGCACGGCTCGTAGTTCCTTGCTTACAGTTCCTGATTGGGGGATCATGGAACCTCTTTCTGATTTGCCAGAGGAAAACCCCCGTCGGAGTTCTGATGAGCGACGCGACCAGTTATGACCCGTATGCGATGCCGGCCGACGCCATTCAAGATCCGCCGGCGACGCTGTGGCAGGCGTTCCGCAAGATCGGGCCGGGAATCATTCTGGCCGGATCGATCGTCGGTTCGGGGGAGTTGATCGCCACCACGACGATGGGGGCCGACTGGGGCTACATGTTTCTGTGGCTGATCCTGTTCAGTTGCGTCATCAAGGTCTTCGTGCAGATCGAGTTGGGGCGGGTTGCCATCTCGTGCGGCATGCCCACGCTGGGCATCCTGAACGAGATGCCGGGCTGGAAGATGCGGGTGCACTGGCAGGTCTGGTGGTGGTTTTTCATGCTGCTGGCCACGGTCGCCCAGATGGGGGCGATGGTGGGTTCAGTGGGCCAGGCGCTGAATCTGGCAATGCCGGGATTTGGTCAGTGGTTCATCAGCCTCTGCGGTGGCAGCTCATCGGGAATTGGCAGATTCCTGGCCGCGCACCCCGAGCATCCGTGGGCCGTGGTGACGGCGCTTGCCGCAGTCGTACTGCTATTGAGCGGCGGCTACCTGATGATCGAACGCTTGACGACCGTGCTCGTCGTGGGTGTGACGGCGATTACCGTGACTTGCGTGCTGTGTCTGCCGGCGGCCGGTTACCCGATCACGATGAGCGATCTGGCCAGCGGGTTTGATTTTCACGTTCCGTCCGAGGCGTCTCAACGCGTGAAGGCCATTGCCAAGGCGTTTGCCGTATTCGGTATGACGGGGGTCGGAGCGGCCGAGTTGTATTCGTATCCGTACTGGTGCCTGGAAAAGGGCTATGCGCGATTCGTCGGGCCGCGCTCGGAGGACCCCGCCTGGGCCCGGCGAGCCAACGGCTGGATGCGCGTCATGCACCTCGACGCCTGGGTCAGCATGATCGTCTTTACTCTGGCGACGGTTTCGTTTTACCTGCTGGGAGCGACCGTCCTGCATCGCGAAGACCTGCATCCCGAGGGCTCGAAGACGATGGCCCAGTTGGCGGACATGTATTTGCGGGTGTTCGGCCGGTGGACATCGGGCATGGCCTGGGGCATGTTTCTCGTGGGTGGATCGGCCGTGCTGTTCAAAACACTGTACGTCGCCTCGGCCAGCCATAGCCGGCTGACCAGCGATTTCTTCAGCATGGCGAAATTCGTGCGCTACGACAATGTTCATTCGCGGCTCCGCGTGATCAAACTGCTGTGCGCGTTTTTTCCACTGCTGGCCCTGACGATTTACCTGATCGCGGGAGAGCCGGTCGGCATGGTGACGTTCGGAGGTTTCGCCCAGGGGATCACGCTGCCGGTGATTGGGGGCGCGACGGTCTACTTGCGATATCGCAAAACCGACCCGCGCATCGCTCCCTCGCCCCTCACGGATCTCTTTCTCTGGGTGGCCGTCGCACTCCTGGTGCTGTTCGCCGGCAAGGCGCTGTGGGACGAAGGGGACAAATTGTTGGCCACGCTGCACGGGTAATCGGATCGGATCAACAGGAATTGTGATTCCTGATTGCATTGTGGCAACCTGAGCGTTGCGGTGAGCTGCGGCATTGCTTAGCCGGCGTAAGCCGCTCGGAAATCGCCCAGGCGGTTCCACAGGGCCCCGCAGGGGCGATAGTGAATAGCCAGGGGCGTGAGCCCCTGGAAAACACGCCTCGGTCCGCAGCCCCGGAAGGGCGAAACTCGTCCTGCCGGTTTTTCTTTGCGGTGCGTCTGTCGCCCTTCCAGGGCTTTGGTCTTTCGACAAACGCGTCCAGGGGCTTGCGCCCCTGGCTATTGACTGTCGCCCCTTCCGGGGCTTCGAGCGGCCAGAGGTCCAGTCCGTGGAAGTGGGCCGATTACTCCGGCGGCAGGGGGCGATTCCCACTTTGCATCCTGCCCCGCTTCGTGGCTTCGTGGAGATGCGCGGCTTTCGTCTTTGCCGGCGGCAGCGAAACTCCTACAATGACGTGCCGGGGGCTTAGCAGGCTGTTGAAAACGGGGACTGTCCCTTTCCGATGAGTGAACTCTCCGTGACAGACCGATATGGCAGAGAGGGACTGTCCCCTTTTTCAACGGGCTGCGAGGGCGAACCGCGTGTCGTGCGGCGCTGTCTTGACTTCAGCCTGATGGCGCGCGTTTTTCATTGGGCAGAGAATGTGATTCCATTCTCGCGGAGACGATTGCCAACGGAGGCGGTAAGGCAGGCCATGCACTAGCAGGCTGACGCCTCCCGCTCGCCGGGTTGATTTGGCCTTTTAACAATCTTTGAAATCTGATCACGATCCATGCGCAGCGAATCCGAAACGCCCCAGTCCGACAATCCCTTTTCGATCCCGGTGGCCGAGCGGTTGCAGCGGTTGCCCCCGTACCTGTTCGCCAAGATCAATAAAGTCAAATACGAGAAGCGGGTGGCCGGCATCGACGTGATCGATCTGGGAATGGGAAACCCCACCGACCCTCCCGACCCGGCGATTTCCGACAAGCTGGCCGAGGCGGTCCGCGATCCCAGAAACCATCGCTATTCCGTGTCGACTGGAATCGCCAACTTGCGTAAGGAAGTCTCGGCCCGATACTGGAAGCGTTACGGCGTGCGGCTCGACCCGGCCAACGAAGTCATCGCCACGATCGGCTCCAAAGAGGGTTTCAGCCATATGTGCCTGGCGCTGTTGGGGCCCGGAGACACGGCGATCGTTCCTGCTCCGTCATTTCCCATTCACGTCTATGCCGTGGTGCTGGCCTCGGGGAACGTGATCGCCCTCGACGTGCGCGACCCGGCGAAATATCTCGAGAACATTGCTTACACCTGCGAGCATCTTTATCCGCGCCCCAAAGTGGTGATCGCCAACTTTCCACATAATCCCACGGCGACCTGTATCGAGCAGGACTTTTTCGTAGAGCTCGTGCGGCTGGCGAAAAAATACGAATTCCTCGTCATCAGCGATTTCGCCTACGCCGACATCTGCTACGAAGGGTATCAGGCCCCCAGCTTTCTGGCGACGCCGGGCGCGATCGACGTGGGTGTCGAGTTCACCACGATGAGCAAAAGTTACAGCATGGCCGGCTGGCGCATCGGCTTTTGCGCCGGCAACTCGGAAATGGTCCGGGCGCTGGCGACGATCAAAGGCTATTACGACTACGGCATCTTCCAGCCGATTCAGATCGCCGCGATCATCGCGATGCGGCATTGCGACGCTGCCATCGAAGGCCTGGCTGCCGAGTACCAGGTCCGTCGTGACGTGCTGTGCGACGGTTTGGAGCGTCTGGGCTGGGAGATCGAGAAACCGCGGGCCGGCATGTTCGTGTGGGCGAAGATTCCCGAGCCCTGGGCCCACATGGGCTCAATCGACTTTTCGATGATGCTGCTGGAAGAGGCGGGAGTGGCCGTCAGCCCCGGCCGCGGCTTCGGCGAAGACGGCGAAGGCTACCTGCGCCTGGCGATTGTCGAAAACGAGCACCGTCTGCGCCAGGCCGTCCGCGAAATGGGCCGGTGTTTGAAGAAGGACGCGAAGGTTGCCACGTAGAATGGCATGCGAGTCGACAAGTTCATGCCGTGCCGAGTGATCGTGTCAGCGGTGGATGAATGCGTTGGGATGAGCCGCTCGCAATGCGTCGCACCCCGCGTCGGTGACGTCGGTCCCGCGGAGAGCGATGCTTCCCAGGCGTTTCATGCTCGAAAGCAAACGCAGTCCTGCATCGCTGATTCGCGTATTTTCGAGATTGATGTTCTGAAGCGCGGGCATCCTGGCGAGGTGCTGCAGTGCTCGATCCGTGATCTGCGTGCCGTCAAGGCGGATCAGCCTGATCGCCGAAGCGCTGGCCAAGGCCTCGGCTCCGGCGTCGGTGATGGGACAATTCGTCAATTCCAGCCGGCGGAGAGCCGGCAAATCTGCGATCAATGCCAAGCTCGGGTCTCCTGCTCGCGTCGACGACAGTCCCAATTCGGAAAGCGAGGTGATGGCAATCAAGTCGGCCATCCCCGCGTCGGAAACCGCCGTCTCATCCAGGTACAACTGCGAAAGATACTTCAGACGCGACAGGTGTTTCAGGCCCGCATCGGTGACCTGCGTGCGGCGCAAACTCAAGGTCGTCAGGCCCTCGATGGCGGATAGTGTGCGAAGCCCCTCGTCGATAACGCGGCAACCGTCCAGAGACAAGGAAAACAGGTCGGGGAGTTTTGACAGCAGCACAAGGCTGGCGTCTGTGACTTTCGAATTCTCAAGTCGAATGACTTGGATTTTGCGGAGGCTGCCGATTTGCTCAAGTCCTTGATCCCCTATTGACGTGTCTGCCAAATCAAGATGGGTGAGATTCTCAAAGTCCGCCAGGTGCTTGGCGCCCGCGTCTGTCACAGTTGT
>DASYAR010000442.1:0-13701 GCA_036501235.1 Planctomycetaceae bacterium
CTTTGAAAATTGAAATGAAGGTCAGGTGGCAAAAATGGACTCTTGTCGCCACGTTCAATGGTCGCGAGCGAAACGTCATCTTGTCTGTGCCTGCCGGAACCCCTCAGGGACCACGGCGCATTCTCGCCGCCAGCATTGAGATGAAGACGGACATCGTGCCGAATCCGAAATCCGCTGCCGTCTGGCATTACAGCGGACATGACAGAAACGGCAACGGAAAGCTGGACTTCGAAGAAACGATGCACCGCACGCTGGGCAGCCCCGCCGTCAAGAGCGGGCTCCTCTTCATTTCGGATGCCAGCGGGCTCGTCCACTGCCTCGACGCCAAGACGGGTCAGCAGCACTGGACGTGCGACATGCTGGCCCTCTGCTGGACAACGCCGTTGATCGTGGCCGACCACGTCTATGTGTCGGATTCGGATGGGGACATTGCGATCCTTTCCCTGTCGCCGAATCCAACCAAATCGGTCAAGACCGTCAGGCAGCAAAACCCGCCATTAAACCTCCAGACGCCAATTTATGAGATCGATATGAACAACGAGGTGTGCTCGATGCCGATTGTGGCCAACGGAGTCCTCTATATCGCCGCCCGGAATCGCCTGTATGCTATTGCCCAGGATCGTGCCAAATAGCGAGACATGGCACGTAGTCCGTGAAAAAATCGTCGAAATCCCGATAGGTTTTCCGCAGCCGCGCGATCTTCGATGCTCTGCCGCCGTCGAACTGCTGAACGGAAGCTGGCGTCAGAGTGCCGGTGTTCCCTTCACACGTGTGGCAGAGCGACTCGCCGTGCCCGCGTCGCGCACGGGGCTCGTCGACAAGCGTCATCCTCAAGGCATAAATAACCGTAAATCCTTATCGAGGAACCCATGCCGCGAGCCCTGCCCGCATTTCTGGTTTCACTCATCTCGATGCTGTTCGGCACGGCGCCTGGCCGTTGCGACGACCGGGTTCCCGCAGAATACCTCGACAAGATCGATGAGACGCCCGATTTCTGCCAGTACGATCAACGCTTTGGCAAGTTGCCGGGGGACGGCAAAGAACTGTGCGCCCCGGTGGCGCTGTCGAATTCACTTGTCTGGCTGAATCAGCACGGATTTCCCAAGCTGCTCGACAAACCCCAACCGACTCCGGCCGATCAGGCCGATTTGATCCGCCGCCTCTGCCGCGAGGACTTTCTGGGTACCGATTTGAAAATCGGGACCCCGCCGAAACGAGTGGTCACTGGGATCGAGAACTATTTCCGTCATGCCGGTTATCAGTGCCAGGTCGAGCAGATGGGGTGGCGCAGCTCCACCCATCGGATCGGCGAAGTTCCCCACGAGAACTGGATGTTGCGGTCGTGCCTGGGGACGTCGAACGTGTTGATCAATGTCGGCTGGTACAAGACCAATAAGACGGCCTACGATCGTTTCGGCGGGCACTGGGTGACGCTGGTCGGTTTCAAGGAAGAGCATGGCAAGCGGGTGCTTCTCATTCACGATCCGAATTCCCACGGCGGCAACGAGAAGAAGACGGAACCCTGCCACCTGATTTCTCTGCCGGCTCACCATTTGCTGGAAACACAGGAAGGCGAATCTCTCAAGGCCGACGGCTATTTCGAGCTGCGGGGAGTTCATCTCGCCAAAGGAGCCGATCGCGCCATCATCGACGAAGTCGTGGCGTTTACGCCATCTCGTCCGTAGGCCTTGTTTCCCAAGCTGGGCAGTAATATCTGCGCGCGGCTCGCTGTTTCCGGGATTCGGACTATAGCTGGCAGGTTTCCGGAAATCGCGCCACCGTGGCCACAGCGCCGTCTTGCGATTTCCAAATTTTTGTCAGGATTCGGCAGGCTCGCACGAAGAAGTTGGAGAAGAGACCGAGACTTGCCATTTTGAATGATTGCTGAGAATTCGCCCGCAATTCGCGGCTCGCGTGGATCTTCGCAGCCGCGGATGGAAGATAAATCTGAAAGGCCATGCCAGAAAGGAGCGGCGTTCATCATGACTGGCCTGATAATTCTGTGCATCCTGACGGCCATTTGCTGGGCCGTGTCTCATCACGGCGGCAAGGGAGCCGCGGCAATCCTGTTCGTTGTCTGGGGCTTCGTTCTGCACGTTCTTCTCATATCGCCACCAACAGTCTGGGTGTTCGTCGTGGGATACGCCGTCGTCATCGCCGCTCTCGCGTCTGCTGCGGTGAAATCGTGGCGGGCTGCACAAGTCTCCCTGCTGGCCACGGTGCTCGCAGGCATCGCTTGCGGCGCCATGTGGTACTCGCAGTATCGTGAATTGGCAGCCTTGAGCGACGCGTACCCAGCAGTCTCCATTTCCGACCGCCTGGCGTACGAAAACCGTGGCCACCAACGAACTGAACGCGATGCGCCGGATTCTGCGACGGAAGCGAATAGCGACAACCATGAGCTGGCACCGCCAATTGCCAATGAATTGGTGCGACTGGAGGAAAAGCTGAATAATTGGAACTCTCCGGATTATTGGCGATGGCCGCATCGGAATCGCGCCCTGGCCCGCTTGAGTTCGATCCACGAGCGCATGGTTTCTGAATTCTCGATTGCATTGGGATTTGGAGCGAGCCGGATGTCTTCCGGCAACGTCGGTCGAGAAGATGTGGAAATCCCTGATTTGCCGTATTTGGCAGCTCCTGAAACTCCTGAATTCACGTCCGATGCGACACTCTCCGAGACTCCTGGCGCACCCGATGACATCGGGCCGGGCCAAATCATAAAGGGTGAAATCGCAAAGGTGGAAAACTCGATTCGCAACTCTCCGGACCGTGAGACGCTGCGCGATGTGCACGAAGCCGGAGTGGCTGACTTTTCTAACTGCGAGGGCTTCGGCTTCTTCGCGAACCGGGAGCAAGTCTTCGGATTTCAATCGCACGGGTTTCGACATCCGCCCAAAATGCCAGAGGCAACGATTGCAACGTCACGCTGGCGCATCGCCAGCCTGGAACTAGTCAGCCTGTTGAAAAACGAAATCCCGGCAGTCTACATTTCGAAAAACTTGCCCCGGATGGACGAACTGGCTGAAGCCCCGGCTCGGCCGCTGGATGGGTTTGAGACGGACGCACTTGCACAACTGCGCTCCGGTGACGAGATTGTCGTCAAGGAGGAGGCCGACGAGGTGCGAATGCTCGGCTCGTTACGCGCGGCGAAGCAGTGCACTGAGTGTCATTCCGTGAACCGCGGCGACCTGCTCGGAGCATTTACTTACCGCCTGCGCCGCGACGTTCCCGCCCGAAAAAGACCCGTTCCGGCGGTCAAACCGGTTTCATGACGAGCCGATACGGATCGAGCGGATTGCTCGAGGATCTGGTAGGCTAATCGAGAGGACGCGAGTCCTGCTGATCCTGACGTCGCTGCCGACAGACGGTCCGAGGGACCATTTTACTCGAATTCGCGTTTGATGAAGTAGAACGTCCAGTTGTCGTGTATTTGATCGTTGATGGTGGTCACCGCGGCAGACCTCCACACTTCGACGCCATCGAGACGCACAAGCTGCTGCCCCATTCCCAGACGCACAATTCCGTATTCCCAGCGCCATTTTCCTGTTCCGTCCGGTCGAGCTTCGAGAATCAGGAGCAACCCGGGGTTCAAGGCCCCGGCTTTGTCATTCACCATGCTGAAGATGGCGCCCAGCGGAAGCTTCGAGTCCTTGTCGGCGTACTGATAAAGCGGCGTAGTGATCGGCTTCACCTCGACCGCTCCTTTCTCATCGGCAATAAAGCGGCCCAGGAGTCCCGTGAAGCGGCTTTTGAGCGCTTTCAGTTGGGCATTCCGAGTTAAGGCTTTGTCGCTGGGTGCTTCCGCGCCCGGAATCGGCCGATACTTGACCCCCGGCTGCATCGCCCGATAGCGTCGCTCTCCCGGCCAGTTTACCGTCACGAGACCTTCCGAAACCGATCCGAAGCAAATGGTCCACAGCCGGCCCCCAATATTGCAGACTTCGAGTTTTTGCACAGCGACTGGCCGCGAATCGACAGTCCAGATCCACAGAGTCCCATCATCTGCGATCTCCAGCGTGCCGCCGTTCGTGATTTCCTGGGTGTGAAACCGAAAGACGGGATTCCCGACGAGGTCGGCCTCTGTATCTTCGTCCTCACCCGGCATCGTCACGCGCACGGCTGAGCCCTTCGAAAAGTCACGCATCCAGGTCGTGTATCTTTCCTTGCGCTGTTTCGCCTCCTCCTTCTGAGCCTGAATCTCGTCGTCCTGATCATCGGCGACGGCGGCGCACATTGGCGACGTCAGCATTGCGGTCAATCCGGCCAACAATGCCGTACAGGCCAGCGTCGAAACACACGGAGCGTTGGAATTTCGCATGATTCGGCCTCTTGACCAGATTGTCGTAGAAGAGATGACTACCGCCGAATTTATGGAACGGCACCTGATGCGTCCCAGAGAATGCTAAACCTTTTTGTCTGATTTCACAACAACGTACGGACGTCACGCTATTGAGCCGGACACCGCGATTGGGACGCATTCCGTAAGTCGCCTAAGGTTACGATTGCAGCATCTCGGCGGCAAACTGCACTTCCGCAATGCTCGATCGTCCGAACTCGGGAGCTGAAATGGGTCCAGCGTTCGAGATACCAAAGATCGCCATCACAGAATTTCGGTGATCACCCGGCCGCGGCTGAGGGGAAAGGGACGTCCCTCGGTGTCCTGCAATTCGGTGTCGGGCGACTGGCCGAGGCAGTGGAACATCGTCGCCAGAAGATCGCGCGGCTCGATTTGTCCTGTCACGGGAAACGCGGCATGAGCGTCGGATTTTCCATGGACGATGCCGCCACGCACACCTCCACCGGCCAGCGCAATCGAGAAACAATGCCCCCAATGGTCACGCCCGGCTTGCCCGTTGAATTTCGGCGTATGACCGAACTCGCCGACCCACACCACCAGTGTTTCGTCGAGCAAACCACGTTCTGCCAGATCGGTCAGCAAGGACGAATAGGCCCGATCCATCCACGGCATGAGAAATCGCTTCAAGAGGTCGTTGTGCCTGTCGTGCGTGTCCCAACTGCCGGCGTTGGGCTCGCCCGCCACGTTGCACCAGTTGACCTGCACGAGCGATACACCCGCCTCGACGAGGCGCCTGGCCAGCAGGATGCTTTGTGCCCAGCGCGTGCGGCCATACCGGTCACGTGTGGCTTCGCTTTCTTCCGAAAGATCGAAAGCCCGCCGCGCCCGCGACCCACCCAGCAGGTCGAACGCCTGCTGGGTCTGCCTGCTGAAATTGGCCACAGTCGGTGAACTCGCGAGCCCGCCGAGGTGCCGATCGACTTGAGTCAGTAGCGACAGTCGTCTCTCGAATCGGAGCGGCGGCAGTTCTGCCGGTAGCGCGAGATCTGGCACCGTAAAGTTCTGTTGTGACGGATCGCACGTGAGCAGCCACGGGTCATATTTCGGACCGAGAACGCCGCCAATCTGTCCTGGCCAGACGATTTCACCGGTATTGGCGATCCGGTTCGGAAGCGTGATGGCTGACGGAAATGCGCTCCCCGCGCGCTGCTTGACGTACTTCGTGACGGCTCCCCAATGGGGCGCTAGATTCGGGGCTTTCGAAACCGCGTTTTCGGCGGTCAGCGGGACGTGCGGCACCCCGGTCAGCATCTGATAACCGCTCGAGGAATGAGAGTTGTCGTTCGTGACCATCGCCCGCAAGACGGCGATCTTGTCCGTCAGCAGGGAGGTCAGCGGCATCAGTTCGCCAACCGACAATCCAGGGGTTCGCGTGGCGATCGTGCCGAAACCGCCACGGATTTCCGCAGGCGCTTCGGGCTTGGGGTCCCACGTCTCGTGCTGCGGGGGCCCGCCACCGAGAAAAATGACGATGACCGACTTCGCTTTGCCAAACGCGAGCCCGGCATCAGCCGGGGCGGCATTCGCCGTATTCGCAGACCCGCCCGCCAGCGTCGATAGCGACAATCCCGCGAGGCCAGTGCCTCCGACGCGCAACCATTCGCGGCGCGATAGCGCGACATCACGGCCAGTTGAAACATGATCAAAAATACGCAACATCGCGCGGCAGCTCCGTATCCTGATTTTCCAGCGGCGTGCCCATCCACTTTAACCGCTTTGGCGGATTGGTGAAATGGAATTCGATTTAGCCCAATTGAGTTAATGCCCGCCGGCCGATTGCGGTTATCGGACAGTCTTGCCTCATTTGCGCCTGCCGACTTGGGATGAGTCCTATGAAGATACCCGTCATTCGCGGCGTCATCGACCGGAGAATCCTGGTCAACTACCATGTTGACCTGGGTGTCCTGGCGTCTCTTCTTCCGGCCCCCTTCCGGCCGAAGGTGATTCGCGGCGCGGGGATGGTCGGGATTTGTTTGATCCGACTAAAACAACTGAGACCGTCCTGGTTGCCTGCCAGATTGGGGATTTCGTCTGAGAACGCCGCGCATCGTGCCGCAGTTGACTGGGACGATCACGGAGTCGTTCGGGAGGGTGTTTATGTTCGGCGACGCGACACCAACTCGTGGCTCAACTCGCTGGCAGGCGGACGGCTCTTTCCGGGCATTCACCACCACGCCAGGTTCACCGTCGAAGAATCGGCGGACCGTTTGGCAGTCGCTCTTCGCAGCGACGATGAAGTGACCAGCATGTCGGTGAGAAGTCGCCGGGGCGACCGGTTGCCCACATCCTCAGTCTTCCGATCACTCGAAGAAGCCTCCACGTTTTTCCAGGCAGGATCTCTGGGATACTCGGCAACTTCCGACCCAGCGAGATTTCAGGGTTTGGAACTTCGCTGTCAAAAATGGCGCGTCGAACCGTTGGATGTCGAGGAGGTGTGTTCGAGTTTCTTCGATGACGTTTCGCAATTTCCGAAAGGATCGATCGAATTCGACTCGGCTCTGCTGATGCGCAATATCGAGCACGAATGGCACGGCCGGTCGGCTCTCTGTTGCGTACCGAGCATTATGCCTGATTCCACATCAGATCTTGCCATACCCGCGGTGCAGGCCGGACCCGGCCACACACGTGAGATTTGAATCTCAAGGCTTTTCGTTGCGTCTGGTCCCATGCCCGCAATTTGGTTTGACGCGGCCGCATTGCAGGTGCTCAAGTTTGTGAATCCAGCATGCGCAGATTTCGCGACTAAAGAGGGGCATTCACGCCACTGGCCCGCGACGCTTAAAATCTACCACGCTGGAATTGGAAACAGAGAGACCATCTGATCGACAGTCACGTGCGCGCCGAAAGCAAACTCCGCACCCGCTCACGGACCGCTCACTGGGCCGGCTTGACGAAACTGAGGGCCACGCGAAGACCCAAGTACCAGTCGCGATCATCGGCGGCGTTCGAGTGTCGGCGTGAAGAGCGGCATGAGGACGGAATGCTGCTCCAGCAGCCTCCGCGAATGACCCGGCTTGTATACTCACCCGGCACGGTCACTTCCGGGTCGCGCCCGCCCGGCAATGCGTCCGCAAAGTAATCGCGGCACCATTCATTGGCGTTCCCGTGCATGTCGAACAGACCCCAGGCGTTCGGCTTCTTTTGTCCGACACGGTGGGCGTACATTTCACCTGCGTCCCACGCATTTTCACGGCACCATGCGAATTCAACGAGTTTCGACGCGTCGTCGCCGAAATGGAACTGCGTTCCGGTTCGTGCCCGGCAGGCCCGCTCCCATTGGGCTTCGGTCGGCAGCGTGTATTCCCATTCGTCCGCCAGACGACCGGCCTTGCGCTCACGTGTCGTGAGTTTACGGCAGAACGCCATCGCATCGAGCCAACAGATGTATGTGGCCGCCATGTCGTTTCCCTCTTTCGCACGTCGCTGCTCTTTCCACGGTTCCGTCTCCATGACCGTTTTCCATTCCCGCTGAGTCACCTCGAATTTTCCAAGCCAAAATCCCCGACTGATGATGACTTTCACCGGTATGACTTTTGTCGTCAGTCGCGGCTCAGGCTCCTCTTGCGGATCGACTTCGTCGTCATCATTCGGGTTGTCTTCGCTCTGCGCGGCAGCCTCGGTGATGCGTTCGACGCTTTCCATCTTGACGAATCCCGGCGGACACCAGACGAGTTTCATCTTCAGGCCGTTGTCGTCGCGAACGTCGCCCGGTTCCTTGCCGGACATCGAATCCGCGGCGGGAGTCGCCGTGCTGTCTCCCTCCTCCGATCTGGAAGCGGTAACGGACAGACAACAAGCGGCGGTCAGAATGCAGACAAATACTCCGGGCGTCTTCATGGCGATTCCCACGTTCGTGGACGCGGCTCCCGGATTCTGGGTTGGCGCGGATCGGGTGTCGGCGGTTGCCATGATAACAGGAATTTCTCTCGACTGCGGTTATGGCGTCGGCTGCGGTCCGAGATCCCACAGGCAAACACTCCCATCGAGACTGCCGCTGATGAGTTGCCTGCGATCGGGCGAGATGTCGAGCGCGGTGATCGGCGCGCGGTGACCGCGCAGGGAGGTGATTTCGTCGCCGGTCTGTGTGTTCCAGACTTGAATGATATGTTCAGCGTTCCATGCGGCGAGGCGTGAGCCGTCGGCCGAGACGGTGTAGACCGGAGTCAGGCCGGGATTGCCCAATCGGCACGGCAGCCGACGCCGTTCCTCGCAGGTCGCGACATTCCATAAGATCATGCCGGCGGCGCCGGCAGCCGCGACCGTTCGCCCGTCTGGAAAGACAATCGGGCCAAACAGGCCGCCCGGTTCGAATGGGACGCAGGCATACTTATTGTCGATCATGATCTGCAACTCGGATTCTTTGGGACGGGCAGTGATCCACCGGCCTTCGGCATCGCGGCCAATTGCCATGGCAAACCCGATCGTCGCCGGGGCTGGTCGGGGATCACCTGTGCGGGCGTCGTAGACGAACGGACGGGATTGACTGAGGCCGTACAGCTCCGCGCCATCGTTGGTGAACCTGAGTTGTGTCGCTTTGGTGACGAAACGCGTGGCGACGGGTTTCATCGCCTCGGCGGGCCACCATTCCAATGTGTTTTGGCGGCCGACGATCACGGTCCCGTCGGTGCGTGAGACCGCAATCGCCGTGACCGGAGTCGAACCGTCGTGATGTCGATCAATGCGGTTTTCTTTTGGTTCGCGCTCTACCCAGCCATTGATTTCGTCCGAGCAGATGACGCGATCGCCGTGCCGCGAGAACGCCGCCGCCATTCCGACACCGCGTCGACCTTCACGAAACGGCTCCAAGGGTTGCAGCGTTTCCAAGTCCCACAACCAGACCCGGTCCTGGTTCGCCAGCGCCAGGCGTTTTCCATCGGGAGACGCGGCGGCCATGAGCGTCGCGAAGGGAGCCGCACCCGGCAAAGCTGGTTTGAGAATCTCGACATCGAGCAGTTTCTTTCCTGATTTCACCTCGGCCAGCAGCGCCCGACGCGCGCCGGCGATCCAGAGCCTCTCGTTATCCTGCAGGAAACCCGAACCATGTGGATAGAAACACGCGATCGCGCATTTCAGGCTGTCACGGTCAGTTCGCCATAATTCGATATTCTCGTGGCGCGAGACCGCCATGGTTTCGCCGTCGCTGGAAAACGAGATGTGAGTGACCGACGGACCGGGCCGAGTGATTTGCCAGACGTTCTTTCCCGTTTCAAAGTCCCACACCGCCAGATTGTCGTGCGTCCAAAAACCGAGTCGCCGGCCACCCGGAGAGACGGCGATCGCGCCGACTGACCTGCGATTCATTTTGAGCGTTGGCAGCGAGCCAGCCGTTTTGCCGGTCGACAGATCACGCACTTCCCAGAGCGATTCGTGTTCCGTCGCCAGGAACCGGCGGTCGTCGGAGAGGACGAATCGCCCGTTCCAGTTCGCAATGTCGCGCAGCTTTTCGTGTTTTCGGAGATTCCAGATTTCACCACGACATTTCGCCTCGGGACCAAATACCAGGAGCGCTTCGTCCGGGTCGGTCAGCAGATTCACGGCCACCAGCCGCGCCGATTTTGGCCAGGATTGGACGACGATTTGTCGTTCCAAGTCGTAAAGCGCGGCGGCGCCGTGTTCCATGCACCAGGCCAATTGGCGGCTATCCGACGAAAATTTCAACGATCGCGGACGATCTCCCACATAACATTCATCGCCGCCCCAGCGCCGCACCAGCCGCAGATCAGCGGTTTCGTCTGCCCGGAGCGCCGTCGCCAGGGCCAGCACGACCAGCCATCCCAGAGCGATTTCACTTCGAATTCGGCCGAGCATCACCTGCCTCCTGATCGCCCAAACGGGCGCATCACGATCTGCACACTCTCTGACGTGAAAAAGCGAAACGACGCGTCGGCCACCTTGACATTGGTCGCAACAACATCCAGCAGTTTGCCGCTCTTCGCCTCCCACAGACGAATTTCCGATTTTGTTTTGAGGCCGGGGGCCGACATCCCGACAGTAATGATCCAGCGGCCATCCGGACTGACGGCCAGATTGGAAACCAGTTGGTCCTCGGGATGCCATAACGGGGGATCAGGATCGCCGTTTTCCAACGGCTTTCGCCAATGGATCCGCGAACCAAGTCCGTCGACTGTTCGCAAATTGGCGAACCTGATGAACTGCAAATTGTTCGGCGAGACATCCTCGCGGATGGACTCGAACAACCAGTGGTGATTGTAGATGATTCGTCGTTTTGGATTCTCGCGATCGCGAAGCGGCCGCCATGCCTTGCGCTGTTCGTCGGTCAGTGATTCCGACAACTGCTGCTCGACGCGCAGTCGCAAATCTTCCAATCGCTTCTCGGAGTCATTGTGTTCATTGAGCCAATCTTCCTCGGCTTGCAGCACCGCGGCACGCAGCCGCGCGCGTTGCCCCTTGGTCAACGGGACCCCCTCGTTTCCCGCAGGCGGCGACAACAGGGCAGTGAACCGTCCTTCCTGCAAAACGACTTCGCGCGTCGGCCGATCGGCGGCAACCAGGGCCGCGAGCTGGCCCAACTGTTCATTGGACAACAACCGGTTGAGCTGCTGCACCGCCGCCTCGTGCTGAGCCTGCATCTGCTGTTCAAGCCGTTCACGGATGCGAGTTCCGTCCGCATCCTGTCCGCCGCGCGGATAGCTTTCAATGACAGTGCGCATCTGGTCCTGCAACTCCACGACAATCGCCAGCGTCTGCCGACGTTGCTCGGGCGTCAGTTTCAGGGAATCGGCAATCCAGGGACGAACCACGGCCAGCACAGGGGCGTCTTCGGCTCGCGCCACCGCCGGGATCACCAATCCGACCAGCATCGCCACGAACGAAGAGGCTTTCCAGGCAACTTTCGCGATCACGATGTCCTCCACGTGGAATTGTCGCCAGTGCGATGGCAGGAAAATCCTAACGAATGTGTGGAGGAAAAGAGAAGTGTCGCCGGCCCAGTCCGGGCGTCGGTCGTGATGGCTCATGTCGGTGCGGAGAAACGATCCCGACAATTGATTTATCGACATCTCGGGTTCGAGCAGTCGGAATTACTGGCCTCCACCCGAGACCGAAAAGCGGTTGAGTTGCACTGGCGCAGCCTAAAAGCCTGAACTCTAACAGTTGCTCACCGCGCGTCATTTTTAATTGACCAAACGGACCGTCCGTTTCGGGCCGCCCCGGTTGGGGCTCAACACATCTCGTCGGACGGTTTCCCAGGCCGTTGGTCTGGGCTGACATCGGGCTGCCACGTTGTGGCGAAAAAGGTCCACGCAAATCACGACGGCCCGAATGACGAGATTGTCGTTTTCGTAATACTAACCATTTTTTTTCTGCGCGTGCCACGAAGATTGTCAATCTGCTGCGGACAAGGGGTTGACCACGAAATGATCGAACGAAAAGATTGACGGGCAGGTTGGAAAACCTACCCTACAATAAGGCGGCTGATTCGCAAAATGTTACTCGTCGAACGCCGTGTCGCGGCCGCGGATTTCGCGGAACTGGGGGCTGCGGACGATCGTTTCCACGGCGGCCGCGATCCGGAAATCGTGGGACTGCAATTGCGACTGCATCTCGGCCAGCAGGGGCTCATCGGAAAGTTGCACGCTGCGCCCCAGGGAATAACCCAACAGCTTGCGGCAGAATTGCCGCAAAAATGCCTCGCGGCGCACAGTGAGCAGGTACCTCCGCAGCCCGTCGAGGCCGTCGAATTCGGCCCCATCCATGGTTTTGACCCGCGTTTCGATCGGCCGGTCGGCGAGGTCCTTGTCGCGGTGGCGGCCGATCGCGTCATAGCGTTCCAGCGAAAATCCGAACGCATCGATCCGTTGGTGGCAGACGGCGCATTTCGGGTCGCTACTGTGTTTCTCGACGAGTTGCCGGACGGTCAGCCCGGCCGTTTCTGTTTCGTCCTCGGGGAGCCGCGGCACATCTTTGGGTGGCCTGGGCAATCGTTCGCCGAGCAGAACTTCACTGATCCAGTTGCCGCGCAGAATTGGACTGGTTCGAGAAGCGCCCGATTGCTTGGCGAGAGTGGTCGCCTGGCCAAGAATTCCTCCCCGACCGAATTGTTTGACGCCGTCGACGCGCCGCCAGGCGGAGGCAGCAACCGCTTTGTCCGCCGGCTTCGACGGCCCAGAACCAGGGACTGCCGGAAGGCCGTACATTTGCGCCAGTTCGTCGTTCACAAAAGTATAGTCGGCGTCAAGAATATCCAGGACCGAACCATTGTCCTGGAACAGGTGGGTGAAGAACTGGATCGACTCCTCATACATGGCGCCGCGCAATCCGGCAAAGCTGGGGAAGTGCCGCTCGCTCTTCTCGTCGAGGCGGTCGAAGTCGTAAATATGGAGCCACTGGCAGGCGAATTCCGTCGCCAGATTTCGTGAGCGCGGATCGTGCAACATGCGGCGCGTCTGGGAAAGCAATGTCTCGTCGTGGTGGAGCTTCCCGGCAGCGGCCGCCTGGCGCAGCTCGTCGTCGGGGGGCGAGGACCACAGGAAATAACTCAGCCGGCTCGCCAGTTCCCAATCGGTCACGGGAGTCGCTTTGGCGCCGGGCTGCGGCGCCTCCATGCGGTACAGAAAAGCCGGCGCCACCAGAATTCGAGCCAGCGTCAAGCGGAAAGCCGCGTCATGAGGAATCTCCTGCTCACGCAGGCGGGCGTACAGGCCGCGCAGGTCTGCGGATTCTTCCCGAGTCAGTGGACGGCGGAAGGCCTGGGCCGCAAAGTCCAGCAGCACGGCCAGTTGTTGCGGCTCGCTGTCGACGAGCGATTGCCGGAAGGCCGCGGCTCGCTCAGCAAACGGCTTGCGCAATGGTTCGAAGACCTTCGGGTCGGCGTCTTGCGTCGCATATTCGAGCAACTGGGCCAGCGCATCGACGAGGGTCAGCGAGTCCTGACTGACATAATGCAGCTCGTCCCACAACCGGTCGAGTCGCTTTCGCTGCGCGTCGTCGAGCATCAGCCGGACAAGATGGTGGTCTTCGCGGTAGTACAAGGTGAGCGTTACGACCTCGTCGATCGGCACGATCTTGGAATAACACAGGGCCGCGGGAAACAGGTCGCGAAACTCTGCAAACGCCCCCTCGATCCGTTTTCGCGCCGCACTGTTCTCCGCCGTAAGAATCGGCGTGCCGAACGAAACTCGCCGATTATCGGCCGACCACTGCCCGTTCGCGACCGTCACCTTCGTGTCGCTGAGAATCAGACCCGAATCACGGGCCGGCTTGTGCGGCAAGACCTGGAGTTGCACGCTGCCCTCGGCGCCGGTCTGCGGATCGAGGTAACAGGTGGCGACAAATTCGCACCCGGCCACGCGATCGGCAGGCAGGCGCATTTCGATCACCGC
>DASYAR010000443.1:0-35095 GCA_036501235.1 Planctomycetaceae bacterium
CGATCGTCCTGAAGCACTGCCAGGGGATGTCGGTCGATCAGATCTGTCGGCATATGAACAAGACTCCCGATGCCGTCGGCGGACTCCTTCGCCACGGCATGCGGAAACTTCGCGATCTCTTGCCACGGGAGGAATGAACGATGGTGCGCGCGTCAGATGTCGATACGACTGATGAATTCGAGATACGTGAACAAAAAATCAACCTCGCGATCTTCGATTATCATGCCATTGTCGATCGCGGAGAGAAGCTCGATCCACGACTCTGGCTGGAAGAACACGCGGAAATTGCCGACGAACTGCGCGCCTATCTCGAAGACCTTTCGGGCATCAGCATGGCAACGTCCGTCGATCCCGCCACGCGGCAGTTTCAGGCGGGCGAGATCCTCGGCGACTATCGCTTGCTCAACAAGATAGCCGAAGGCGGTCAGGGCATTGTCTGGAAGGCAAGCCCATGCCGATTCTCCGAGGTCGTCGTGGCGATCAAGACGATGAACGCGCCGTCGCGCCACGACCAGGCCGCCGTTTATCGGTTCCGCGAGGACGCTCGGGCGATTGCTCGCATGAATCATCCACATATCATTCGCACAACGTATGTTGGCGAAGACTCAGGCCGCTGGTTTTTTGTGATGGAGCTGATGGAAGGCGGGACGGTGGCCGACCGCCTGTCAACCTATCAAGCCGATCCTCGGCGTGCCGCGATCCTCGTCGAAAAAATCGCGCGGGCCATCCATCATGCACACACGCGCAACGAAGGTGTGATCCATCTCGACCTCAAGCCCAGCAACATCCTGCTTAATCTCGATGGCGAGCCCAAGGTGACCGATTTCGGGCTGGCCGTGCGGTCGGAGGCCATCCAACAGGCCGTCGAGACATCTGATTCCGACCTCGACTCGGAAGAAACATCGGGCGTACTGGAAACATTCGCCCGGGCCGGCATCGTCGGAACGGTTCCTTATATGTCACCGGAGATGGCCGAGGGACGCTGGGAAGATGTGTGTACGCTTTCCGACGTTTATGGCCTGGGCGCGATTCTCTATGCCATGCTCACCGGACGCCCACCCTTCACGGGCAAGAACACGGTCGAGACGGTCGACCTGGTCATTCGCGGCAATTTAGCCCAGCCCAGTGAGATTAACCGTCAGGTCGATCACGAGCTCAATGCCATCTGCCTCAAGTGCGTCAACCGCAATCCCGCTGCGCGTTACGGCTCGGCCGATGCTCTGGCCAACGATCTGCGCCGCTGGCTCGAAGGCAAGCCAACGATGGCCGGTGGCAAGCCATCTGTCGTTCGCGAGTTTCGTTTCTGGGTCCGTCGCAACCCGATTCCCCTGCTGCTGGCGATCATCACTGCGCTCACGCTGTGGGGCATTTCGCTCGACAACACGCTCGGTCACACCAAGTCCGAGAACGCCCGAGAAGGTGCCCGCCTGGCCAATCAACTCGATCGCGAATTGACGATGATCCGAGCCTTCACAGGTAAACTGGCCAGGGAAAACAAGCTCCGCGCCGCGTTTGAAGATCATCAAGGCCCGGCGAACGTCGCTCGCCGACAGGTGGCGGTTCAAGAGTTTCTGTCTTCGGTGGACGTGGAGAAATGGTTCGACGTCGCGGGAGGAAATCCGTTCGTCAATGTGTTCATCCTCGACGAGCACGGAGTTGAACTGGCCGACAATTTGCCCAGAAGCTCCGCGATTGGTAAACGATTCGATGTTCGGGATTACTTTCAAGCGTTGATCCATGACGGCGTACCGAACGATTACGTGCACGTCGCCCGGTCGTTCCAATCGATGATGGACGATCGCTATAAAATCGCGGTTTCCACGGGCATCTGGAACAACGACCACCAATTGCTCGGCGTCCTGGTCGCCAATTTCTCGATCGGGCATGGCTTGCTTGGATTCGACCTCAGCCTGGAATCGAACGAGGCGTTCGTGCTGTGCCCGATCGATCAATCGAACCCCAAAACCGGCCAGTTCGAGCTGCCTGGCCATGACTGGCGATACTCGGCGATCCTGGCTCGCAACTACCAGGACAACTCCACCACAATCCCGCAGGAGATAGAATCCCCCATCCTCACCCGCTTTCAAGGGGACCCTGAACTTCTGCAGACGACGGTCGGCCCAAGTGGCGGCAAGGTCGTGGAATATCGACGCGTCGGGTCGACCAACATGATCGTCGTCATCGAACGCGTTTGCCGCTGGCCGCTCTCGTGGTGGCCCTGATTGCTGAGCAAAATCTGAACATCGTCCGTCGGTACCCGCGCGGCTGCCAGGTGCACTCAAGCAGACTTAAACATGATCCAAGCTGACGTAGCGGTAATTGGCGGGGGTATCGTGGGACTGGCGACTGCCTTTCAGCTCACCGAGGAGTTTCCGAGTCGGCGCGTCGTCGTGCTGGAGAAGGAAGCCGACGTCGCCGCCCATCAGACCGGCCATAACTCGGGTGTCCTGCATTCCGGCATTTACTACAAGCCTGGCTCCCTCAAAGCGATTAATTGTCGGGCTGGCAAGCAGGCGATGGAGGCGTTTTGTGCGACCGAAGAGATCCCGTTCGAGATTTGCGGCAAGGTGATCGTGGCCGTGAATGACTCCGAACTGCCGGCCCTCGAACGGCTCTATCAGCGGGGACTGGCCAATGGTGTGCGGTGCACAATGATTGACCCGGTGCGGTTTCGGGAATTGGAACCGCACGCGGCCGGAGTGCGGGCGATCCATGTTGCCGAGACCGGCATTGTCGATTATCGGCAAGTCTGCAAACGCCTGGCCCAGCGAGTGCGAGAACGCGAAGGCCAGGTGCTGACCACCACACGGGTCACGGGGATGACTCAGCAGCCGAACAGCGTCGTCATCCATAGCACGGCTGGTGACGTGACGGCGAAATGCGTCGTCACCTGTGCCGGCTTGCATTGCGATCGCGTCACCGCCATGAGTGGCCAGACGCTCGACGCCAAGATTGTGCCATTTCGCGGGGAGTATTACGCCCTGAAACCAGCGGCACTCCACTTGTGCCGCAATCTCATTTATCCGGTGCCGGATCCAAAGTTCCCGTTTCTGGGTGTTCATTTCACCCGCATGATTCGCGGCGGCGTTGAGTGGGGCCCCAATGCTGTCCTGGCCTTCGCCCGTGAGGGCTACCGCAGAACCGACGTCAACCTCGCCGATCTGGCCGAGACCCTGACTTACCCCGGCTTTCTCAAAATGGCGTTCCGACATTGGCGCATGGGAATAGGCGAACTTTGGCGATCGTACAACAAGCGCGCATTTGTGCGTGCGTTGCAGCGCCTGTTACCCGCGATCCGTGCGGAGGATCTCGAATCCATCCCGGCAGGCGTGCGGGCGCAGCTGGTCGTCCGCGACGGCAATCTGGTCGACGACGTTGTCATTCGCGAAAACGAGCGAGTTCTCAATGTTGGCAACACCCCCTCGCCGGCGGCCACTGCGTCGCTCAACATCAGCAAGCTGATTGTCAAACGCCTCGCTGCCCGTTTGACCTAACCAGCGGTTGCGCGCGACGTGTGCTGTCGACCCGTGCCGGCTCGCCTGACTAGTGTAGAAGTTTGCCAGCCTCCCACACGCGCTCCTCTTCTAGCGTTCCGAACTGTTTTCCGTCCGGTCTTCCGTCTCCTGTTCCCTCCGCGTCCTCGGCGGTTCCAACTTTCTTCGTATCTCGGCCCTTTTCCCAATGATTCCCGGTTTTTCGCAGCGCTCCGACGGACTAAGATAACCGCGGAGTTCGCAGAGGCGCGCAGAGTAAGAACGAGGAGACGGAACGAGCCCGATTTCTGCGTTAGTCCCTTTCAATCTGTGGATAAAACTGTCTTCTTTCCAGCCGTTTTCACATACATCTCAAAGATCTCACGTTTTTGCGAACTTCCGACCGCCTTCTGGTCCCGGCGGCGATTAGCGTGGATCAGCGTTTATTAGCGTTCCGAACCGTTGTCCGTCCCTCCGTCTATGCCTCCTCGGCGGTTATAGCTTTCTTCGTATCTGGGCCTTTTTTCCAATGATTCTTCGTTTTTTGAGCTCCAGCGCTGCCCCTGATATAATGCATCCCTGATGCGTACTGCCCCGGCGAATGCAGCGGCCCCAGGAGATGGCCCGGGGAGATGTCATGAACAGGCGCCCGATGGTGAGGCAAAAAGAAATAAGCGCGGGGATCGAACGGACGTCCATCTCGCGGAGAAAGGACGAGCTCGACTGAGCCTGTCTCTTCCCTCCATTGTGCACTCGGCTTTCGAATTTGAGAAGACGAACCCGCACATAATGGCTCGATTTCGGCAAGTCAGCATTCGTCCGAATATTTCCTCCGTCTCCTGTTCCTTCTTCCTTTTCCTCTGCTCCGCGGCCTCTGCGGATCAGCTCCGCGAGAACGCCACCGCCTCAACTCCGGTCGTCTCGACATCGGCGTGCTCCGGCGTGAGTTGGTCCGAATCCACACGCCGGCGAGCCTGCCGCGCACGTCCACCGGAACGAAGGCGATACCCAGCCCGCGCTGAATTGAATCCATAAACGCGTCGACTTTTATCCTCAGGAACTGCGCGCTAAGCCATAGCAGCACCGGGGCTCCCAACCGACGCTGGCGCGACTTTTCACCCGCGAACAACGGTGGCGCACCGGCGTACTCGAATTCGCCGTCGGGACGCTGATTCCCCTGGTTCTGATGCTTCTTGACGACGGTCTCTTCTACGTATTTGGGGTGGTGCTTTGTTTTTTTCAGGGAGTCTGGCCATCCGCTACATGTACGTCATAATACCTCACACTTCTGACTCTCAGGATCCCAACGAGTCGAAGGACGCAAAAATATGCAATCCAGCCTGCGGAATCGCGCGGAGTACGATGGCTTCATGATTTCTCGGCCCGCCCCGGCATTCACGATGTCCGCAGTCTCCGCCGATGCCGCCGCACCGCGTGTCGTCATGTCGACAGACTTCGCCGACCAGTGGCTCCTCGTACTGTTTTATCCGCGCGACTTTTCATTCGTTTGTCCAACCGAGCTGACGGCCTTCAGCGCCCGTGTCAATGAATTCGAGCGCCGAAACTGCCGGATCCTCGGCGTCAGCGTCGATTCCATCGAGTCGCATCGCGAGTGGCTCGCCACGCCTCCGACAAAAGGCGGGCTCGGACCTCTCCAGTTCCCGCTGGCCTCCGACCCTGACGGCGCCGTCGCCAAATCCTTTGGAGTCTGGCTGGCGGAATCGGGAGTTTCGACGCGCGGCCTGTTCCTGATCGACGCGCAGGGAATCCTGCAATATGCCGTCGTGCACAATCTGTCGGTGGGTCGAAATGTCAATGAAATCTTGCGGGTGCTGGAGGCTCTGCAGAGCGGAGGACTGTGTCCGGCGGGCTGGACGACGGCCGACGGAAACTTCAATCCTGAGCTGGCACTGGGGCCGGGCCGCGTCCTCGGACATTACCGCATCCAGCGCCTACTTGGCTCTGGCACGTTCGGGAGCGTCTTCGCTGCCTGGGACTTGAACCTGCAGCGAAACGTGGCGCTGAAATTGCTCAATCGCAACACGGCGGAAGCTCGCGAATCCGCCCTGCACGAAGCCCGCGCCGCCGCGGCACTTAATCATCCGAATGTCTGCGGAATCTACGCTGTCGAAGAAGAAGATGGACTCCCCATTATGGCCATGGAATTTGTTAATGGCCGCCCATTGAACGACATGGTGGGCAAAGCGTTACCTCTGGAGACTTGCGTCCGCCTGGGGCATGGGATCCTTTCCGGACTGACTGCCGCGCACACGCTGAACATCGTCCACGGCGACCTGAAGCCGGCGAACGTACTCGTCTCCGCCGACCTGGTTCCCCGCATTCTGGACTTCGGGCTCTCGCGAAAGGGAGCGTACCCGCTTATCCCGGAATCCGGTGCGGTTCCGAAACCGGAGGTTGCTCAAGTAGGAGAGCCCTTTCCGGAGCGTATCGCGGTGCACATGCCGGCAGTCGCTGCCGGACTGACTGCGACAGTGTCCGTGCCACCTGAGGCATCCGGCGGTATGCAAACCGGGCGGGGATTGAGCGGTACACCAGCCTATATGGCACCCGAACTGTGGCGCGGGGAACCAGCCACGCAAGCCAGCGACATGTTTGCATGGGGACTGATTCTTTATGAGCTACTGACCGGCCGGCGGGCACTCTCCGGCGACACCCTTGGCGAACTGCTCGTCCAAAGCAGAGACTCCCAGTTGTCCGCCGCGCTGGCAACGAAAGTGCCCGAGCCGTTTCAAGAACTGCTGGCCGCCACGTTGGCTCACGACCCATCCAGCCGCCCGACAGCCACCGCGCTCGGGAGGCATCTCGAGGAATTACTTCATTCCCAGGTGGTGTGATCGACACACGTCCGGCTGCGATCCATCGCTCTCGACCTGAGAACCAGCCAACGCCGACTTCTGTTCTCATATATGTCTTACTTCACTTGATACCCGGCTCCGCATCACTCCTAGCAGGCGATCCGTTCGAATCCAGCGATGCCGACGGCGTTCGCTGCCCGACAACGCGGCGGACAACATAGAAGAATACCGGCGTGAGGAAGATGCCGAATAAACTCACTCCAAAGGCGCCCCACAGCATGCCAGTTCCCACCGACTGCCGCATCTCGGCGCCGGCGCCGCTGGCGAAGTAAGGGGGCACCATGTGAACGAACGCCAGCGTCGTCATCACGATCGGCCGCAGCCGCACACGGGCGGCCTCCACTGCGGCGTCGAATGCCGAGACCCCCTCCTTTTGACGGTCGTGGGCGAACTCGACAATCAGGATGGCGTTCTTGCAGGCCAGGCCGATCAGCACGACGAAGCCAATCTGAGTGAAGATGTTGTTGTCCATGCCGCGGACCGCGACGCCGGTGATGGCGCACAGCACGCACATCGGTACGACCAGGATCACCGCCAGCGGCAACGACCAGCTCTCATACAGACCGGCCAGCACGAAGAATACCAACACCGCCCCCAGCACGAACGCACTGAACGGGTTCTGCCGCAGGTCACGGAACTGCTCGATTTTGCTGGCCTGCTTTTCCAGGTAGCTCAGCTCGGTCCACTCGTAGGCCATGCTGCGCGGCAGCTCCTTGTCCGCCAGTCCTTCCATCGTGCGGAGGACGTCGCCGGTACTGACCCCCGGCTTCCACGAGCCGGTGATCGTCGCCGCCGGGAACATGTTGTATCGCGTGATCGTCACTGGCCCGGCGGAGTCGCGCACATCGGCCACCGCCCCGAGCGGCACCATGTCGCCGTCAGCATTGCGGACCTTAAGCTGTTTGACGGTTTCCGCATCCACGCGGAAGGGGGCGTCGGCCTGGACGTTGACCTGCCAGGTGCGACCGAAGCGGTTGAAGTCATTGACGTAGTAACTGCCCAGGTACGCCTGCAGTGCATCGAAGACGTCGGTGAGGGCCACCCCCATCGTTCGCACCTTGGTCCGGTCGATATCCATGTAGAGTTGGGGCGTTCGGGCGCGGAAGCCGTTGAACAGGCCGACCAGGCCGGGCTGCTGGTTGCCCTGACGGGCCAGGTTGTCCGCCCGGGCCTGCAGTGCGTCGAGGCTGACTTCGTCGGTCGCTTCCACCAGCAGTTTGAATCCGCCGGCGTTGCCGAGGCCCTGTACCGCCGGCGCCCCGAAGACGAGCACACGGGCCTCGCGGACCTCTCGCTGCAGACGTGCGCGGATCCGGCCCACAATTGCCGCGCTGCTGAGCGCGGGGCCCTGCCGTTCGTGGAACGGCTTGAGGATCACGAAGATATTGCAGTAGTTCGAGCTGTTGGCGTTCAGAACAAACGATGTCCCCACGACGCTCACCGTGTGGGCCACGCCGGGTGTCTCCAGGGCAATCTTTTCGACCGCGTCGGTCACCTCGATCGTGCGCTCCTGCGAGGCCGAATCGGGCAGTTGGATGTTCGTTACCAGATAGCCCTTGTCCTGGTTGGGGACGAACCCGCTGGGGACGCGGCTGAAGCCCAAGCCGGTCAAACAGATCAGGCCGACGTACACGAGAAGTACGATCACGCTAAGGCGGAGGCACCAGCCCACGCTCTTGCCGTAGACATGGGTCGCCCGGTCGAAGAGCCAGTTGAAGGCACGGAAGAAACGGTTCAGGGCCCAGTTGACGGGGCGGATCGAGAACCAGCCCAGCGCTCCTCCGGCGAGCGCACCGGGGACGAAGAGCACGAAATAGACACCCCACGTCAACAAGGCGATTTTCAGCCCGCCCGGTGCCGCCTCGCCTCCCGCGTCCCCTGCCGACAGGCCCAGCGTGGCCCCCAAGTTCGGGGTCAGCAGCCACACGCTCGCCAGCCCGCCTAACAGGGCAAAGGTCCACCAGGGGAGCGCTTCCTTGCCTTGGTCGCCGTGCCGGCCCGCCTTGCGGCTGCCGAAAATCCACGTCGCCCGCGCCGGCGTCATGGTCATGGCGTTGATCGCCGAAATGAGCATCGACACCGAGATCGTGAGCGCGAACTGCTTGAAGAACTGCCCCGTAATGCCCCCCAAGAAGGCGCTGGGCAGCAACACCGAGCTGAGCACCAGCGTGACGCCAAAGATCGGTCCGGTGATCTCGTTCATGGCATTGATCGTGGCTTCGCGCACGGGCAGCCCCTTGTCCAGCCAGCGCTCGATGTTCTCCAGCACGACGATGGAATCGTCCACCACGATGCCGATCGCCAGCACCAGCCCGAACAGCGTCAGGTTATTCAGGGTGAAACCCATCAGGCCCATGACGGCGAAGGTCCCAACCAGCGACACCGCCACATCGATCACTGGCAGGAGCAGGGCCTTCCAGTCCTGCAGGAACAGCAGGATGACGAGGGCCACCAGGATCACGGAGTCGCGGAGCGTGAGGAACACCTCATTCACGGATTCGCGGATGAACGGCGTGGTGTCGTAGACGATGGCGTAACGCAGGCCCTTGGGAAAGCGCGCTTCCAGATTCCGCATCGTGGCCTTGATGCGGTCGGCCGTGTCCAAGGCATTCGAGCCGGGCAGCAGAAAGACGCCCACGCCCGCCGACGGCCGTCCGTCCAGCCGCGCGAGCGTGTCCTGGCTGCGGGCCCCCAGGTCGGTGCGGCTGACGTCTCGCAGGTAGGTGACCTCCCCGTCGGTGCCGGTCTGGAGAACAATGTCTGCGAACTGATCGGCCTCGAGCAGCCGGCCGAGAGTGCTCAGCGTGTACTGGAATTCCTGCCCGTTGGGAACGGGCGGTTGGCCGATTTGTCCGGCAGCCACCTGCACGTTCTGCTCGCGCAAGACCTTGATCACGTCGCCGACCGTCAGGTTCTGCGACTGCAGCTTGTCCGGGTCCAGCCATACGCGCATGCTGTAGTCCTGCTGGCCGAGAATGTTCACGTCGCCGACGCCCTCCAGTCGGGCCACGGCGTCTTTGAGGTGAATCGTGGCGTAGTTGCTCAAGTAGAGCGAATCATAAGTTGGCCGGCCGGTCTCCGGGTTGTCGTCGGAATACAGACTGATCGCCAGCAGAATGTCGGGCGACCGCTTCTTGACGGTCACGCCGATGGCCCGCGCGACGTCGGGAAGCGTCGGCTCGCCGATGGCCACGCGGTTCTGCACCAGCACCTGGGCCATGTTCACGTTGGTGCCCAGTTCGAACGTCACATCCAGGCTGTAGGAGCCGTCATTGCCCGACTGCGACGACATGTACATCATCCCTTCCACGCCCACCACCTGCTGCTCGATCGGCGCGGCCACGGTGTCGGCCACGACCTGGGCGTTGGCCCCGGGGTAGCTTGCCGTCACGCGCACGGTGGGCGGTGTGATCTCTGGATATTCGGCGATCGGCAGGAAGCCCGCCGCGATGGCCCCGAGCAGGACGATGACGATCGAAATGACCCACGCCAGAACGGGGCGGTCGATGAAAAAGCGCGCCAGCACGACCGAGCTCCTTTCTAGAGTTTTGGGGATTTCCCGTTTCTTGTCGCGAGGGGAAGGGGCATGTCCACGACGGTCGGCTCGACAGTGACGCCCGGCCGCACCTGCTGCAGGCCGTTGACGATCACCAGCTCACCCGGTTTCAGGCCGTCGGTGATCTCCCGCAGGCCGTTGTGAAGCGCGCCAAGACGAACGGGGCGGACGACCACCTGGTTGTCCTCGCCCACGACGTAGACGATCTTCTCCCCCTGGTCGGTGTCGAGGGCGCGGTCGCTGACCAGCAGGGCCTTGTGGGGCCGGCCGATGGGAATGCGGACGCGAGCGAAAAGACCTGGGAGCAGGACCTGGTCCTGGTTGGGGAACACGCCCCGCAGACGTATGGTCCCGGTCCGCGGGATGACCTGGTTGTCCACGAAGTTGATCGTCCCCCAATGTGGGAAGCCCTGCTCGTTGGCCAGCCCCAGCCATATTGGGAGCACGTTCTCGCGGGCCGAGTCGGCCTTGCCTTCGCGGACCAACTGCCGAACGCGTAGCGCGGTGTGCTCGTCGACGTCGAAGTAGGCGTACAGCGGGTCCACCGACACGATCGTCGTCAGCAGGGTACCGCCGGACTGGTCCCCTGCCTGCACCAAGTTGCCTACGGTGACGACGTAGCGGCTGACGCGGCCGCTGACAGGCGCAACGACTTGCGTGTACTCGAGGTCCAGCCGCGCGCGATCGGACGCGGCCCGGGCGGCAGCAAGCGATCCGGCCGCTTCACCTCGGTCGCCGACGGTTCTGTCGTATTCCTCTCGACTCATGGCCCCTTTCTTCAGCAAGCTCTCTGCTCGCGAGCGGTCGGCGTCCAGTCGCGTGAGCCGGGACTCCAATTGCGACACGTTGCCCTGCGCCTGATCGAGCGCCGCCTGATAGACGCGAGGTTCGATCTCGAAGAGCACGTCTCCCTTCTTGACCAGCGCCCCTTCCTGGAAATTGACCTTGCTCAGGTATCCCCAGACGCGGGCGCGCACCTCAACGGAATCGACCGCGGCCGTCCGACCGGTAAAGTCTGCGAAGTCGGTCACGTCCTGATCGGCGGGAATGCTGACGCTGACCGGTGTCGCCACTGCTACCGGCGCCGGCGAGGGCGCCCGCGCGCAGCCCGCCACGCCGACTGCCAAGCCAAGCACCGCACCGAATGCCAAGCGGACTGTTGAGTGAAGGTTCATGGGCGCCTCGTTTTGGTCGTGTATTCCAGGTCAACCTCGCTGCTCTCTGCTTCGCGCTGGCAGTCCTGACTCGTTGCATTCTGAATTACCGGCGCACGGATCCCCTCTTACAGCAGGATGACGAGACCCGAAAAGATGTCGCGAATTCCCATTCAGGTGCCGACGAAGTGGTTCGCGGCCGTCTCGGCCGCGGCCCGGGTTCGGGCGGTGCCGCAGCGGAGCAACACGCCGTCGTTTCGAAGTTCCCATCGCCAGAGGTTTGGTTCGATCGCGTAGACAGAAACCTGGTACATAATCGTGCGCTCCTTTCCGAGCTTTATCGCAACCGGCACAGCCACAGGGCTCACTCGTTGCGTCCAGCAATAAATACCGGTTCCGTTGACGCACCTTACAACGGGAACAGATTGTTTTTGAAACTGCGCACAAACTCTGCAACCAGGGCCTTAGTCCTTCATTCGCGCTCCTTGGCTCCTCGGGCTGCAAGTCCCCAGCCGTTGAATTCCTAAGCGCGCGGCATGGACATTTCCAGCGGGCCCGAAATACTCTGCGCCTGCATAACCGAAGAAGTCACAGAGCTTTACGGCAGTTGACGAATTGTGCTGGACGTCAGGTTCTGGGTGGCATCAAACCCGTGCCAACCCGTGTGGGTCGGTTGAGGGCCTTTCCCTTCGGCACGTTGCCCGGCTTCAGGTCGCGATGCACCACCCCCCGCAGGTGCGCGAAGTGCATCGCCCGCGCCAGCATCTCGATCAACGCGGCCGCCTCCTGCGGCGACGGCCGCGGCATTTTGAGCTGCTCCGTCAGCGTGCCGCCGTCGCAGAACTCCAGCGAATAGAACGGCTGGCCGTGCACCTCGCCAACCTCGTGCAGTTGCACGAAATGCGGGGTGCTGCAGGCGGGCCACCGCTTCCGTTTCGATCTGGAATCGCAGCCACATTCGACCAGAGACTGCCCCACTGCCTGGGTTCCTCGTCTGGCAGCCGGGCGCGAACGCCAAGGCCTGACTCCTTCGCCCACCCTTATTGCTGCAACTGCGTATGTGCCTTCAAAATCGTCAGCGGATTATCATCCTTGTCCGTGAAACGCAGGCAGAAAGCCCAGTGCACTTTTTCGTTGATGACTTTTATGACAAGAACATTGACGCCTTTTTGGAGGGTCACCTCGGTACTGTCCGCGTCCTTTTCGATGGCGCGCACTTCTGCCTGCCTGAACACCTGCTTGCCATTGAGGTAAACCTTAGCCTGGTCGTCGCTGCCGGTCTTCATCTTGACGCTTTCGAGTTCTTCCGGAGCGACGACGTATGACACGGCATAGGCAACACTGTCCTCAGTCAGCGCGCTCAGCAAGAAGTTGAAGTCCAGCACACAGTCCTTACAGGTGTGCTTCTTCCAGATGATGGCTTTGTCGCCAACTTTCACCGTATCCCCGGCTTTGACCTTGAGCTTGGCCTCCTCCTTGACTTGGTCCTTGTCCAGAGCATCGGTCCCGCTCTGGCTCTCGGCGTGCGGGATGGGGGCAAGAACCAGCCAGCGCTGGATGAAACCTTCGTCGTTGATGCCGGACGTGTTATCTGCAGGCGCTGCAACCGCAACTTGATTGCGCGCTGCCGCGACTGTGTTCCAGAGTGTGTGGTATTTCTGTCGTTCATCCGGCGGCAGTTTCTCCAGGGCCAGCGGATCGCGCAGGCCGGCAAGGTCGGGATCAACTTGCCAATGCTCTAATATTCTTTTCGCAAGATCACGGGCCGCCTGGGAATCGCTGTCGAGCATCTTGGCCCATGCCGCCAAGTCCGCCTGCAACCAGTCACGCGCCTGGTCGCGCCAGCGCGTTCGCTCCTCAGCGCTGAGGCTTTCCCCATCCTTGCCTTGCCCGCAGCCGGCCAAGGCCGCGCAGCGAGCGGCGAGGTAACGACATGCCGAGTTGAAGGCCTCGATTCGGTCGCCAACTGCTTCGCGTCCCCCTGTCCTGCGGAGGCATTCCTTGTTCAAGTCGTCGGCCAGTTGCGGATCGGCCGCAAACGCGTCGGCGTATAAGCGGGCAGCCGCACCGTAGCGTCCCTGGAACTGACAGATCCCCAGCAGAGCAAGCCGCTCATCGTTGTCCTGCGGCTGATACTTTCCGTCAAGGAATGCCGGCAAGTTCGGCAGTATCATCGCTTCAGCCTCGCGGCGGAGCACGTGGCTAACCCATGTGACAGGGAGGTCCGTCTGCGACACGGGCGGGGACTCATCCCAAGGGTAGACCTGCACGGCTGCGGCGAGTGTCCTCCGTGCTGCCCTTGCAGAACCGGATTGGAACTGGGCCATCGCCAGTACCAGCCGTGGACCTGGACGGTTGGGGAGACCTGATGCCGACTGCTCCAGCCAAGGGATCGCCTGCTCGACCCGGCCCTTACGATATTCCGCCAGGCCCTTCACGAACTGGACGTAGGGATTGCCAGGCTCACGCGACTTTTCTGCCGCGGCCAAGGCTCGGTCCGCCAATGCGACCGAGCGTCGTAATTCATCCCCGGAAGCAGGCAGGAGCAGGCAGGCCATACTGCTGCGTTCGGCCACGATCCAGTCGTTAGTTTCTCCAAAGCGTTCCAAGAGAGCCTTGCGGGCCCGACGGTACTCCTGTTCCTTGCCGAGGAACAGGCACAGTTGTGCGTAGCCGTACCAGCAGTCGTAAGCCGGCGGCTGGTGTTCCAGAATCTTCTCCCAGGCGAGACAGGCCTCCTCCAGCCCGTCGCGTGGGACCCGGATGGTTGTCAAATCTTTGGCGCCCGCGCCAATCGGATCCAGTGCAGCGGCCTTTCGGAATGCGGCGATGGCCCTGGTCACGTTCCCCGTTGCGAACAGGCCCCTTCCGAGCAACGTGTAAGCCTGCGCACTCCCGGGCCGAATGGCGACTGCCACTTGAGAGTAAATGACCGCCTCTTGAGGGAGCTCATCATACTGCAAGGAATAACCGAGCTGGAAATTAATCCAGAAGTCTCCTGGATGACGCTGCTGGGCGTCACGCAATAACGCCAATGCTTCCTTCGAAAGAGGGCCTCCGAACAAGATTCCACTCAACCCAGAAATGACCACCGGCGGCTGGGTCGTAGACTCCCGCGCTTTCATCAAATCCTTCAGCTTCAGCGTGTCGTCCGCCATCTGGGTCTTTGGGTCCCACTGCCTGTAAGAGTGCAATACTTTCCGTATCCGTTTCCGCCATTCATCGTCGTCTGCGCGGTCCAGCACGGCCCGCAGCCTGTCACGGTCCGGACCCGATAGCCCATAAAGCCATTCGTGCAGGTAGGTCAGCACGGTCTCGCAAATCGCAGAGTTGCGGATGCGCGTTGCCGCCTCCGGCGGCTCCAGCATCGTGAGGTCAATCCCGTAATTCCTGAACGCCTCGGCATACAGTTGATCCCCCGTGGTCGCGACCTTTTCATGACCTTGCTTGCCTTCTAACAGGCGCAATCGGATCGCCTCTAGTTCGGCGACCATGTCCACGTCTTTGCGAGCTTGCCGAACACGGTCCCAGAGAACCGCCGAGACCGAGGGACCCAGCGGGCTCGACGCTCTTTCAAGCGCTGCCCGTGCATCGGGCCAGCGGTCCTGCTTCAGGAAGGTTCGCGCCTGCTCCAGCACGGTTTCTACTACCTGCGACTCGCGTCCCTCCTGCCGTGCTGTCTCCTCGCGCAGCTCGGCCTGCTGCCGATCCGTCTCCGCGCGTTGCTCGACCCGCTGCCGCTCCAGCCACAGCACGCTGCCCAGGGTCAGTCCGGCCAGGGTCAGCGCCGCCCCCGCCTGCGATGCCGCGACCGGATTGCGGCGGATCCAGCGCCATAAGCGCGCTCCCCAACCCAAGGGCCGGGCCCGGATCGAACGTCCGTCCAGGAAGCAATTCAAGTCATCGGCTAGCGCTGCGGCGCTCGCGTAGCGACGCTCAGGCTCTTTGTGGAGGCACTTCAGGCAGATGGTCTCCAGGTCGCGCGGCACCGTGCGGTTCAGCCGCGACGGGGGCACAGGCTCCTGGTCCATCACCTGCCGTATCGTTTCCGCCTCCGATTCCGCCCGGAATGGCGGCCGACCCGTTATGAGTTCGTAGAGAATCGCCCCCAGCGCGTAGACGTCCACGGCCGGCCCGATCGCCGCAGCCTGACCGCGAGCCTGCTCGGGGGCCATGTAGCTCGGCGTCCCGAGTGCGGCACCGGTGCGCGTCAGGACGTCCTGGCCGCCCAGCCGGCGGGCAAGCCCGAAGTCGCTGATCTTGGGCGTGCCGTCGGCGGTCAGCAGGATGTTGGACGGCTTCAGGTCGCGGTGGACGATCCCACTTTTGTGCGCCACCTCCACGGCCCAGGCCATCGCGGTCACGAGTGCGGCGGCTGGGCGCGCCGGCTGGGGCGTTCCCGCCACCTTCTGAGCCAGGCTGCCCCCCTCGACCAACTCCATGGCGAAGTACCGCCCGCCCTCGACGTCCCCCGCGTCGTACACCTGAACAATGTTCGGGTGCCGCAGGCAGGCAAGGGCCTCCGTCTCCCGGCGGAAACGCCCCAACTCCTGGGAACTGGCGAAAGGCCCCGCGAGTAGCATCTTGATAGCGACCAGGCGATCGAGCGCGCGTTGTCGAGCTCTGTAAACGACGCCCATCCCGCCCTGGCCGAGCACGGCCTCCACCTCGTAGCCAGGAACGTCCGGCAGGTCGCCAGGAGCCGGCACGGACGTGATCGTGTCGGCGCCCGGGCATTTCGCAAGCCCCGGAAGCAAGGTCCGGACCTGCCCATCGATGAGTTGGAATTCCTGCCACCGCTGCCGGACTTCCGGCAGCAGCTCGGGGCAGTCGCAGCACACCTCCTCCGGCGTCTTCTCCGCGTCGAGCATCTCCTCGAGCAGTCCGAGCACCTGGGGGTTGCTGGCCATAGGCGGTCATTCCTCAAGGTAGGACTTGTCACCCGGCGGCGGAGTGAGTTCGCCTGCTGCGGCCGGGCGAAGGTCAGCCAGGCGCTCCGCCAGCAGCAGCCGGGCGCGGTTCAGTCGCCGCTGCACCGTTTTTTCGGAAACACCGACCACCATGGCCACCTCGGCATGAGTCAGCCCTTGGATGCCGACGAGGTCAAAGACCTCCCGCTCGTCCTCAGGAAGGCCCTCGATTACCTCCAACATGCGTCGGCCGTCCGGGCTGAGACCGGAGGCGGAACTGGCTGGCGGGGCCACGACGCCGGTATCTGTCAACGCCACGGCAGCCGGCCTTTCATCCAGGCGACGGGCCAGGTCATTGAGCTGCCAGCGCATGTGCTGGTTGGCCAGCGCGAAGAATCGGCGCACGGTCGGAGGGTGGATCGTCCGCAGGGCCGTCAACAGCCTGGCCACGACGCCTCCGAGCAATTCATCCGTCTCCAGGTTCACGGGGGGGCGTGTGAGCCGCGGGTAGCTCTTGTACAGGAACCTGGCACACAACAGGCGCAAGCGGCCGACCGCGCGCTCCAACAGCTCTCGCACGATCGGCTCGGCGGCGGCGTCCCCGGGAAGGGCGTCCAGGTATCGCTGGATGATGACGGTGGTTGGTGCTTCGTCCATGTGCCTAATAGTACTCGGTGACCAGGCAGTTACGACAAATTTATCAATTTTGTTGTCCACCTGCACCTCCTAGGAAGAGTGCGAGACGAGAATCGTGAACTGAACCTCTTTAGGACTGTTTCAAACCAGGAGAATTGCCATGAAGATCGTCGTAATTGGAGGCAGCGGGCTCATCGGAAAGAAACTGATCCCCATCCTGCGCGGACGGGACCACGAGGCTGTGTCGGCTTCCCCCTCGTCGGGCGTCAACACCATCACTGGCGCAGGGCTGGGAGAAGCGCTCGCCGGGACAGACGTCGTCGTCGATGTGACGAACGCGCCGTCGTGGGAGGACCAGGCGGTGCTGGAGTTCTTCGAGACGTCGACCCGCAACATTCTCGCCGCGGAAGCGGCTGCGGGGGTAAAGCACCATGTTGCACTTTCGGTGGTGGGGGCCGACCGGATGCCGGACAGCGGCTATATGCGGGCCAAGGTCGCTCAGGAGAAACTGATCAAGGCAAGCCAGGTGCCTTACACGATCCTTCGCGCGACGCAGTTCTTCGAATTCCTCGGCCCGCTCGCCGGGCCTGGCGCTGACACGGTCCGTGTCTCCGATGCCCCGATGCAGCCCATAGCGGCGGACGACGTCGCGGCAGCCCTCGCCGACGTCGCCGTGGGGTCGCCGGCCACCGGCGTGCTGGAGGTGGCCGGGCCTGAGTCCCTGTCGATCGCTGCGTTCGTGGGCAAGGCCCTGGCCGCGAGCGGGGACAGGCGAAGTGTGATCGCCGACCCGCAGGCCCGCTACGCGGGCGCGGCGCTGGACGACGTCGGCCTCAGGCCACGGGGAGCCAACCCGCGCATCGCCCCGACGCGATTTGAAGTCTGGCTCGACCGCTCCACGGCTCGGGTGTAAGTAGGGCGAGAAGTACGCCGAGCCGCACAGCCATTTGTGACGGAACCGATCTCAACCAAGGGAAAACCATGATCAACGTGGCAATCATTATTGGCAGCACGCGGCCGGGACGCGTGGGACAATCGGTTGGCAAGTGGGCCGTTGAGATCGCCAAGCGCCGTAAAGATGCTCAGTTCGAGCTGGTCGATCTTGCGGACTTCGACCTGCCTCTGTTGGACGAGCCGGTGCCGCCGTCGATGGGGAAGTATTCCAAAGAGCACACGAAGCGTTGGGCGGCGAAAATTGGCATCTTCGATGCCTATGTCTTCGTGACTGCGGAATACAACCACGGCATTCCGGGGGCGCTGAAGAACGCCATCGATTTTTTGTTCGCCGAATGGAACAACAAGGCGGCGGGATTCGTGAGCTACGGAGGCGCCGGCGGTGCGCGGGCGGTGGAGAGCCTGCGGCTGGTGATGGTCGATGTTCAGATTGCTACGGTTCGCAACCAGGTGATGCTCAATCTGTACACCGATTTCCAGAACTTCACGCAGTTCAACCCGCATCCGCGCCACGAAGACTCGATCAATAAAATGCTAGACCAGCTCATTGCCTGGGGCGGCGCGCTGAAGACGGTGCGCTCAAGCGCGTCCTCGCAGTAAGAGCCGTTTTGTCCCGTGGCAAACGGGAGGCTGGTTTTCTGGCCTGATTTCTCAGTAGTTCGCCATGATCGTCCCTCAGATCCGCGACAAAGGCCAAACGCTAAGTGTTCCAAGAGGCAAGGTGGTGGAAATTGCGGACGACCCCCCTGCGTCTGAACGATACGGATACCCGACGGTAGGGAGGCAATCATGGACGTCTACGAGGCAGTCACAAGCCGACGGGCGGTGCGCGGATTCAAAGACCAGCCTGTGCCGAGGGACGTGCTGCAGCGCGTGCTGTCCGCCGCGGCGTGGACGCCGTCCGGATCGAACATCCAGCCGTGGAACACCTACGTGCTCACCGGCGCGCCACTGGCCGAGCTCAAGACGCGCGCAGTCGAGCGCGTGGCCCACGGCGACCCCTGGGACGAGCGGCAGTACGAGATGTACCCGCCCGCGCTGAAGCCCCCGTACGGCGAGCGCCGATCCGCCTTCGGCAAGGAACGCTACGGCGCGCTCGGCATTGCGCGCGAGGACATGGAGGCGCGCCAACGGGCGGCCATCGCCAACTGGAACTGTTTCGGCGCGCCCGCCGCCCTGTTCTGCTACATCGACCGCGACTTGGGCCGGCCCCAATGGTCCGACGTCGGCATGTATCTGCAGACCGTCATGCTCCTGCTCCGCGCCGAAGGGCTGCACAGTTGCCCGCAGATGGCGTGGTCGCAGGTTCGCGAGACGGTCGCGGAGGTCCTGTCACCCCCGGACGGGCTCATCCTCTTCTGCGGAATGTCGATCGGGTACGAGGACGCCACGGTGAGTTACATCCGCACGGGCCGCGCCCCGTTCGACGAGACGGTCACGTTCGTCGGCGGTTAGATACTTGCTTCCCGGATGGCGGGGCCATTCCGCAGGAAAGAGTCCCAGGCTGCGCAATTGTTGGACGTTGATGAACGCGCACAATAGACGTGTCGATCATTTGGACTGGGACGGTCAGCAGGAGCGCAATCAGATTCAGCGCGTTCCAGTGCGTATAGGTTGCAAAGTAGATTCAGGCACTCCTTGCAACCATTAATGGATAGCGGCTCCGTCGACGCACGTTACAGCCGGACCAGATGGTTTGTGAGACTGTGCACAAATGTCGGCGCCAAACCCGAGTTCGCGGCGCATCACGGCGGGAGACGAAAAGGGGACGGGTCCCCTTTTTCGACGGGCTGTTAGCAGCAGAAGTGTTCAATGAGACGCGAGTAGAGGGCTGTGCCCCGCTCGAGCTCGGCCAGTTCGATCCATTCGTCATGGGTATGGGCCTGGGCGATATCTCCCGGCCCCAACACGAGCATGTTTTTCAGATCGCCGAACATGCAGCCGTCGGTGCCGTAGGCCACCGTGCGCGGCGCGGTTTTACCGGCCAATTTCAGCACGCTTCGCACGAACGGCGAATCAGGATCGACGTACAGCGGTTGGCCACTGTGCCCGCGCCGGAATTCCAGGCCGCACCGCTCGGCGAGTCGGCGCGCCCGTTCCATCAGCACTTCTGCATCCTGGTTGGGCATGGGCCGGAAGTAGACCGTGCAGACGCTCTGCGGCGGCGTAATGTTGATCGCCGCGGTATGGTCGTTGATGCCGATGTTCCAGCTGAGCCCCGGCGGATCGAATTCCGCGTTCTGCCAGGCAGGTGCGTGCTCCAGCTCGTCGTGGATCGCCTTCATTTCCGACAGGAACGGGATCATTGCCAGATTGGCATTGAGCCCCCGGCTGGTGCTGGAATGCGCCGCCCGCCCATGCGAGATCGCTGAGAATCCGTACGTTCCCTTGTGGGCGTAGACGACCTCCAGGCAGGTCGGCTCGCCGATGATTCCATGGCTGTCGCCGTCGACCATTTCACGAAACAGTCGCGATTTTTCAGCAACTTCTCGGGCCCCAAAGTATCCGACTTCTTCGTCGGCCGTACAGGTGACATAAATCGGCCGTTTCAGGCGATCGGCGGAGAATCGCGATGCCGCAGCCCAAAAACAGGCAACGGAGCCTTTCATATCACAACTGCCGCGACCATAGAGCCGTCCGCCATGAACGGTCGGCTGAAACGGCCCGTGCTCACTGCTGAACCAGGGGTCGGCTGGAACGACGTCGGTATGCCCGAAGTAGGCTACGCCTCCCATCCCCAGCCCCTTCTTGGCGACAATGCACACCTTGCGGACCCGACTGGCGTCGTCGTATTCAAGCCGTTCGGTTTCGAATCCCAATTGGCGCAGCGTCAGTTCGGCGAAATCGCTGACGGCTGTGTTCGACTTGCGACTAACGGAATCGAAGCTGACGAGGCGACTGGCGAATTCAAGTGCGTTCATGGTGTCTCCCGGTCAACAACTTACTCGAACCGATCCAGGGCGTCCAATGCGTTGCCAGGCGTCGTCGGCACGCCGTCGCCGCTGCAATCTGCCCATTCCTCCCAGGCTGCGACTTTGCCGGCGCGTTAAGAAACGTAGCGAAGGCATAACCGATACAATCTTCGCGATCGGCAGCGGTTTTGTCTAAGTCGGTTCACAACCGGCGACGATACTCCTGTTACAACGTGCATTGTCACTACAGACCGTACATTCGACGGGGGGCCGGACGAATGAGTCCTGAATCCAGTCATGTTTCGCAGAGGAATGGGAAAATGACACGAGCCCGCTGCTACGCGCTCGCCTTCATGGTCGGCGTATGCTGTTTGGGACAGACGCAGGCATTTGCCCAACCTGGGCCGGCGCCGCAGCCGGGATACGGCCCCGGATACCCGGTTCCTCCAACTGAAGCACCGCCGCCGATGGGTACCACCCCGTGGTACGCGCCGGCGGACGACGTGGAACCTTCGATCAATACGTTCGGGCCGCAAGCCAAGATCAATTCCTGGTTTATGCGAGTGGAATATCTGAACTGGAACATCGGGTCGCCGGGAAATGTTCCTTTGGGAGCACCCGTCGCCGGCGTTCCCAATTACACGAAACCCTTTCTGATCTTTGCACCAAACACGCAAACCGCGATCGCTTATGGTGAAGTTCCCACGACCGATTCGATGCGATTGACCGACACGAGCGGCCTTCAGCTGACGACCGGTTTCGACTTGATTGACGGCGGGCAGATCGAAGTGAGCGCGTTCATGCTCGGCAAGAAGCAAACCGGGTTCAGCACGAACTACGCGCAAATTCCGCTCTTCGATCCAGCTCAGATTTTGTTCCATCAATTCGGGATCGGGACCGGCACGCCGGGCTCGCAGGGACAGGTCCCTGTCGTCGCCGCCACCAGTACCCTAGCCAACGGCCAGTTGTCGAATCACTTGTTTCTGTACAATCAATCGTTCGCAGCGACCTACATCTCACAACTGTGGGGCGGTGAAGCCAACTATTTGATCGACGATTACGCCAGCGACACCCTGCAGTTCCTCCCGCTCATTGGTGCTCGATACATCAATCTGACCGAACACTTGAATCAGATTGGGGTGTTTGCCGACCAGTTCAATCCCGGTTCGATCACCAACACGGCGATCCAATCCATGACGATGAACAACCTGTGGGGCGGTCAAATCGGCTTTCGAGCCCAAGTCGTCACGAAATATATTGAATTCGGGGCGACTCCCAAGTTGATGGTCCTCGGCAACACCGCCGTTTCGGGCGTTGACACCCAGAATTTCCGCTTCGCGGGAGACACGCCCACGTCAGCCTCGGACGTCACCACGAAATTCACGTTTGGCGGCGAGCTCAATGGGTTCGTCAACCTCAACATCACGCCCACCTTCACGGTTCGCGGGGGCTATACGTTGATGTGGATCAACCAGGTGACCAGGCCCAACCGCGACATCATCTACAACGATAACGGCAACTCTTCTCCGATCGGAATCGGGCAGCAGTTCGTGTTCCACGATATCTTCATCAACGGCTTCAACTTCGGTTGCGAATTGCGGTTCTAACCCGCCAGAGCAAAATGCAAACAGCCCGGATGCCTGATGCATCCGGGCTGTTTGTTTTCGAGGGATCGTGCCGCGGCGAGCAATTTGACTGCCGGGCCGATGGCGAATCAACTCTTCTTTTCGGGAATCCGGCCTTTGGAAACCGAAGACTCGGATTTGGCCTTTTCGCGCTGGCGGGCTTTTCCCTGAGCTTGCGCCAGAATCTGTTGTGCCTCGGCAAGTTCACCCTGCGAGAAATACGGCTCGTCGGGCTGGCCTCCGACGTGCTCGATCTGCTTGGCAGCCAGCTTGTCCCAGCTCATCTTGTCGGTCACCGTCCAAGTCGCCGCCTGGGCCGCTTGCTTATTGCTGTCGAAGGCGCCGGTTCCGACCATGACGACCAGTTCCTGCAGCACGGGATCGCTCGTGAAATCTTCCAGTTTGATGAGCCGGTAGGTCATGCGGGGCCGTGGTTCGCCCTTGCCGTGATTGAGGCATACGGACGTAATCGGGAACTGCACGGTTTTTTCAGGGGGCACGGAGAAGAAGCCGCCTCCCATGCCACCACCCATCATGCCGCCGCCCATGCCGCCGCCGCCCATCATGCCGCCACCCATGCCGCCGCCCATCATGCCGCCACCCATTCCGCCGCCCATTGACTGATTCATCCCGCCGCCGCCCATGCCACCCTGCTGGCCGCCGGCGCCGCCGCGGCCGCCCCCGCCTCCCCCGCCGCCACCGCCAAAGCCCTGTTTGAGGACCTGTGATGCGGCGAAAGCCTGCGGAAAGTGCACGGTGAGCGGCTTCTTGGTTTTGTTCTGAATGAAGACGCTGCCTTCGAGCGAGCTCTTCGGAATGAGCGTGGCCTCGAGTGCGCCCTTCTCGATCCCTTCGAACAGCTCGATTTTTTCAGCGGACGGATCGACCGAGAGCTTTTTGATCGGCCTTTGTTTGCTCGCAGCCGTCAAAGTCGTTGTCATCGCCACCGCCGCACACAATCCGAGCATTCCTGACCGGGAAGCCAGACTCGTTTTGAACGAACGGGTTCGCATAGCTCTTTCCTTGTAACAGGGGACGGACGGTCGGACGCTGTCTCACGTACTCCCAAGTGTATCGAATGCCATGCGGCGAATGCAACAAAATGTTGCCGCGGCCCCGTTTTTTTACGCGGAGTCGCGTGCAACCGGCAGTCCCTGCGGAATTCGCGGGCACTTGCAACCGCGTCCTGGCCCCGCGATAACCGGGGATCATGCTCGAAATCGGGCCCCCTAACGCCGTCGACTATCTGCGCGGTCTCGGCCGACTTGATCGCCGGGTCGCCGCGCGCGCCGAACTGCTGGCCTGGGGCGTCTCCAACGCCGTCCTGCGAATCACCCCTGACACCGGCGAGCCCTTCGTCATCAAGCAATCGCGGGGACAATTACGAACGAAAGCCGCCTGGTTCAGCCGGCTTGACCGGATCTGGCGCGAAACCGAAGTGATGCAACTCGTGCAGCCGTTGCTTCCACCCGGAGTCGTGCCACGGGTGTTGTTCGAAGATCGCCAGAATTTTTTGTTTGGGATGGAAGCGGCCCCCGCCGCCCATGACGTCTGGAAGCAACTCCTGCTGGACGGCGAGGCTGATTCGACGATCGCATCCCGACTGGGAGAATATCTGGCGACGCTGCACCGCGAGACGGCGCTGCGCCCCGATCTGGCCGAGCGATTCGGCGATAGGCAGGTCTTTGTCGAACTGCGGGTCGATCCGTTCTACCGCCGTCTCGCCGAGGCCGCGCCGGAAGTCGCCTGCCATCTCGAGCGACTTATCGATGAGATGTTTTCCACGGTCGTGTGTCTCGTCCATGCCGATTTCAGCCCCAAGAACGTGCTGATTGCCCAGGGGCGGATCGTCCTCGTCGACTTCGAGACCGGGCATCTGGGCGATCCGGCGTTCGACCTGGGATTCTTCTTGAGCCACCTGCTGCTCAAGACGGTGTTACACGCCGATCGGTTTGCCGAGTATGCCGGCCTGACTACGGCGTTTTGGCAATCCTACCTGGCCGGCGTCGGAAGCTTAACCCGATGTCCGCAACTGGCGCCGCACGAAATCGTGCGCCGCACGACCGGGCATCTGGCAGGCTGTATGTGGGCCCGCATCGACGCGACGAGCAAAATTGATTATTTGAACGAGAGCCAGCAGGAAGTCGTACGACAGTTCTGCCGGGGCTTGTTCGACGATCCTCCCGCCGACTGGCCCCTGATCTTAGACCGCCTTGCCAAAGTCATTTAACCCGGAGCACCGAGTTCTCACGGAGGCCGCCTGAGGCGGAAGCGCGACAGCGAACAGGAGCCTGTTGAAAACGGGGACTGTCCCTTTCCAACGAGTGAATTCTCCGTGACAAATCGATATTCCCGAGAGGGACTGTCCCCTTTTTCAACGGACCGTCCGCGACACGAAAAAATAGGCGAGATCCAACACTTTTCGAAAGCAAACATGCCGGCTCCAAATTCCCCCATGCCCACTCGCATCACCCATGTCCACGCCCGAGAGGTCTTCGACAGTCGGGGTCGGCCGACGGTCGAGGTCGAAATCACCTGCGCCGGCGGGCAGTCCGGTCGTGCAATTGCCCCCAGCGGAGCCAGCAAGGGAAAGTTCGAAGCGCACGAGCTTCGCGACGCCGACAGCTCGCGGCTGGACGGGGTTGGTGTCCGCGTGGCGGTTAACAATGTCAAGACGATCGTCGCCCCAGCACTCACTGGTCTCGACGCCGCCGATCAGGCCGCCGTCGATCAACGGATGATCGAGCTCGACGGCACCGAGAATTGCTCGAGACTGGGGGCGAATGCGATGGTGGCCGTCTCATTGGCCGCGGCGCATGCCGCGGCTGCCGGCCGTCATGTCATGCTCGTCGAACACCTGCACGACCTCTGGTTGCAGACGGCGGGCGATGAAAACGCCGGTCCAGGAACTCGGACCGGGCGGCTGGGTCGCTCGATGGTGATGCCCTTGCCGATGGTCAACATGATCTCCGGTGGACTGCACGCGGGCAAGAACCTCGATTTTCAGGACTTCCTGATCATTCCCGTTGGTGCGTCATCGTACGGCCAGGCTCTCGACTGGATTGTGACGATTTATCACCGACTGGGAAGGCTGCTCACCCAGCGCGGCTTCGAAGGCATCTTGGTCGGCGATGAAGGAGGATATGGTCCCAGACTCAACTCCAATAGTCAGGCAGTCGAGATCCTCGTGGAGGCGATCGAGTCGTCCGGGTACACACCCGGTGACGACGTGGCGATTGCCTTGGATGTCGCCGCGACGCACCTGGTGAATCCCGGGGATGAAAACGAGCGGCCCTATCGACTCACCGCGTCCGGCAATGAATTCTTCTCCACCGCGGAGTTCGTCGGACTTTTTGAAAAATGGACGACTCAGTACCCCATCATCAGCATCGAAGATCCGCTCCACGATGAGGAAAAACTGGGTTGGTGCGACATCACACGCCTCCTTGACGACCGCGTGCAACTGATCGGCGACGACCTGTTCGTCACCAATCCCGAACGATTTCGGAAACTGTCTTCGGACGGAATGGCCAACAGCGTGCTTATCAAGGTCAACCAGATCGGCACCTTGTCGCAAACCTTTGCGACCATGCGGCTCGCCCTGGCTGCCGACTACTGGCCCGTCGTCTCGGCCCGCAGCGGCGAAACCGAAGATGCCACCATTGCCGATCTGGCTGTCGCCACCGGCGCCGGTCAGATCAAAATCGGATCGGTGGCGCGCAGTGAGCGGCTGGCCAAATACAATCAGCTCTTGCGACTGGAAGAACGCTTAGGCAGCCGCGCCTCCTGGCTGGGAGGTGAAATCTTTGCTCCGTTGCGATCCGGGGTCGACAAGTGGAAGCCCGACGCGTAAGCGAGGGAACTACAGGTGAAATCGCTGCCATCCTCCGTCGCCATTCACCGGGGCTTTCCATTGGGCCAGCCCCGGCCGCCCGTGCCTGACATTTTGGTCAACAGACAGACCACTGCTACGATGGCCGTCAGCCCCGGATGGGGCGACAGCCAATAGCCAGGGGCGCAAGCCCCTGGATGTCGGATTAACGAAAACCAAAGCCCCGAATGGGGCGGCAGAGGCACGTGCGAAAGGTTTCGCCCTTAACAGGGCTCTGACATGCGTCGCGACAGTCCCAGGGGCTGTCGCCCCTGGCTATTAACTTCCGCCCCTCCGGGGCTCTTGGTGAAACTGGCTATGGGATTTCAGATTTTCGGGGAGCAGTGAGGATTGTTGGTCGAGCCTCGGAAAGACGAGCCTGAGATTTTCGAGTCGACGGACGGCTGGTGTCAATCAGATGAGTTGTCTCACTCCGTCGGTGAGCCCCAGAATTCGCACTCCCGAAGTCCACGTTCCATCCTCGGAGCGGTTCGACCAGACACATTCGACCGCCAGACACACAGGTTCGTCATCCGGTATATTGAATCTCGCGATCGCGTGATGGCCTGGTAGAGGCGCCAGGTGCGTCAGCCCAATTCCACCGAGAGAAATGTCGCGGCAGATCGCTTCGATACACGGTCCCCCCGCGGCCTGCACTTGCTCCGCAGGTTGATCGACCACGGCAGCCGTGATGCGGACGGCAACATGCAACCGCACACGGGCCGAGGCGCGCCGTTCGGCCCCGGACGCGGCCAGCAATTGCTGCTGATTCGACTGCATGAATGCGTTGCGGATCGCCGTCACCGCACTGCGGATGGCGAACCTGTCGGAATTCAGGTGTTGCGCCAGGGCGATGGTGCCGTCTGTCATTGATGCTACCCCTTGAAGGATCGGGATCGGTCGGCCCGGCAGCTTTCGACTCCGGGCGGTCCGTAAGTCTAGGTTAGTATTTCACCCGCTGCGCGTGGGTAATTCCCCTCCCGTCGGCATAATCCACCCAGCCAGTTTTCTGTGTTTCCTATTTTGTCCGTGTCATTCACACCCACCTCGATTATTCTTGTCGACACCAAATTGACTGACACCGCGCAAAGATCCATTGGATCGAATCGTAATGACCCCTTTAATCGGCGAATTGATCGGTACGGCCCTGTTGATTCTGCTGGGTGACGGCGTCGTCGCCAATGTCCTGCTCAAGGGCTCGAAAGGACACGGCGCGGGGTGGATTGTCATCACGTTCGGCTGGGCGATGGCCGTGTTCGTAGGCGTCCTCGTGGCCGCACCGGCGAGTGGAGCGCATTTGAATCCGGCGGTGACGGTCGGTCTGGCGGCCGCTGGAAAATTCGCGTGGGGCCGCGTACCGGCGTTTGTTGCCGTGCAACTGGCCGGCGCTTGCCTTGGAGCTGGTCTGGTCTGGCTGCAATACAAACTGCATTTTGATGCCGACGACGATCGCGACGCCAAGCTCGCCGTATTCTGTACCAGCCCGGCGATCCGATCGGTTGGATGGAACGTCCTTTCGGAAGTCACGGGCACGTTCGTGCTGGTTTATGCGGCACTGAAGATTTCGAGTCCGACGGGCGGCCTCGGTTCGATTGATGCATTGCCTGTGTCCCTGGTTGTGCTGGCGATTGGATTATCGCTGGGGGGCACGACGGGATACGCGATCAATCCCGCTCGTGATCTGGGGCCGCGCCTCATGCACGCCGTGTTGCCGATCCCTGGGAAACGCGACAGTGATTGGGGATACGCGTGGGTGCCCGTCGTCGGGCCAATCGCAGGCGCGGTTCTGGCAGCGCTTCTCTTCCACGCCACCGGTTGATCGATCAACGCGCGGCAGGACAGGGTGCGGCAGGACAGGATATCGGAGGCGGCCCTGCGCGGTGCCGTCGGTTTCAATTCCCACATTTGTTCCCCGAAATCGACTACAATGCGTTGACGGTGGCCTATCGATTTCGTTTCATGGAAGTGCGGGATTCAACCGGTTTCAGCCAGAGAGGTGCGGGTATGTCGCAGGCGATTGTCAATCCGGAAGAATTGCGGCGGTTTGCGCAGATGCTCAAGAAATTCAACACGGGCCTGGCTGAACAGATGACGGCGCTGTCCGGTCAGTTGGACGCTTTGGCCACCTCCTGGCGCGATCAGGAAAACCACCGCTTCAGTGAAGAGTTCCAGCGTAACTTGCAAACGGTCGGCCGGTTCATTCAATCGAACGACGAGTATATCCCGTTTTTGCTCCGTAAGGCCGAGCGGATCGACGAGTACTTGCAGCAGCGCTAAAGGATAACCGGCTTGAGTAACTCGGCCCATGTGACTTCGATCGACGCCATCGTCTCATTCCGGGCGGCGCTGCGCACGTTTCAGGACCAGTCCACCCGCGCCCTCGTCTCGCTCGAGGAACAGGCGCAAGGCGCGCTGCAATGGCTCGAACACGACGCTCCCACCTACTGGCGGGGACAAATCCGCCATTGCTACGATGACGTGGCCCGCACGCGCACGGCGCTCGAAACGTGTCGGATGCGCGCCGTCGGAGATCATCGCCCCGCCTGTCTCGAAGAACAAGAAGCGCTCCGCCAGGCCCAGCGCAAGCTGCGTGAAGCCGAGGATAAAATCGAAGTCGTCCGTCGCTGGACGCAAAAGGTTCGGGAAGAGCTGGACGAATATCGCGGGCGCGTGATGCGTTTTCGCGACAGCGTGGAAGGAGGGGTGCCGCGGTCGCTGGCGCTGCTCGATCGTACCATTACGACGCTCGACTCGTATGTGGATCGTCCTGCGCCGGTGGAGGTAATACCCGCCGGCCCGTCCGGCACGCCGCCCCATCCTCCTCACCCGAAATAAACAGGAAGCCGGATCAAATATGAGAATCGCCGATCTGAATACCGGCGCAAGCCAGCTCCGCGACGCGATCGAATCGCTCCGCCACGCCTGGTCGGACGTTGGCGCGCACTGGAACGATTCCAACAGCCAGGATTTTGCAGAAAACCATTTGCGTCCTCTGGCGAGCGATCTGGCGTCGACTTTTCCTGCGATCGATCAACTGGCTGCGGTGCTCGCTCAGGCGGGGCGCGAATGCGGGCCTGCGGATGGCTAATATGCCCCACGACAATCCCACCCACCTGACGCTCGAGCACTACCGGGGCTTGCTCGATGAGCTGCGCGCGGGACGCGAAGAACGAATCCGCCTGGAGCAAGAATTAGAGACGCTCGGCTCTGCGGAAGACGAATCCCCCGCAGGCGGACCGCCGGCCGCGCTGCGGGCCGCGGCCGCCCAATTCGCAGAGGAGCTGTCGGCCCTCGAAGCACAACATGCGGCCCTGTGCCAGGCCCTCGACGAACGGCTCGCCTCGGAGACCACGGTCGCGACGGCGACCTGCGATCACGCAATCGCCGAGGCCGAACGCCTGGCAACGGCCGATTTGGCTCGCGTCGAACAGAAATATCAGGAAGACTGCTGGCTGATGTCGTCCATTCTCGACGACAAATCCGAGACCAGCCCGCAACGCCAGATCGAAAAGCTCGCGGCGCAGGTGCAGCAGGGACAGCAGCGGTTGGCGGCGCAAGAAGCTGAACTGGCGACCCTCGCGGAGCAGACGGCTGCCTCACTGGAACAGCAACGGCAGCGAGTCGGCCCCGCCCCGGAGCCGGGGCCCGCCGCGACTGGTCGCGATGCGGCGCTGCAGGCATCGACCGCCGCTGCTCAAGTGGCGCGAGACCAGGCTTCGCTCTTTGCTCGCCAGGTTTTGCCGAAACTCTTGCCGCGGCGCAATTTTGCGATTCTGGGCGTCCTGCTGTGGTTCGGTCTGGCGGGGGGAATTTACGCTGCCGTCGCGCCGCAATGGCTCGGGCTGCCGATGAGACCGGGCCTCGAATGGCCGCTGATCGCAGGCGGCATCGGGTTCGGCCTGGCGTGCATCGGCCTCATGGTTCTGCACGTCGTTGCGTCGGGCCAGTCGGCCCAGGTGTTCGAAGCCTTGCAGCAGGCCATCGTCGACGCGCGGGCCCAGGCGCAGCATTGGCAAAAGCTCGCCCGGCAGGAAATGCAGGCCTGCGAGCAGGAGTATCGTTCCCGACAATCGGCCATCAGCGATCGCCGTGAAAAATCTCTGCAACAGTTCGCGGGCACGCGCGACGAACGGACGGCCGAGATCACGGCCCGCAAATTGCGCACGTTGAGCGCGGCCGAATCGCAGCGAAACGGCGAGCTGCAAGCCGCGTCCGAGCGGCATAACGACGAACTGCTGGCGGCCGAGGCGGCCCATCGCCGTGATACGACCGCGCTGCGAACTCGCCAGGAACGTGAACAGGCGTCGCTCGCCCGCAGTCATCAGCAAGACGTGACCGAGCGCAATATCCGTCGTCGCGACGTCGTCGCCCGAGCCCAAGCCTTATGGCGCGAGACGCAGTTGTGGTTTGCCGGCGAAACGGCCGCCCTGGCTGAAGAAAGCCGCGCCGCATTTCCCGACTGGGAGACGATTTCACGCCCGGAATGGCAGCCAGCCGAGCGCGTCCCCGTGGGAGTGCGGATTGGTGATTATGTCGTCGCGCCGGACGTATCGACAGACAGTTCCACGACAAACGGCGATGCTTCGGGCGCAGACGCCCACCCGCAGTTACTGCCTGCCGTGCTTCCCTTTCCCGAAGCCCCGTCTTTATTGCTGAAGGCCGAAGGGACTGCCGGAAAGACGCAGGCCGTCTCGATTCTGCAGACTGCCATGCTGCGGCTCCTGACGCAACTCCCCCCGGGAGATCTGCGATTTACGATCGTCGACGCGGTCGGTCTGGGCGAAAACTTCGCCGCGTTCATGCACCTGGCCGACTTCGACGACCTCTTGATTTCGAGCCGCATCTGGACGGAACAGCCGCACATCGAGCAGCAGCTTGCCAATCTCACCGAACACATGGAAAACGTGTTCCAGAAGTACTTGCGCAATGAATTCGAATCGATCGAGGAATACAACCGGCACGCCGGGGAAGTTGCCGAGCCCTATCGGATCCTCGTCGTGGCCAACTTTCCCGCCGGCTTCAGCGAACGAGCCGCCCAGCGGCTCGTGAGCATCGTCACCAGCGGCGCCCGCTGCGGCGTGCATACATTGCTCGGCATCGACATCCGGCAGCCGCTCCCCCGCGGTTTCGACCTTGCCCAGCTCGAATCGGCGACGAACGTGCTCGCCTGGGACGGCACGCAGTTTCTCAACCAGGCGCTCGGCGACGTAGCACTCCCCCTGATCGCCGACGAGCCTCCGCCGCCGCCGCTATGGGCGGCCCTGATCCGAAAAATGGGAGAGCTGTCGCGCCATATCCGCCGCGTCGAAGTCCCCTTTCATCGCATCGTTCCGCACGCCGAGGCGTACTGGACAGGGGACAGCCGGTCCCAGATCGACGTCCCGCTCGGACGCGCCGGGGCCACCAAGCTGCAGCACCTGCGGCTGGGGAAGGGGACTTCGCAACACGTGCTGGTGGCCGGCAAAACCGGCTCGGGCAAATCGACTCTGTTGCACGTGATCGTGATCAACCTGGCGCTCAGGTATTCGCCCGACGAAGTCGAGTTCTATCTGATCGACTTCAAGAAAGGGGTCGAGTTCAAGACTTACGCGACGCACCACCTGCCGCACGCCCGCGTGATCTCGATCGAAAGTGATCGCGAATTCGGCGTGAGCACATTGGAGCGGCTCGACGCGATTCTCAAAGAACGGGGCGACTTGTTCCGCCAGCACGGCGTGCAGGACATCGCCTCGTTCCGCGACGCGTGCCCTGATATCCGGCTGCCGCGCATCTTGTTCATGGTCGACGAGTTTCAGGAGTTCTTTGTCGAAGACGACCGGCACTCGCAAACGGCCGCCCTGCTGCTCGACCGGCTCGTCAGGCAGGGGCGTGCGTTCGGTATGCACGTGCTGCTCGGTTCACAGACGTTAGGGGGGGCGTATTCGCTGGCCCGCACGACGATTGGGCAGATGGCCGTGCGCATCGCCTTGCAGTGCAGCGACACCGATGCGCACCTGATTCTCAGCGAAGACAACACCGCCGCCCGACTCCTGACGCGCCCGGGCGAGGCGATTTACAACGACGCCAACGGCATGTTGGAAGGGAACAATCCGTTTCAGGTCGCGTGGCTCGATGATGATCAGCGTGACGGATTTCTGGAACGCGTGCAAACGCTCGCAGTCGAAAGCGGCCGGCCGCGCAGCGAAGCGATCGTTTTCGAAGGCAACATCCCTGCCGACCCGGCGCGCAACGCCATATTGGGGGAGCTGATCGAATCGGCCGCGTCCCGCGATCCGGCAGCGACGGCGGTCGAGCTCAATCCGAAGGCCTGGCTGGGAGACGCCGTGGCGATCACCGGTCCCACGTTGGTGACGTTCTCCCACCGGTCAGGGGCGAATCTGCTGGTCGTCGGCCCGGATGCGGCCGCCGCGCGGGGGATCTTGCAAACGGCGTTCGTCGCGCTGGCGGCTCAGGCCCGAGAACCGGCGATTGCCGAATCGTCGGACAGCGCGCCGGTCCCGATTCCTCAACTTCATCTCTTCGCTGAGGAACCTGCTGTCGAGGTTTCCGGTGCCCAGGGCTCCAACGGAGACGGTGCCGGGAGCTGGTCGCAGTTGCTGAAGGTTTTGCCGAACCCGGTGATGGTCTCGAGGCCCGATGCCACAGGCCCGGAGCTGGGGGCCATCGCCGCTGAAGTCAACCGCCGCCGGCAGGACCGTGCTCCCGCCCCGCCCGTGTTTCTCGTCATCGACGATCTCAGCCGGTTCCGTGATCTGCGAAAGTCCGAAGAGGACTTCGGCTTCGGCAGTTCGAGCAGGGACAAAGGCCCTTCGCCAGGCCAGATGTTCGCCGAGATTTTGCGCGAAGGCCCCGCCGTGGGTGTGCATGTAATCGTGTGGTGCGATTCCTACAACAACATCGACCGCTGGTTCAATCGCCAGTCGCTGCGCGAGTTCGAGATGCGGGTCGTATTGCAGATGAGCGCCGCCGATTCCAGCCATCTGATCGATTCCCCCGTCGCGTCCCGGCTGGGCACGAATCGGGCCCTGCTCTATTCCGACGAGCGCGGCACCCTTGAAAAATTCCGCCCCTACGGACCGCCCAGCGATGCTTGGCTCACTAGTCTACGGCAGACTCTCTCCCCCGCCGAAGCCACGGAACCCGCCGTCGCCGACGACATCGATCAATGGCTGGTAACGTAGCGCCGGGAAGAGCTCAGCTTTGGTCACCCAGCGCGTGACCAATTGGAGACGCCTGGAACAGGCAGATTTGAGGCAAGTCAACGGTCTGCTCTTCGAGTGGGCATCGGCCTCTCCAGTCGGCGTAAGCCGACTCCCCTTTTGCCACCAGCTTTGAGCTGGTGGATACCCTTGCCCCAGAAATAGCAATGTTGCCAGCCGGCTTTGAGCCGGCTTGCCTGCAAGGCTTTAGCCATCGAAACCCGCAAACCGGCTGAAGCCGGCTACGAAAATAATGAGATGGCCCATGTCCACCAGCTCAAAGCTGGTGGCAAACAGAAATAGTCGGCTGAAGCCGACTGACGACTGCACCCGCGTGCCCGATTGAACCGCGCGTACAGGCCCTACCGCATTGCCTCACTTTCCAGGAAGGCGGCGCCAGGAAGGCGGCGCCATCCATCATCTCGCTGCAAACTGCACAAGATGGATTTGCGATTCGCCGCGGACTTTGAGAAGATGTCGTGCCTCATGGGTTGGCGGCCCTGATTCGTGAACCGCGGTTTGCGCCGCGGGGGCCAATGTTCGCCCCGGTTTTTACGCAAGCTGCACCGAATCCCGGACGATGGCCATTTCTCTCGAAAAATTCATCCAGCAGCTTCAAGAAAGTGGCGTTGTTGCCCCTGACACGCTGCAGGAGTTTTTGCCGCCCCGCGCCTCTCCCGCGAATGCCGAGCAATTGGCCCTGGAGCTCGTCCGCCGCGAAAAACTGACGAAGTTTCAGGTGGAAGAGATTTCTCGGGGAAAGGGGAAGTCGCTCGTCCTGGGCAACTATGTGTTGATGAGAAAGATCGGGGCGGGGGGAATGGGGCAGGTCTTCAAGGCCCGGCACCGGGTCATGGAACGACTCGTGGCCGTCAAAGTGCTGCCGAGCGCCATGACCAACGACCAACTGGCCCTCGCTCGGTTTCACAGAGAAGTGAAGGCGGCCGCCAAGCTCGCTCATCCCCACATCGTCACGGCCTACGACGCCGATCAGGCTGGCGGCGTCCATTTTCTCGTCATGGAGATGGTCGAAGGCAGCGACCTTTCTGCACTCGTCAAAAAGAACGGCCCGTTTCCGGTCGACCAGGCCATCCGTTACATCCTGCAAGCGGCGAAAGGCCTGGAATTCGCGCACAAAAAGGGGGTCGTGCATCGCGACATCAAACCCGCCAACCTGCTCCTGGACCGGGACGGGACCGTCAAAATCCTCGATATGGGCTTGGCCCGCCTGCACGAAGACACTCCCCAGGCCGAGCTCACCAGCACCGGGACCGTGATGGGAACGGTCGATTACATGGCCCCCGAGCAGGCCGTGGACACGAAATCGGCGGATGCCCGTGCCGACATCTACGCCCTGGGCTGCTCGCTGCACTATCTGCTCTCCGGCAAGAGCACTTATGACGGCGACACGCTGATGGCCAAGCTGCTCGCCCATCGGGACAAGCCCATCCCCCGCCTCCGCGACTGTTGCCCCCTCGTCCCGGACGAAGTGGAATCGATCTTCCGGAAAATGGTCGCGAAGAACGCCTCCGATCGTTACCAGACGATGACGGAACTGATCTCCGAGCTGGAGCTCTGCGTCACGGATCGATCGACGCCGCGCGCAGACCACGGGATCTCGCGGTCCGCCTCGGAAATCCGATCGCTGTTATTGTCTTCTCCCAACACATCTGCCGACGAGACGATCCAGAGCGCACCCACCCGCAGAGCGATTCGGCCCCCCGCTGGAAACACCAGAAAATTGACGCGGATGGGCGCTGGCGTTCTCGGCGTGGCCGTGCTGGCGGCCAGCGTGTTCTGGTTCAAGTCAAGAGACAGCAAGCCGGTGGCGCAGGACACCCAACTCAAATCGACGGCGCCGGCGGAGCATGAAGCCGTCGCGGCGCCGACGGAAAAGCCCCTGGCGTTCCAGACTCCGGAATTCGATCG
>DASYAR010000444.1:0-10730 GCA_036501235.1 Planctomycetaceae bacterium
GCCGAGGCGCAGCCGAGTGCAATGTGTGTGAAGCACTCGGCTGCGCCTCGGCGCTAAACAGTTCGATACTACGCGATGATCGCGTCGATCACGTTTCCCGAAACGTCAGTCAATCGAAAATCGCGGCCGCTGAAGCGGTACGTGAGCTGCGTGTGGTCGAGCCCCAGCAGGTTCAGGATCGTGGCGTGCAAGTCGTGCACGCTGACGCGATTCTCGACCGCCTTATGGCCGATCTCGTCGGTCTTGCCATAGTGCGTCCCCCCCTTCACGCCGCCTCCGGCCAGCCAGTAGGTGAAGGCGTGCGGGTTATGATCGCGCCCCGTCCCCCCTTTCTGCACGATCGGCAGTCGGCCGAATTCACCTCCCCATACCACCAGGGTCGAGCTTAAGAGGCCGCGCGATTCGAGATCGGCCAGGAGCCCGGCGATCGGCTGATCGGTTTCTGCCGCAAATCCGCTGTGGTTTTTCTGGATATTGGCGTGCCCGTCCCAGCTCAATTCGTTGTCCATCCCGCCGGAATAGATCTGCACGAACCGCACGCCTCGCTCGACCATGCGGCGCGCGGTCAGGCATTGTTTCGCAAAGTGCGTGCACTTCTGATTGTCGAGACCGTACAGCTTGTGCGTGGCCTCGCTCTCTTGAGACAGGTCGATCGCTTCGGGTGCGGCCATCTGCATGCGGTACGCCAGCTCGAACGATTCGATCCGCGCTGTCAGGTCGGGCGCGCCGGGAGTTTGTTCCAATTGCCGGCGATTCAGTTTGGCGAGTAAATCGAGTTGCGCCCGCTGCTGTGAGTCTGTCATGTCGGCCGAACGGACGAGATCGTCGAGTGGGGCGCCCTGTGGTTTGAGCGAAGTTCCCTGGTAAATGCTCGGCAGAAAACCGGCGCCCCAGTTTTGGGCGTGCCCCTTGGGGATGCCGCGGCCGAGCGTATCGTACATCACGACGAACGCCGGCAGGTTCTGGGTTTCGGTCCCCAGGCCATAGGTGACCCACGAGCCGACGCACGGAAAGCCCATGCGGGTCATGCCGGTGTTGATCTTGAACAGTGCGGGGGAGTGGTTGTTCGAATCGGTGTAGCACGAGTGGAGGAACGCCATTTTGTCGACGTGTTTGGCCATCTCGGGAAAAATCTCCGAGACCCATGTGCCGCTCTGGCCGTGCTGTGCGAATTGAAAGGGAGACTTCATCACCGGCCCGACCTGGTCGGTGAAAAAGCCGGTATTCTTGTCGAAGCCGTCGAGTTCTTTGCCGTCGCGCTTTTCGAGCTCGGGTTTATAGTCCCAGGTATCGACGTGGCTGGGGCCGCCGTTCATGAAGAGCCAGATGACCGATTTGGCCTCGGCAGGAAAATGCGCCGGTCGCGGAGCGAGAGGATTGACGTATTTGTCGGCCGCCGCAGCCGGCGCGAGGCAACCTGCCCGCTGCATCAGCCCCGCCAGGGCTAGCAAGCCGGCGCCGCTCCCCGCGCGCTGGAGAAACTCGCGACGGGAGGCATAGGCGGGATGAGGCGGGGCGAACAAAGTGGGAATCGTCATGAATCGGAAGCTCGTATTTCGCGAAATCGCACAAGATTCATTTCATGTAAAAACGATGCTGGCAGGACCGTCATATCGGCTCCTGTGTCCAGTTGTGCAACCACTTCATTCAGTGAGCGGAGTCCATCGGCTCGACGAACTGCGACATGAATGTACGGCGGGCGCGGGTTCCGTTGCTGATTAAATCGATAGCGGACCATCAGACACCTTCAGCCGATAGCACGCGATGCGATGGGATTCGTACGGGAGGAAGCGGATGGTCGTCGACGTGCCCGATGAATATTGGAATGTACCCGAACTTCTCGTACGCCTGATGGCCGACAATAACGGGGTCACAACCGCTTTCGACGACCCGACCGTCGTGGATGGCGACAAACAATCCCCGATGGCTCTGAATCAAATCAGGAAGCAATTTCAAAAAAGCTTGCTTTTCGCGATTCCGCTTTTCGTCGGCAGGTAACGGCTGGTCAATCACGGGAGCGGGCAGAATCTCGGCAGACTCCATGATTTGTCCTCGATACGAAAATGACGTGCTCACAAAATTTCCCGCGCCTGACTGACACACCTCTATTCTACATACACAAACTCATTCAAACACAAGAGCACCTGGCAGAAATCGGCGAGAGCGAGATCCCGAGGGGACGACTTGCCGGCGCTCTGATACGACGCAGCTTGCGAAGTCACAAATGCGAGGCCGTCGGCGAGCTCTTCGCCCGTGGGCTGGCGGGCGACGGCGACCACATACGCCTGGCGAATTGCGATCGAGAAGTCGGCCGCCGGGTCGGGGGCGATTCGTCTGGCGAAAGCCTTGGCATATTCGCGGGTATTGGCGTTGTTGAGCAACAACAGCGCCTGCGGCGCGACTGTCGTCGTGGATCGCTCGCCGAGACTGGACAGCGCGTCAGGCGCGTCGAATGTCTGCATCATCGCCACCAGCTTGCTCCGTTTGACCGTGAAATAAATGCTGCGACGGCGCGTCGATTCATCGAGCGTACCCGGACCGAACATTTTCGCGTCCATAAGGCCGCTGGCAGCCAGCAGGCTGTCGCGGATGATTTCAGCCTCCAGTCGCCGAGGGGAGCTGCGCCACAACAGCAGGTTGTCGCGGTCGACCGCCGCACGCGCTTCGTCATACCGCGACGACTGGGTGTAGACGGCGCTGGTCATGATCAGCTTGTGCATTTGCTTGAGGCTCCAGCCGCGGCGAATCAATTCTCCGGCCAGCCAGTCAAGCAGCTCGGGATGGGTGGGAGCCGCTCCGCGCGAGCCGAAATCGTTCGGCGTGGCGACGATTCCGCGCCCCAGATGATGCTGCCAGAGCCGATTGACGATCACCCGCGCCAGCAGCGAGCCGGCGCCGTGCTCAGCATCCGTCAGCCATTCGGCCAAAGCCCGGCGGCGATACGATGTCCGCCAGCCCGCAGGGGGTGGAGACAGCCAGCGCTTGCCATCGTCCGCGACCGGCATCAGCACTTGCAGGAAACCCTGCGAGGCAACGGCCTCTTTGAGGTTCGTGTCGCCGCGGCGCAGGAAGTGGGTTTGTTCGAGAAAGTCGCCTCCCTGCGTATGCAGCCGCACGGCGGCCAGTCCTTCGCTCGAAATCATCGCTTTGGCGAGATTCGGTTGGGGGGCCCTGGCGAGATGCTCAACCGCCGCCTGATTCAGCTTCTGCCACTCGGCATCGGACGTTGCGTACCATTTCAGAACGACCGGCTGCTGTTCGGGCGAACGCTGATCGGCCGCCACTGCCAGGATTTCCAGGATCGGCTGTGGGATGCTCGGTGCCAAAAGGTCGGGAGGTTGTTGGGACGTCGAAATGGCCAGCCGTGTCCGGCCGAAATTGTGTTTGTCATTTCCTTTGAACGTGAGCGTGAATGTGAGGATCGATCCTCCTTCGAAGCCGATGGGCGTGGCCAGCTCGAATGCCGCGGCATGACTTTTGCCGAACTGTGGATCGACTGCCCAGCCGGAATGCTCGTTGTCGTCGACGGCAGCCGCGATAGGGAGGCCGGGTTGTTCGAACGTGGCGCGGGGGTTTTTGAGGGGGATTTTTGCGGGTGGAGGATTGGCGTCGGCGGATGCGCCGGCGGACTGACGTCCGCCGCTCGCCGGGGCGATGGCAATGCGGAAGTCGGTCAGGTCGAAGTTGCTGTTGGGAGAGCGGCCGGGGCCTCTTTTCACGAGCGACGGGTCGGCCAAGGCTTCGATCCGCACGCCCGTGATGCCGGTCACGCGGGTATGCGCGACGAACGTGTACGTGTCGAACTTCGGATTGGTTCCACTGGCGAGGATCGATCCGTCGGGCAACTTGGTGAGCGTCGCCCCTCCTTCGGACTTCATCGACTGCGAATCGAGCACGATCCACGGCAAGGTGGCAGCGGCTCCGCTCCCTTCTTTTTCCCACGCCGCAAATCGGTCGGGAAGTTGCTCGGTTTCGAATTTTGCGAGCGCCGCGACATACGGCGCATGCTCCGCATCAAATGCCGCTTTGGCTCGTTTGTAACCTACAGGGTCGAGGTCGAGATCGACTTCGCTGCGCACGGTCGTCGTGAAAGTCGACAGCAATCGGTAATAATCGCGCTGCGGGATGGGATCATACTTATGGTCGTGGCAACGGGCGCAGCCGATCGACAGGCCGAGCATTCCTGATCCGATCGTCGACAGCATGTCGTCCATTTCGTCGTAGCGATGCTTTTCGACTTCGTTCTTGGTGATCTGCGTGCTGTGCACGCCCGCCGCGAGAAAACCGGTCGCCATCAGCGCCAGGTTGTCGTGCGGCGCAATCTCGTCCCCGGCGATCTGCCATTTGACAAACGTGTGGTACGGCAGGTCCTGATTGAGGCCCTGGATCACGAAATCGCGAAAGAAATAGGCGCTGGGCCGATCGGTGTCGTGCTCGAAGCCATGGCTCTCCGCGAACCGCGAGACGTCGAGCCAATGCCTGGCCCAGCGCTCTCCATATTGCGGGCTGGCGAGCAAGCGGTCGATCAGGTTGCCCCAGGCGTCGGAAGAAGCATCGCTGAGGAACTCGTTAACGGCTTCGGGAGGAGGTGGCAATCCGACCAGATCAAAGTACGCGCGGCGGATCAGGCGGGCCTTGTCTGCCGGGGCGCTCAACGACAGTCCTTTCGTCTCCAGTTTGTCGAGGACGAACCGATCGATGGCCGTTCGCACCCGCCCTTCGTCTGTAACTTGCGGTGCTGTGGCTCGAGTCAACGGCCGAAAGGCCCAAAAGCTTCTCGCTTCCGGGGGCACGACGGTCGTCGTCCAGGCCGGCGTTTTTCCTCCTTCGACTGGGACGTCGGCCAAGAGCCACGAGGCCGATAACAGCAAACCAGCCATCGCCACCGGAAAAATCCTGGTCAGTTGAAACCCAGTCGGGCGACCGATCATCGTCGTTAGGTCCTCAAAGGTGTGCCGCGGGACTCTCCAGATTCTCATTTTAGCATAAGGCTCCCGTCAAATGTCGAGCAAGCCCCCGGTCGCTCAGACTTTCCAGCCTGACCTGCATTTTGCTCTCTGCCGAACATGGCGCGGCTGTTAGAATCCCTGCGATTGCCAGATCAAGGATCGACTATGCCGATTGCCGTCCAAGCCGCCCTGCTGCTCGTGCTTTCGAACATCTTCATGACTTATGCGTGGTATGGGCACCTGCGCGACCTGAAAGACAAACCGTGGTACCTGGCGGCGCTCGTGAGCTGGGGGATTGCGTTGTTCGAATACCTGATTCAAGTACCGGCCAATCGCATCGGCGAGACGAAACTCTCGGTCGGGCAGCTGAAGATGATGCAGGAGGTCATTACGCTCACGGTCTTCGTGCCATTCTCGGTTTTTTACATGCGCGAGCCGGTGCGGCGCGATTACCTGTGGGCCGGATTTTGTCTGATGGGGGCGGTCTATTTTATTTTCCGCGGCCGGGGGGAAGCCTGATGATCGGTGAACGGATGACTCGCGCCGGCCTGCTGGCCGCGATGCTGGCCTCGTGCATCGGCTGCGACCAGGTCACCAAAACGATCGCTACACGGACGCTCGGCCAGACGCCGCGAGATGTGCATTCCTATCTCGGCGATACGATTCGGCTGCAATATGCCTTGAATCCTGGGGCATTCCTGGGGTTGGGAAAAAACCTCACACCGGCGCAGCGGTTTTCATTCCTCACCGTAACGAACGGTTTGGCCATGCTCGTCCTGGGCGGCGTGCTCGTGAAAAAGTGGAACATGGCCAAAATCAAATTCGCTGCCGGGGCGCTGATTCTGGGAGGAGGCGTCGGCAATTTGATCGATCGGGTCCGGCAACAGGGCCTGGTGACGGACTTCCTGAACGTCGGGATCGGCCCCTTGCGCACCGGCATCTTCAATGTCGCCGACATGGCCATCATGGCCGGCTGCGCCGTATTGTTATGGATCTGGTGGCGCGAAGGAAGTGTGGCAGGGTCGGAGCGTCAAGGTAAGTAGGACATTGTCTGGTGGGAACCGGCAGCGTCACGGACTTTCGGCATCAACGCGAGGCAGATACACGTCGAACGTCGTTCCTGCTCCCACTTGCGTCTCTACGACAATCTGCCCTCCCGCTTCTTTGACGATGCCGTAGCAAATGGCTAACCCCAGCCCCGTTCCCTGGGCCGGATCTTTCGTCGTAAAGAACGGATCGAAAATCTGCGGCAAGTTTTCAGGATGGATTCCGACACCCGTGTCGCGCAGGCGCAGCCTGACGAAGCGGCCTGGACCCATGCCGGCCCCCTCGGCAAATTGGACCGAATCGAGGTCGAGGCCCTCGGTCTCGATGAATAGAACGCCCCCATCGGGCATGGCGTCGCGGGCGTTGATGGCGATGTTCATGATAATCTGCTCGAACTTGCGAGGATCCAGTTTCACGCTGCCCACATCGCGACCGCAATCGACCGTCAGTTGAACCCTCAAACCCAATATATGTTTCAGCAGGTGCTGAAATTCTCGCAGGAGATCATTCGGATCAAAAACCCGCGGTTGCGACGGCTGCCTGCGGGCAAACGTCAATAGTTGCCGCGTCAGCGACCCGGCGCGCTCTCCGGTCCGGCAGATCTGCGCGATGATCTCGCGACTGCGAGCGTCTTCCGGCATGACGTCACGGAGTACGTCGGTGTAACCCAGAATCGCCGTCAGCAGATTATTGAAGTCGTGCGCCACCCCGCCTGCCAGCCGGCCCAGCGCTTCGAGTCGCTCGGTTTGAGCCAGCCGCGCCTGGCTGGCTTCGAGTTGCCTCGTCCGCTCCTGCACCCTGTCTTCCAGACTGCGCGTCAAATCCCAATAATCGAACATTCCCAGCGCCAGACGGGCGATCAAGACCAGGATCGCCACAATTCCGGTCCAGATGACGATGCGCGAGCCCGAGAGGATGCAGATCACCACCAGGATGCATAGTGCGGATGGGACATACGGCAGACATTCGACGGCTTGTTTTGAGCGCCGCGACGGTGCGGCCTGAACCGAATCTCCGTGCAGTGGCCAAGGGCTCCAGGCGGCGACACCGACGACGGCAATTCCCAACAAGGTCGCCAGGTGGACCAGATGGCCGGATCGAAACTCGTTCTCCCCGACGACCTGGTAAAGAGCCAGAACCATTGGCAATGAACAGAGTGCCAATGCGCCGGCCAGCAGCGATAATGGGCCACGAACCGCCGCGATGTTGTCTCGCAGCAGATAATAAATGATGGTCAAATCGACGGTGGCCAGCCCCAGAAACAGAAAACACGCGTCGCGGTATTCCAGCCGCGCGTAATCCAGTTTGATGATTCGAGGGTGAGTCGATTCCAGCACAATGAACAGCAGCGACGATCCCAGCAGCAGGCTGTCGAGCGCCGCCCGGATCCGTCTCGAATGAGTCGTCGGTCCAATCGGAAAACAGATCAGCCCGATCCCGCCGACAGGCAGCGCGAGAATGGCAATCCACGTGCCCGGACTGGGGAAGATGGGACCGGGAATGCCGCGATACGACGAGGCGACGGCTTCAGTGGCGGCGACACTGGCCAGACCTGCAGCAGCGGCGATCAACATCCAACCGGCTCGCTCACGCGGTTCGTGGGCTCCGCGACGAATGCAACCCAGGGCCGTCGCGCCACAGGCGGCCAGATTCGCCACCGGCAGCCAAGGCGACGTCCAGTCGATCGAGCGGGAAGCAATCAACAGGCCGCACAAGGCGATAAATAGCAGGGCCAGCAGGGCGACGCACAGCAAAAACTTCGCTGAAGCACCGCGGACCGCAATCCGAGGCTTGATCGAGACGCTCCGCACGAGCCCGCCCTCTGTCGAAAAGTTCCTGACGCCAAAACCGCGTTTTGGCGCTTTCTGGTCGACACATCCGGGTCATATCGCGCGCGGGACAGCGTGTCAACATTCGTTAACACGCACTCCGCCGGCTCGCTGACTGAAGTCAATTGCGAAACGGCAGCATCAAGTTCGCGAGCTCTCTCCGACGAGATTGTTCCAGTCGCGAACGTGCGGTTCCGCGACAATGGCGCCGGCGGTCCCCTTTCCCAGCCGGCAGTTGGCGATCAAATTCCCCGTTCCCGCTCCCTGCCAGCGGACGGCCGCCTGCATGAGCGCCGGAGAGCGGCTGTCGAGAATCGTGCAGCCGGTCACGAGCGTGTCGCTGCATTCGTCGAGAAACAGGCCGTGTGGCGCCGCATCGACCATCTGCACACCCGTCAGGTTCATCCGCCGGCAGCGAACCAGCTCGATCAGCCCCTCGCGCTGTTGCGCGCCGGCATCGGCCACCGTGTGCCGGCCCGACTGGCAGTCCTGAATGACCAGCCCATGCAGCGAACAATCGACGCTGTCGACGAGGCGGATTCCCGTGCACAATTCCTTCGGTTCATAGTCCGGATTGTGGTCGAAGACGTTCGCGCCGATCGCAATGTTTCGCGAGTTTTCAATCAATAGGTTGCGCGAATGGCCGCTGTAGATCACGTTGCCCGATATCGCCATGCCGCGGGCCGAAGTCAGATGGATGTTGTTCTCCTGGCTGCCGATCAAGTTGCCGGCAATCGTCCACAATCCCGTTTTGTGATTCTTGTCGGGGCGATTTCCGATGAAGCGAATGTTCGAGCCGTGCGGGCTGTACGTCGCCTGGATCGTATTGCTGGCGATCGTCCCCTCGCGGACCGACCCGGTGCGGCAATCGACGTAGATCTCGGCGGTCGGTTCACCGTCGGCACCGGGGATTTTGTGGTAGCGGTTATTGTTGTACTCGATGTCGTTGCCGGTGATCTGCAGATTGCGGATTTCGCTGCCTTCGATGCGAATCCCTCCCAGCCGGCAATAGCTGATGTGCGAACCGGTGATGATCGTCTGATGGAGATCGACTCGATCGAGATGAATCCCGATCTTCTTGTTGTTGTAAATGTGGCAATGGCTGATGAGCACGTTGCGGGCGCGCTGATGAATGTAAATTGCCGTCTGCACTTCGCGGATCAGGACGCCTGTGAGCGTCGGCTGCATCACGCCGACGATGCGGATGCCGTCCGCCTCGGGATGCGCCCCTTGGATCTCAAGATCCGCGACCGTCGGCATTCGTTCGCGGGCCCATTCTTCCGCACGAAAACCGCCCGGATCGGCCGTCGTGGAATGCGTCGCCTCGAAGGCCAGCGCCGGACCGGCCCCCGCCATCACCAGCTTGGCAACGCCCCCCGAGCCGCGCACGGCCACCGGCCCCACATCTTTCAATCGCACCACGATCGGGCGGCTGATGCGATACGTGCCCGGCGGAAACTCGAGCAGCCCATCGCCGTCGCGCAGTGCGTGTTCGATGGCCTCGATGTCATCTCGCCGACCGTCGCCGGCAGCTCCGAATTGGCGGACGTTGCTCATTTCGAGTAAGATGGTTCCATCGCTGGGGCGATTAGCTCAGTTGGTTAGAGCGCCATGCTTACACCGTGGATGTCGGGGGTTCGAATCCCTCATCGCCCAATGCTTTCTCACCTCTCCGGCTTTATACGCCTATGGCGAATCGGGGCGACAGGATTCGAACCTGCGACCTTCTGGTCCCAAACCAGACGCTCTGCCAGGCTGAGCTACGCCCCGTGGTCGTGTGAATCAGTCTAGCGCGACGGGCGGGGGGCGTCAATGGGATATCGGTCGTTTGCCGAGCTTGTCGAGGGCGACAATCTGAGTAAGTTCCTGCCGACGCTGCCTCGGATTTTGGGTATCAGGCCACTCACTCATCGGAATAGCGCCGCTCCCCATTTTCGTGGGCTCAGATCATCTGGACTTCAACCGGAATTGTGGGCTGGGTTTTCTTCTGCCGCGCGGTCAGATAATTCAGACGTTCGAATCCGATGACACGTCCACGTCGATCTTTGACGAGCACGACGTCGTTGTCAGCCTCCTCGCAAATATGTTCTTTGGCGGGATCGTCAAACCAGACCGAGAGAGAATTCCCATCGCGGTCGTAGAATACCTTCACTTTGTCCATATTTCGCGTCCTTCTTTGATCTTCCGTGTCAAGTACGCTGTAACGACAAATCGATCTTCAGTGCTCTTCGTCGGAGCAACGACAACGCACAACCAATTGCTGTTAGAGCGTCTGTAATGAATATGCACTTGTGAATCGTTCTCGCTTTCGCGGACCACGTCTGGGGCCGTCAGGCATTTTCGCAGAAGCTCGTGTTTCCCAGCGAGTGCAGGATGTTTATAGCCTGTAATCAGCTTCCACCGGTCGCGGTCAAGAGTAATGCGATAACCCAGAGGCGACCGAACAGCGAACACGAACCGTTTTGGCATGCATGCGATTCCGATTATTTCGGTCCATCATAACGACGGCGATTGTCGTTGTCACACAGCCGCCAAATGCGGGTACTCGTTCTCGATGATTCTGTTGCCAGAGCGAGACAGACCTTTACGACGCGCATTCCCGCGCAGAGCGTGGGAACGAGGGGTGCGAGGGCACTGGAAAGTGCGCGGGGAAATCATCACAATTAGGCTCGTCAGGCGTCACTACATCCGAACTCCGAATCTGAAATCTGAAACTATGCCTACGTGCGATATTGGTCTGGTTGGGCTGGCGGTCATGGGAGAGAACCTCGTCCTCAACATGGAGAGCCGGGGATACCAGGTGGCGGTCTTTAACCGCACCGTCAGTAAAGTCGACGATTTTCTCAAGCGCAACCCCGGCAAGAAGCTCACGGGTTGCCATTCGGTCAAAGACCTCGTCGGCAGT
>DASYAR010000445.1:0-5033 GCA_036501235.1 Planctomycetaceae bacterium
CGTGACGATGTTCGCTTTTCATGTCTGCCAGCCGCGGTTCATGCCGCACAAAAGAGTCAATTTGCCGAGAACTCAGCTCGGCTTGGGTCGCCGCCGGTTCTCATCTCGGCCCGAATGGCAGCCCGAATTCTGGCGAATTCGGCTGCGAAGGGCCGCCCGGCGCGAGTATAGGTCGCTGCTGAACAAGCGTCAATAGGCGGTTACTTGACCGACACAAGATAGGCGATCAGATCGGCCACCGCCTGGTGGTCGAGTTGATTTTCAATCCCTTCGGGCATGATCGACTGACCAGTGCTCCGCAGCTCTTCGATGTCGGCCCGCAACACGATCTCGGAGGCGCTTTCCTGCCGTTTCAAGGTCACGCTGGTAGTCGTCTCGGCGACGATCAGCCCAGTAATCGCCCGACCTTCGTTCGTGACCAGCACATAGTTCACAAATTGCGGATTGACTTCGCGGTTCGGGTCGAGCATGTTCAGCAGGATCGCCTCGGCGCCGCGATTCTGAACCGTCGCTAGGTTGGGGCCGAGCTCGGTCCCGAAATTATCGAGCCGATGACAAGCGGCGCACACCTTCTGAAAATGGATTTTGCCGCGCGCCGCATCGCCCGTCAGGGTCAGTGCGGGCTTGTAAGCATTGAACACATCCTGGCGACGGCCGATTTTCAGTTTCTCGAGGATTCCGGCGGCTTTCTCGCGCACGGCCGGATTGGAATGCGCATCCAGGAGCCGCACCCGGCCCGGCTCGAGATCCGAAACGGGAATCTCATTTTTCTCCACTGCCTCCAGGAATTTCAGCAGCCAATCACCGCGAGAGAAAACCGCCTCCATGACCGCCGTGCGCAATTTCGGCCCAAACGTCGGCCACGCTTCCGTCAGCACCGAGCCAATCTGCGGATCGGAGTAGCGCGCCAAAACATCAACAGCAGCCAGTTGTACTTCCTGCGGTTGCCGCGTCCCCAGCAGATCGGGCAGGATCTTGCTGTTCTCGGCAAATGGCGCCAGACCCAGCCTGCGGATCGCCGCGATTCGCTCCACAGGGTTATGCAACTCATCGACAGCCGCCTTGCGGGATGTATCGAGCAGTTCGGCAAGAAATTCCCTCACCCGGCCCGGCTTGCCGACCAGCAGAGCGCGCTCGTTCGGTGGCAAGCCGCTCTTTGACAGGCCCTCGTGCAAAGATGCAACCATCGCCAGGGCCAGCGGTTTTCTCTCGGCAGAAAACGCCTCGATGAAGTGCGCCACATCTATCACGGCGGCGGGAAAAGCGCGGGCCTGTCGTCCGATTAGTGAGGCGAGTTCGACGAATACCGTGCGACCCGCACCAGAGGCGGAGAACGCGACGTCGACGGACAGTGCACGCAGAACGTCGCCGGCTCCTTCAGCGAGCGAGCTGAGCGCAGCCAGCCGGACCCAGCGATCGCCACCGTCGCACGTTAAGATTTTCGTGAGCACGGCCGTGCGCACGACTCCGGGGAGCACGCCGGCGCTGAACGCCAATTGATAGCGGACCCGCAAGTCTGAATCGTCGGCAAGAACGATATATTGGCGCTGGATCTCGGCAGAATCGTCCGCCAGATTTTCCGAAAGGCGCACCGCATGCTCGCGCACGCGCGGGTGCTCGTCGGCCAGTCGCGGCAAAATCACTTCGGAAGTCAGCCCACCCAGAGACGCCAGGGTATACAGCGCGTGCATCCGTCCTTCGGGAAGCGGCGATGCCGTAGCGAGCTTCACGAGCGGCGCGATGTCCGACCGATCGGCGCGCTCGAACAAAAGTCGCGCCGCCGTGTCACGATGCCAGCCATTCCGATGCGCCAGGGTGGCGACCAGCTCGGCAATCGTAGCTTGTCCTAACTGTGGGATCTTTTGCTGTCGGAACCCGTCATGAATGACACGGTAAATGCGTCCACGATCGCGGCCGTTGGTCAGGTCGAGGTGCTGCTTGATGGCGGGGGGCAGGCTGGCGGGGTGCTCGATGACTTCCCGGTAGACGTCGATGACGTACAGATTTCCGTCGGGGGCGTTAGCGAATTGGGCCGGACGAAACCAGATATCGGTGGACGCAACAAACTCTTTGTTTTCGTCGGCGCGCCGGGCGATCAGGCCGACGCCGTCCGGCTCTAGTCTTTTGCGATGGACGATGTTGCTGCCCACGTCTCCCACGAACGCCTGCCCTCGAAATTCGGCCGGCCACGCGTCGCCGCGGTAAATCGTGACTCCCGTCGCGCCGGTAAAATATCCCGCGGCACGGCCTCCTCCTTCGACCGGTCCCGGGACCTTACCCGATACGCGCAAGCGCGTGCGGACGATGCGCCACGGTTCGACCGGGCTGATGCGAAACACCTCAGCCTGTGGACCATCGGCGGCGATGCTCATTCGCGAACCGGGGGATGCCAGAAATGGATTGCGCGCGAGGTATCTGTCTTCGTACATCACGAGCTGAATGTGGTCGCTGTTCGACGTGAGAAACTTGCGTCCCCAGTCGTCGAAACTCATGCCGTGCTGGGCACCGCCGCTGGTCGGTTGAATCTCGAGGGTGCGGGGATCGAAGGCGAAATCGCGTCCTGAAAGCACGATTGGTTTCGTGTCGGCGGCGTCCGGCCGGCGGACCTGCGCACCCGATGAGCTGGTCGCGCCGTGAATGCGATTGTCGAGCCCCCAGTGAAAGCTGTTGAAGAGTCCCTGGACGTTGCTGCGGCCGAAACCGGTGAAGACTGTCCTGCGAACGTCCGCCTTCCCGTCGTCGTCGGTGTCCTTCAAGTAGTAAATGTCAGGCGCCGCTCCCACGAATACGCCGCCGTCATAGCAGCACAAGGCCGTGGGCCACGAGAGCTTGTCGGCGAGGAGAGTGCTCTTCTCGAACCGGCCGTCGCCGTCACTGTCTTCGAGCACCCGCACCGCCCCCAAATATTCCTTGTCCTGCTCGGAGTAATCGATCATTTCGCATACGAACATCCGGCCGTTTTCGTCAAAATCGATCGCCACGGGCGAATGCAGAAGCGGCTCGGCGGCCGCCTGCTCCATGCGGAAACCGGGAAGCGTCTTGAAGGTCGTCAGTGCGTCCGCCGGTTCGTGCGGCGGAATGCGCGGAAGCTCGTCGGCGAAGTCGTTGACATCGAGCGATTTGTGCTTGAGCACCTGGTCCGCAAACGAATACGCCGCTTTCCGCATGTCTTCTGGAAAGTCATGTTCGCAGTCCGGATAGCGCACCTCAAAATTCTTGCCCGCCCCAAACAGATTGAAGACTTTGCGGCCCTCGGGTTCGGCCTTGCGCACCCCGGCGACGTCGAAATTCGAATCGCGCTCGGGCGATACCGAGAAAAACGCCCGCGGGGCGAGTGCCGCCACGACCTCGTAGAAATCGAACGGTATCTGTCCCGCGTCGAGCATGTACACGTCTTTCAGTCGCGGCATATATCGATCACTCGTCCAACCGGCAATCTTCCCGCCGTAGTAGTCGTGAAACGGAGTCCAGCCGCACGAAGAAACGATGACCTTGAGCCGCTCGTCAAACACGCCGACGAACATCGCATTGTGCCCGCCGAGCGAATGGCCGATCGCTCCGATCCGCTTGGAATCGACTTCCGGCCGAGACTGCAAGAGATCGACGCCGCGAATATGATTGAGAATTCCCTTCATCGTCCCCGACACGTATTTGCCAGCTTTGAAATCATATTGATAGTCGCCGAATGAGGGATAATCAGGGGCCAGAACGACATAGCCGCGCTGCGCCAGCTCTTTGCCATACCCGCGATTGGGGCGCGGACCAGCGTCGTCAACGATCCCTTTCCCTTGCGGACCGGTCGGGTGCAACGCGAGCATCGCCGGCAGACCCTCATCCTTCGGGCGATTGCTGGGCAAATAGAGATACGCCGGCACGCGGTCTCCCGCTTCGGCAGCATATGACAACGTCAGTCTGGTGTAGCCTTCGCCGTTGTAAGTTTTCGACTCGTCGATGCGGACATCGAGTGGGGGCAACTTCGACAAGTCCGGAAGCGGCCCCATCGCCTGCTCCATCCCCGCCACGATGTGCGCACGCCGTTTGAGCCAATCGGCAGGAGAATTCACCGGGTGCTCACGCCCGGCTTCGTCACGGTAGACCATGACGTTCGCATGATTCTGAGAGGCCGGACCCGTGGTCTTTTGAGCAGCGGAAATACCCGCCCCGATTGCGAGTAGAATCCCCATGAAGACGGCCAGTCCACCCGCGGGCCTCGTCTGGCAGCAGACGTTCGCATGACGAATCATGGTGCGACTCTCATCAGTAACCAAGCTTGCCGATCAAAAAGGATCCGCATCACGCTTGCGGTTTCGCCATTCCCAAGAGCTCGAGCAATGCGTCGAGGTCCCGGTAATCGGGGACGATCACGTCCGCCCCCGCCTGGATCAGCCGGTTGCGTTTCCAGTCGTTGATTCCCGTACGATGCTTTTCATCACTGGCGACCCCAATAGCGATGCCCCCCGCTCGTTTCACCTCTTCAATCTCGACGTACCCGTCACCGAATCCGATCAGTTCGCCGGGCTGCAGGCGCAGCTCGGCGACGACTTTTTCGATCACCATCTTCTTCGAGAAGTTCTTGTAGTCGTCGATAGCGCCGTACACGTGCTCGCCGAAAAACTGATGCAGGCCCAATGCGCGGATTTCATTCTGCACGTAAACTCGATCGGTGCCGCTGGCGAGGTACAGGGCAAGATTTGCAGATTTCAGACGCTTCAGAAGGGGGCGCGATCCGGGAACGGTCAGCAATTCCGGGTCGATCGTCTGCTGATCGAGGCCCGCCACGCGGCCCGCCACGCGCTGCCACAACAGATCGTGAAATTCGCGTTTGTAATCCACCGGATCAAGAGGCGTCCCACCACGACTCTTCACTTCTTCCGCCAGTTGAATCATCTGATAAATCGTCTGCTTGCCGTTCTGGCGCATCACGAATTCTTCGACACGCAGGGCCAGATCGTCGCGGCTTTCGGGCGTGGGGGTGCGGGCCAGGTGCTCGACCATCATGGGAATCATGATTTCGGGCCAGCCTTCGCGGATCA
>DASYAR010000446.1:0-8037 GCA_036501235.1 Planctomycetaceae bacterium
GCATCCGTCGAAGCCATTTTGAAAGATGCCGGCTTGAAAATGCTGCGGAATGAATCGATCGGACTCGATGGCCTGACGATCGTGGGATTCGACGATCTGCTGGCCTCCCGCTGCTTCGGTCCGCCGGGATTCAGCGGCACATCACCGCACACCGCGAGGCTGGTCTTGTGCCACAACCCCGACGCGGCCGATCGCGACATGTGGCAGGACTATCAGGGCTGGATCCTGTCGGGACACACGCACGGTGGCCAGTGCAAGCCGCCGTTCTTTCCCCCTCCGGCGTTGCCGGTTGCCAATCGGCGTTACACGGCAGGAGCGTTCCAGCTTGACGGGAATCGGCAGATGTACATCAACCGCGGGCTGGGGCACTTATTGACGGTGCGTTTCAATTGCCGTCCGGAAATTACCGTGTTTCGCCTGACGGCAGGATAGAATCACCAGCCCTCGCACGAATCCGGTGATCCAGTTCGCAGCCGGACCCGTATAATACTAATACGACGCGGCGGGGGAGCATGCATTCGAAACCAAATTCATGCTGGATTGACGCGAACATGGAATGGATCAGTCTGTTGCTTTCGATTGCCGAGTTGTCGGGGCACGCCTACGCCTTGTACAGCAATTTTCCGTTATTGCCGCTCCAACCGCTCGTCCCCTGGCCCACTTCTGAGACCTGCACGTGGTGCCAGCCTTTGCGAATCAATTCACCATCATGCCGCTGATCAAGCCTTCAGAGTTACCGGAACAAAGCGATCGACCCGCATCCGCGGCCCGATATCGGTCTTCGGCACTGTGCCTGGCACGACGGATCGTGGTGCTCGTGCTGGGGATCAGCGTGGTGCTGGCGGGGATCGTCATGATCGTCACCCCCGGGCCGGCCGTTGTCGTCATCCCCATGGGATTGGGAATTCTGGCGACGGAATTCCTGTGGGCGCGGCGAATTCTCGATATGATGAAAGCGCGCCTTGCCGCCGGTCAGGAGATGCTCCCGGATTCTCCCGTGTCCAACTGGTTGAAGCACTGGTTGCCCAGGAATCCCGGCTGCAGTTAAAGCTCGACCGTTCGGCTGTTGTGACGTGCAATTGTCCGCCATCCGCTTTGTCATCGCCCTGGGACTGCGCCTGGCGGCAATCCGGCGAGACCTGGTTTTCGACGAAGTCTGGACGCGGTGGCTGTATCGCCGACGGTAGTGTAGGGTGTGACCATCAATCCCGATTGTGAAAGCCATGCGCGAATGAGCGAGCCTCGGCCGACAACTCGACTGTCGAAAACAGACGCGTGGCTGGCCGCGATTTTCATCGTCGCCGTCGGTTGCCGTCTGGCGGCCGCCCGCGGCGAACTGGCCTTCGACGAAATCTGGACTTGGATGTTGGCCGCCAGGTCAAAATCCGCCCTCGAAATCCTGGTGGGACTGTCGCTGGACAACAATCACATCCTGAACACCCTGGTTGTCTATGCTCTCGGGCCGAATGCCGAGCCGCTGACATATCGCCTGCCAGCTGTTGCGGCGGCGAGTGCGGGATTGGTGTTTGGTTACCTGTTGGGGCGGCGGCGCGGCGCCGGCCTGCCCGTTCTGATATTGCTGGGCGCATCGCACCTGCTCATCCTGTACGGCAGCGAGGCCCGCGGTTACGCCTATTTATCCGGGTGTACATTGGGAGCCTGGTGGGTCCTGGAAGAATACCTCGACCGGCCGCGCACCTGGTGTCGGGCTGGATTCGCACTGGCTTGCGCCCTGGGCCTGCTATCGCAACTCCCGTTCGCATTCGCCTACGCCGGATTTTTCACCTATTCCGTGCTGCGCCTCTATCGCCGACGCCATTGGATGCAATCAGTCGTTCTGCTGCACGCCTGGCCGGTTGTGGCCATTGTGGCGATCTATGTGACGTATGTCGTAGGGCTGACGAAGGGTGGGGGAGACAAATTTCCTCTGGGTGAAACGCTGGTCGCCGCATTGTCTTTGATGGTGGGCGGACCGCAGCGCGGCGTGGCGGCCCTCGTCGCCGCGGCGGTGGCGGCACTGCTGCTGGCCGTCTCGCTGGCCACGGAATTTCGTGCCGAACGCGCGCGAGCCGCGCTGTACCTGACGGCGATGTTCGCAGCCCCGGCGGGGGTCATCGCGATCAGCGGATTCGAGTACGTTTATCCGCGACATTTTCTCGTGCCGATGATGTTCGGATACGTTGCCATTGGCAGCCAATTGGCCAATTGGTTTCGGCACGGGCAATATTGGCGTTTCGCTGCCGTTGCACTTGTGTGGGGATATGTCGCAGCCAATGCCGTTCCCATTGCGCGGCTGATCGCCTATGGCCGCAGCCCGGACGCCGCCGCCTTGTTATGGATTGTCGATCATTCCGAGGGCCCGGTCGTGACGATCTCGGGGGACCACGACTTTCGAGTCGGATTTCCCTTTCCGTATCACCTCTTTCGGAACGCCGCGTATCTCGAGCGGAGCGGCAAGCGTCTGGAATACTTCGCATTGGACGATCTCGCGGAAACGGCAAAGTATCCGCGGTCGGGAACGGATTGGAAGCTGCGGCATACGGCGTCGGAGTGGGACAAGCCGCCTCCAGCATTGTTTACCGACATGTATCAGAACAAGTACGAACAAGTGAAAGTGTTCCCGACCGGCAGCCTATCGGGATTCTCGTGGTTCATCTATCGGAGGAAGTGACCGCCCGCTCCCAAGCGGAGCTTACACTCGTTCCCAAGCTGCGCTTGGGAACGCGCTCGTGGAAGCTCCGCTTCCCGTCTCGCACCCCGCTGCAAGCACCATTCCCGTGCCCGACTGACGTGCCATGGGATAGCTGGCCAGTCCGACGCAGCCTTGCGCGAAGCAGAGCTTCGAAAGGCCCGTTCCCAAGCGGAGCTTGGGAACGAGTGTGAGCTTGGGTGCCAGGTGCCAAATCGTTAGGATGAGCTCCATGCAAACTGACACGGCTTATCAGATGGCGATGTCGAACATCCGGTTCGGTACGGGGATCACGCGCGAAGTGGGGATGGACCTCGTCGAGCTCGGCCTGCGGCGGGTGATGCTGGTCATCGACCCCATCCTCGTTGACTTGCCGACCGCCGCGGCGGTCGTCGAATCGTTGCGTGCAAGCAACATCGATTACGCCCTGTACGAACAGGTTCGCGTCGAGCCGACCGACGCCAGTTTTCAGGCGGCCACCCGGTTCGCGACGGAAGGCCGGTTCGACGGCCTGATCGCCGTCGGCGGAGGCAGCACGATCGACACGGCCAAGGCGGCCAACCTGTACTCGACGTATCCGGCCGATTTTCTCGAATATGTCAACGCGCCCATCGGCCGCGGCAAACCGGTTCCCGGCCCGCTCAAGCCGCTGGTAGCCATTCCGACGACGGCCGGAACGGGAAGCGAAACGACCGGCGTGGCGATTTTCGACATGCTCGAGCGAAAGATGAAAACGGGCATCGCCCACCGCTCTCTCAAACCGACCCTCGGCCTTGTTGATTCCGACAATACCCGCACCCAACCGGCCGCGGTCGCCGCTTCCGCCGGCCTCGACGTCCTCAGCCACGCTCTCGAATCATACACGGCACTCCCGTTTAATCAGCGCCCGTTGCCAGCCCGACCGATCGAACGCCCGGCGTATCAGGGTTCCAATCCAATCAGCGACATCTGGTCGCTCCGCGCGCTCGAAATCGTCGCTACATTTCTGGAACGCGCCGTCGCCGACACTGCCGACGACGAAGCCCGCGGACAGATGCTGCTGGCCTCGGCGATGGCGGGAATCGGGTTCGGCAATGCCGGCGTGCATCTGCCACACGGCATGTCGTATCCTGTGGCGGGGTTGGTCCGTAACTTTCAACCGTTGGGATACGACGTCGATCACCCAATGGTGCCGCACGGCATGTCGGTCATTTTGAACACGCCGGCCGTGGTGCGATTCACTGCCCCGGCCTGTCCCGAACGGCACTTGCGGGCGGCCCAGGCGCTGGGCGCCGACGTAACAGACGCGACACCTGCCGACGCCGGCACGATTCTCGCCGACCGCGTGATCGCTTTCATGCAGAAGCTCAAGATGCCCAACGGCCTGGCGGCAGTCGGCTACACCGAAGCCGACATCCCGGCTCTCGTACAGGGAACGCTGCCGCAGCATCGCGTGACGAAACTTTCACCCCGACCGGCGGGAGAAAGCGAGCTCGCGTCGCTGTTCCGCGAGTCGCTCAAGATCTGGTGAACTTGCACGCATTCCTGATTGAATCCAGCGCGCCGCAGGGTTTTTCCCTGCTATTCAGTGACGACGTCGATCCGACCCCAGTACCCGAATTCGTACGACCAGTGATTTGGATAGTTCAGCAGTTCGAGGTTGACCTTCTTCCCGGCGAATGCCGACAGGTCGATCTCCAGGTCGAGCCACCCGTTTTTGGTTGTCTTCGGGCCGATCACGCCGTCATACAGCTTCTCGCCGTTGGCTTTGACGATGAGTTGCCAGTCTCCCTGCGGATCATGCGCGACTGACAGCCGCAGCTTCGATTTTTTCCCGGCCGGCAAATCGACTGTGCGAGTCAGCATGCAGGGGACCCCCGGTTTCAGGGGGTGCGTGCGAATCACTCCCTCGCGGCCGAAGTGCACTTTCAAGAGACCCAAGCCTCCCTCGCCGACCGCCGTGGTCGTAAAGCCAGGGGCGACCTCCGACAGCAGCGCCTCAAACCGGGCCGGGTCGGTCACGTTGCGGGGGACGATTTCCCGCACACCGGGAAGTTGCCGACCCGCAGGATCCGCAGGAGGCTTGTCGAGCGTGATGAAGGCGAACAGATCGGCGATTTCCTGCGGCTTCAGCGTTTTTTCCACGTCTTCAGGCATCAACGACAGCTCGCTAGTTTTCATCTCTTCAATCTCACTGCGAGGGATGACTTCCTGCTTCCCTCCTTGCATCTTGAGCACGAGGCGCTGGTCGCTCTCTTCGGCAACGAGCCCCGCGACGACGCGCCCACCGGTGGTGACGACCGTTCGCGCCTGATATGCCACGCCGATCACGAGGCTCGGATCGAACACGTTCGACAGCAACTGGTCGAACGAACTGCGTCCATTGACGGTGATGTCGGGACCGACTTCCTGCCCTTCGCCGTAGATCTTGTGACACTGGCCGCAAATTTTCTTGAAGACTTCCTGACCGCGATGCGCGTCGCCAGGCGTTTTTAGAAGGAGCGTCCGCATCTCGGCGATGACGGCGTCGCGCCGCGGATTGCGTTTTTCGCGCAGCTTGCCCCACTTCGTTTCAACCGCCTTGACGACGTCACGATCGCGGCTGGCCAGCAGCTTTCGCACCTGGTTGATTCCCAGCGCCTCGGTCGGAATCTTTTTGGCGCCAATCGCGGCGAGCAGGTCTTTGGCCCAGCCGGCGCGCTGTGTCAGCAGCTCGACCGCTTTGGGCTGCACTTCGGGTTCGAGTCTCGGATAGGCCGCCACGATGACCTCGGCGACGTGCGGATCGTCGAGCCGGCCGAGTGCCGTGACGATCTGGCCGCGGAATTCGGGCGACGCCGATTCGCCTGATTTCGAATTGAGAATTGCGGCGACCGATTGCAACACCGATTTGTCTCCGGCGGCGATCAGCGCATTCAGGGCGGCCAGTCGCTGGCCCGAGGGCGATGTTTGCGAGCTCAAGATGGCCTGAGCCGCCGTAATGGCCGACGGGATCTTGAGTGTCGCCCCCAGCAAGGTGACGTCGGAATTGGCCGAGCCTTCAGCTGACTTCTCGAAGAGGCGCGTCAAGGAAGGAAGCAACGCCTGACGGACGAGCTCGGCTCGGGCGCCGTTGACCTCGCCGCTTTGAAGTTTGGCGGCAATCGCCCGCAATACGGCTGTTCCCGTCTCGGATATGGCTCCTTGATTGAAGACCGATTCGAACATGCCCTGCAATATGTCTGCGGAGGCTCGCGGATTCGTGAGAGCGAATTCGACAATTCGAGGCACCAGCGCCTGACCGGCCGGCGATCCCATCAATCGCTCATGGTGAAGAAACGTCAGCGCTCCGTGCGGATGCAGATCCTGATAAGGGCGAATGGCCTGCCAGGCGATCTTGAGCAGCAACGGATCGACCGGCCGTGTGACGAGGGCCGCGGCGATGGCGTCGTCGTAAGCGATGTAGGTGCGATTGGCTCGGGCGAGCTGTCCGACGAGAATCAATCCCTGGAGCCGCACATCGGGCGATTCGTCCTCCAGCCCGGCCATGACAAACTCCGAGAACGGCATCTCCTGCACTTCGCTGCCGGCCGGTTCCCGAACATCGCGGAACGCATGAATGCCAGCTCCGCGCAAGGCCCAGGAGCGAACCCACGCTTCATCCGACTTGAGCAACTGCTGCGGAATTTTCCACGCTTTGTCGTGCTTCCGCAGATCGCAGCCGATCAACGCGAATATCGCGTGACGGCGCAGTTTTGTCGCGCCGTTCTTGTCGAGTACGATCGCCAGCAGGCGGTCGACCACTGCCAGGCTATTTCGCTCAGTCAGCAGCCGCTGGGCCAGGTCGCGGAAAAAGACGTTCGGGCTGCCGAGTCGCGCGATGAGTTGCTCGTCAGACTCTTTTGAGAGGTTAAACTCTGCCGCACGGGGAGTGTCTTTGTAGCGCACTCGGTACAGCCGGCCCTTCGACCGCTCGATTCCTGCCGGGTCGCGGCGGGCGTCCTGATAGCAATGATACTGGTCGTACCAGTCGAGCACATACAGGCAGCCGTCCGGGCCGACTTTTTGTGCGACGGGCATGAACCACGCGTCGTTGGCCGAGAGGAAATCGTCTTCGGGAGTCGCGAAATAGGTCGATCCGTCACGAGCCAGTTTGTCTACGTTGATGCAATTGCCGTGAATGTTCCCCATATACAGCTTTTCGCGGTACTTTTCGGGGTAGGCGTCGCTGTCGAACCACGCCAGGCCGCAGTAGGCGGCCTTTTGATGCTTATGCTTGACGATCGATTCGATCTTCCATGTGAAGGGAGGATACGGCCCTCCCTGACGGTGGTAGTAGCCCGTCTCGACGAGATGCCACAAATGGTCGATGACGCACGCCGAAACGAAGGCGCTCCCCTCATTGTCGAAGGCGATTCCCCAGGGATTGCTTGTCCCTTCGCAGAAGAGCTGAAACTCGCGTGTCCGCGGATCAATGCGGAACATCGTGCAGGTGCATTTCCAGCCGTCGGGCTTCGTATTTTCCAGCGGCGAGCCGGCCGGATATTTCACATGGCTGTGATTGAACACGCCGTTGAGGCCATACAGCCAGCCATCCGGCCCCCAGGTGAGCGAATTGGGGAGCTCGTGCGTATCGGTGCGGCCGAAGCCAGTGACGACGACTTCAGTCTTGTCGGCCTTGCCGTCGCCGTCGGTGTCTTGCATGAACAGGATGTCGGGACTATTGGCCACCCACACGCCGCCGTGCCCGACGGCGATTCCCGACGGGATGTTGAGTCCTTCCGCGAAGACCGTCACCTTGTCGACTCGCCCGTCACGGTCGGTGTCTTCCAGGATTTTGACACGATCACGCCCCGGCCCGGGCGCCGCGCGGGGATATTCGAGGCTCTCGGTGACCCAGATGCGGCCGCGCTCGTCGAATGTCATCGCCACCGGATTAACGAGATCCGGCTCGGCAGCGACCAGCTCGACGCTGAAGCCGGGAGGCACGGTCATTTTCTTGACTGCCTCACCGGGCGACAGTGGCGGACCTGGTGGCCGATCCTGCGCATGCGGTATCGATTGCTGAGCAGACAAAAGCCGCGGACCCAGGAGAATGGTGGAAGCCAACAGCAGACGGCGAAACAACACCCTCATTACGGAGCTCCGAGATTGCAGAGACCATTTATCCACAGATGTCTCAGATTGCCGCAGAATGCGCCACGCTGCAAGGAAGCCGGGGATAAATCTTGCAGAAAGCATAGATCACGATGCTTTGTGACTTCAGCGTCAAGAGGATTCCGCTCGCCGTTTGCTGTAATCTAAGTCAAAGTGCCGGACCCCATCGGCACCGGACCCGCGACGAGCCCCACACCCTCCTGTCGCACGTCGGGAGCGGAAGGGAGCCCATG
>DASYAR010000447.1:0-14282 GCA_036501235.1 Planctomycetaceae bacterium
TACGATGATACGTCCGAAACCGAGGATCTGCTCAATCAGGCCGAGCAGAAAATCTTCCATATCCTGCAGCAGCAGGAAGCGGGGAATAAGATCGAGCTGCGCGAGATTCTGCTCGACACGTTCGCCCGCATCGACGAACGGCTCGGCCGGCAGGGGGCCATCAGCGGGCTCAGCACGGGCTTCCGCGAACTCGACAACCAGACGAACGGCCTGCAGCCTTCGGAACTGGTCATCCTGGCGGCCCGGCCCAGCATGGGGAAAACCGCGTTCGTCCTGAACCTGGCCGAAGCGATTGCCGATCGGTCTCAGGCGGGCGTCGTCGTGTTCAGCCTCGAACAATCGAAGCACGAGCTGGCGGAGCGGTTTTTGTGCATCCGCGGCCGGCTCGACATGCACAAGCTCCGCAAAGGAGAGCTCGACGAAGACGATCGCGACAAGCTGTTGCGCGTGTCGCACGAATTAAGTGAATTGCCGATCTTTATCGACGACCAGCCGGGCCGCAGCATGTCGCAGATCGGCGCCATCTGCCGGCGGCTCAAGCGCAAAGACGACATTCGCATCGTGATCATCGACTATCTGCAGCTCATCGAGCCCGAAGACAAACGCGCCCCGCGCGAGCAGCAGATCGCCCAGATCACGCGGCGGCTGAAATTTCTGGCCAAAGAACTGCAGGTGCCGGTCGTGGCCCTGGCGCAGCTCAACCGCGGCGTCGAGCTGCGCGAAGACAAGCGCCCCAAGCTGGCCGACCTGCGCGAATCAGGCGCCATCGAGCAGGACGCCGACATCGTCATGTTTCTGCACCGCCCCGAGATGTACGATCCGGCCGATCATCCGGGCGAGGCGGAGGTGGTCGTGGCCAAGCACCGCAACGGCCCGACCGGCATCGTCCGCCTCAATTTCAAGAAGCAGTACATGCAATTCCAGGACTTCACCGGTCCCGACATGGACATGCCCAACTTCAACGACAGCGGCTTCGGCCCGTAGGTTGGGGCTTTCCAGCCCGATAGCGCTGCGGCCTCAGTGTCTCGGCCATTATCCAGCCAGAGAAATCAGGCCGGGTTATTGTTTGCACGGAAAACCATATATCATCAAATCATGGACCAATCGAAATTTGCGGCCATTGTCGCGCTGTTCGTTTTTCTGCTGATCGCCATTCCGTTCATTGTTTTCATTTTGAAAAGGCAGGCGACACAGGCCAGCGAATTGAAAGACCTCTACCGACAGTCGATCGAATTGAACCGCGAGGGGAATGCCATCATGCGGGAACTGATCGAAGCGCTACGCGCGAAAAAATGACTGCTCAGTAAAGCCGCCCGGCATTCCGACCCCACCGATCTCGCGTCGGTGGTGATCTGATTCTGCACTATCAAGCCACACATCGTCGCTCCCGCCCCCGCCGGGCACCGACCGATAGGTTGGTCGTGGTGGAGCGAATGATTCTTCACGAGTCGAACCACATCGTGATAATCAGCGTTTCGGTTCCTCATGGCCTTGCTGCTTCTGCTTGCCGGAATCGCCTCCCTTTCGTCCCGGCCCGGCTCCGTCCACCCGCTTGGCCGCGCGCAGATCGCGCAGTAACTGCAGGACGCCTCGATGTACCGACCGCGTTTGCCGGATTACCAGGCTGTTCGTTTGATTCACCGAGATCACGGATCCCGGTCCCGACAGAGCCTCCCATGAGTCCGGCTGGACGCTGGTTTCAATGGCATTCATCAAATTCGAAAATCGAGTGACCTTCATGGCGGCTCCCCCTCCTCCGCGTCCACCACCTCCTCCCCCGCCAAATCCTTGAAACAGGGCAAACTGGACATGGGGCTTGATCGTTAACGTGCTCGCGGCCTTAGGCGCCGGTTTGTCTTCTCCCTCCTTGAGTTCGGGACAAAGATCTCCCACTGGATACGTGCGCGTGAGCAGCGCATCGGCCGCTGACGCACAGGTCGTGATCTTGAGTACTTCATCTTCGTAGATGTAAGTGAGTTGCAGAGGCTCGAACAGCAGATTCAATACCGATTCCAGTCGTCGTCCCTTCAATTTGAGCGTGATCGGCTGGTCCATCGCAATTCCCTCCTCCTTCATTTTGACTTTATCGATCCAGACATCGATTTTCGCCTGCGACGCCAGAGATTCGATGCATTTCTCCAGCGGCATTCCCTGCACGCTCACGTCGACCGGTTTTTCCAGCGCTTCGAAGATCTCTCGCTCGGCGGCGGTCGGACGCGGAAAATACTCATCCGAAATCACGGTCTCGGATGCCGTCGGCCCGGCAGCTACGGCCGGCACTTTGCTCGATTCCGCTTCGTTCCCGGCCGGCACGCCGCTGCCCGAAGGACTCGGCTGACCGGCGAACCCGATTTCGGCAACCCATCGCAAAGTCGGGAACGCCAGGCCTCCGAACGCCAGAATTCCCAAAACAAGCGCCGTTCTGCCGGGGACGCGCGAGTTCGACTGTTTGAGCGACGACAGCATGGCCAGTCTCCTCTTCCAGAAGGTGTTTAATTGCGGATTAGTCCCCGTCGTCATGGCTGTCGACCATGGACCGAATGACTCGTTCATCGTATGACTCCGGTGTTAGAAAAATCCCCCGCCGGCGCCGCGGCCTGGTCTCTCTTCATTTTCCGCCCCGGCGCCGCGGACCGCTCGAGCGGTCGCCCCTTGCGGCAGCCGCTTGGCGGCGCGCAGATCGCGCAACAATTGCAAGACCTTCTTGTGCACCGACCACGTCTGGCGAATGACCAGGCTTCTGGTGGCCTCCACCGGCATCATCGAGCCCGGTCCCGACAATAACTCCCACGAGTCAGGCTCGACCGTGGAACTGATCGCATCCATCAGAACTGTAATTCCATAGTGCGGAACAGCGGACTTCTTAGCCGGCCCATTTTCCTGCGGCTGCGCGTTGTCCTCTGCCGGCGCGCCACCACGACCGCTACCACCGCCGCCAAATGCTTGAAACAGCGCACTCTGGAGGGGTGGCCTGATCGCATTTGTGTTCATGGCCTGATGGCCCGATCCCTCTTCTGAGTCATTGCAGTCGGAACGCAGATCTCCCACTGCGAAGAAGCCGCCGCCGGCCCCGCCGAAGGGAGGCGAGATCTTTGCGAAGTCGGGACACAAATCTCCCACCGGATACGTGCGCGTGATCAGGATGTCTGAAGCCGACGCCGAAGTCGTGATCTTGAGCACTTCATCTTCATAGATGTAAGTCAGTTGCACGGGGCTCAACAGCAGATTCAATACCGATTCCAACCGCCGTCCTTTAAACTTGAGCGTAATCGGCTGATCGATCGCAACCCCCTCTTCGGTCAATTTGTCTTGATTGATCCAGACGTCGATCTTCGCCTGCGTCGCCAGCGATTCGATGCACTTTTCCAGCGCCGTGCCCTGAAAACTCACGTCGATCGGTTTTTCGAGCGCTTCAAGGATCTGGCGCTCGGCGGCCGTCGGACGCGGAAAATATTCGTCCGCGATCGCGGGCTCGGCTGCCGTCGGCCGGGAGGCCGTAGCCGGTACTTGGTTCCCTTGAGCTTCATTCTCAGCCGGCACATCGGTCCCTGAGAGATTGGGCTGCCCGGCAAGCCCGGTTTCCGCAACCCATTGCAACGTCGGCACGGCCAGCGCTCCGAACGCCAGAATTCCCAAAACCAGCGCCGTTCTGCCGGCGACGCGCGAGTTCGACTGTTTCAGCGACGACAGCATGGCCAGTCTCCTTTTCCAGAAGGTGTTCAATTGCGGATTAGTCCCCGTCGTCATGGCTGTCGACCACGGGCCGAATGACTCGTTCATGTCGAATCTCCTGCGAAACTCACGTTCGTAGTACCGCCTTCAGGCGGATTGTCATTGAAGTGGTCAGCCCTTTTGATTAGAAGAACCCGCCTCGGTCGGCTCCTTCTCCGTGTCGTCGGCCGGCCAGCGGACCGCCTCGCGCCTCACTCGTTTCGTGGCCCGCAGATCGCGGATCAACTGCAAGACATTGCGATGGATGGCCCATGTCTGACGAACGACCAGGCTGTTGCTGACACGGGCAGGGAACATCGAACCCGGTCCCGACAGCTCTTCCCAAGAATCGGGAGCCACAGCCGTCGAAAGCATGTTCATCAAGCTCGTAAAGTCCGGGCCCTTACGCGCGGGGAACTGTGCCGGTCCCATCCCGCCACCGCCATGATTCGCCGGGTCTGCCCTGTCACCGCTATTCGCGGGACCCGGCCCCCCAGCGTTGTTCACCGGCTGATCGCTCCCCTTCGCGGCGCCGTCCTCCTTGGGATTCGCCGGGCCTGCCATGTTCCCAACTCCGCCGCCCAAGCCACCACCCATGCCACCACCCATGCCACCACCCATGTTTCCGCCCATGTTTCCGCCCATGCCACCACCCCGGCCGCCTCCCATGGCCCCCCACGGGCCAAGTGCGCCATATTTCGCTTCCAGGAGAATATCTCCGACAGGGTACGTGCGGGTGAACAGTATCTCCGAGGCGGATGAGGCCGTCGTAATCTTGACGACGTCGTCGTCGATCAGATATTCGAGCTGCACTGGTCGCAGCACCAGATTCAGAATTGATTCCAACCGCCGGCCTTTCAATTTGAGCGTGATCGGTTGATCCAGCGCTACTCCTTCATCCGTGAGTTTCTGCCTGTCCAGCCAGAAATCGATCTGCGCCTGTTCTTGCAATTTCTCGATACACTCTTCCAGCGCCAATTCTTGAAAATCGACATCCACCGGCTGTTCCAGGACGTCGAGGATTTGGCGCTCGGCCTCCGTCGGACGCGGAAAGTATTCATCGACCGGCTCCGGCTCCCCTTTGGCAGGCTGCGACGCAGCGGCCGACCTCTCGCTCGAATTGCCGTCCGTCAGCAATGCCAATGATCCGGCGTCAGCCGGATTGGCTAGCCCGCCCAGAGGCCCCTCCGCCGCCCATTTCAACGTGGGAGCTGCCAGCGCGCCAATCGCCAGGCACGCCAGCATCAACATGGCACGGCTCGTCACGCGAGAATTCGATTCTTTCAACGAAGACAGCATGTCCAGCCTCCTTTTCCAGAAAGTGTTCAATTGTGGATTAGCCCCCGTCGTGATGGCGGTCGACCACGGACCAAATGACTCATTCATGAGCGATCTCCATCGATCCCTACTGACGCGGCAGATTTGAACACCGACGGCTCTGAAGCGTGACTCACGACCTGCACCAGCGTCGCGGCGTATTCCTGGGGCCCGTGGCCGGAAACCGCCATCGCCAGTTGATCGCACGCCAGCTCCCGTTCGAGGCGGGCCTGGTAACAGATCCAGTGTGCGGCAGGATGAAAGAAGTAGGCCATCCGCGCAATCTCGCCGATCCAGCTCCAGATCAGGTCGCGCCGTCGGATGTGCGCCATTTCGTGCAGGAGCACCTGGCCCAACTCGGCCTGGGTGAGCTTTTCCGGCAACCCATGCGGCAAAATCAGTTTCGGCCGCCAGATACCGCAGACAAACGGCGAGCAGTCTGACTGCGTCATCAGCGTTTGCGGAACGCGGCGCACTCCCAGTCGCTCGGCCGTCTCCGCGACAACCTCGGCCAGGCGCGCGTCGGCCGGCGCGGCTTGCTTAAGTAATCGAGACAGGCGACGCCGCTGGACCAAGAGACGCAGCACTTGCGCCAGCAACATGCCGCACCACGACAGCAGCAGCCAGCTCTGCCAGGACATGTGGGAAGAGGGCAGGGGGGCTGCCTTCGTGCGAGGCGCCGAGATCTCTGGCCTTGCGCTGGGCTCAGGCGTCACAGTTGCGACGGGCGCATCGGACGAGTCCTCGCGTTCAGCATCGCGGCGTTTAACATCGTGGCGTTCGAGATCGTGCGCCGGTGCCGGCTGTTCTGTGGCAATCTGTTCGATCACGTCAGTTTCAATTCGCCACGGCACCGCCCACGACCAGAACGGCATGACGAGCAGTTTGATCGCCAGAATCTGCCAGACCCAATAACGGACCGACGGTGACGACCGTCGCAGCAAGAGCGGCACAAGCAGCGCGGCGACCAGCGTCAAGAGCGTCGATTGCCAGATCACCGACGACAGACGCTCGACCCAGGTCTGGGCGACGGAATTCCAGGATGTGACGAACGTCTGCATCGCACGCATCCTCTCCCCCCCCTTCGCAAGGGGGGGGCAGGGGGGGCAAATTGTTTATCGATTTCCTGCGCGAGAATTCGCCAGATCAACGAACATCGTTCGAAGTGACTATTTGTCGCGGTCGAGCTTTCGGGCGATCGACCGCAACGCTTCCAGATCTTTACTCGAGAGGCTGCCGGCATCGGCCAGATAGGCCACCAGCGGATCGGCCGAACCTCCCAGGATTGTATCCACAAACCGGCTCACCAGGGCTGGTACGACCCGTTTTTCATCCAGGGCCGCGCGAAACTGCACCGGCGTTTCCCCCGGCACGCGAACCAGCAATTGCTTGGCTTCCAGCCGTTGCATCGTCTTCAACACGGTCGTCCGGGCCACGTCGCGCTCCGCCAGAATGATGTCGCTGATTTGCCGTTCGGTGCAGGGCTGATGCTCCCACACGAGCCGCAGCGCCCGGATTTCAAGTTCACCCAGAGAAGGAAGTTCCTTAGCCATCGTACTGCACTCCTTTTGCTCTACGGCCTTACGACAGTCGCCGTACATCCGCATGATACGACCGTCGTCGTAGATAGTCAAGCAATTTTCGAAGAAGTTGGAAGAATTCCCGGCGCGACACGATTCGCAAGTCGACCCTCGCCCCTTCGAGAGGCCGGTGCAGGAGATTGTCGGGCTATGAAGCTGTTTCAAAACAGACCGAGGGCGAACGGGTGGCGGGGTCTGGACCAACGGGAAGGCCCCGAAACGAGCCAAATCCGCGGATCAACTTCGATATTTGCTGCGGCCAATACTGTTTTGAAACAGATTCTCAGACAGTTGCCGGCGATGTCGCATCCGGAGACCATCCCGTTTTTATTCAGTCGTTCCAAGCAAGAGCCCCAACCGGGGCGCAATTCGAAAGCCCAGGGCGCCAGCCTTGGGAAACCCCCCGCGATGAAAAAGAGAAGCCCCAACGGGGCGAGATTCCAGGAGTGGATAACCAGTTCAATCCCGCAGATTCGGCCGGCCGGACCGAACCAATCATCGATCCTGGTCCCCTCTGCCCGTTGCGGGAGGGGCTGGGATGAAGGGCCGGATCAAAGATGTTCACTGCTCCCCTCTCCCCATTGCGGGAGAGGGGTCGGGGGTGAGGGGGGACCGGCGCATGGAAACCGCAACATGATATTGTTGGGTCCCGCTGATTTGTCGCGCGGCACAGGCTCGTCTTACTGGCCTTGGGACCTGCGCACACCCCAGGAACGCAGCGCTATCAGGCTGGAAAGCCTGACCTACAAAAAAGCCGCAATCCCCCGGTGGATTTCGCTGCGGGATTGCGGCTTGAATCGAGAGCCGCCACGGGGACTCGAACCCTGGACCTACGCTTTACGAAAGCGTCGCTCTACCAACTGAGCTATGGCGGCAAATTATTGAACACACGGATGATAGCGAAACCCCCGTTTCTGGCAAGCCCGCACCGCGGCGACTTCATCGATTGCCGCCAGGACGTTTTCATGTCCTTGGCACTCTTAACCGTCGTCTTATTGTCTCGCCGCGAACCTTGTCAATCTGCAACCGACAAAGGGTTGACACCGAAACACGCGAAACACACGAAAACGGAACATGACGAAATGGCCGGTCCCTTCGTCAGCAGCGCCGCTCGCGCGTGACTCATGGACTTGCTCCTTTCGCGCCGCCCTTTTTTTCGTGTGTTTCGTATGTTTCGTGGACCTCCCCGTTATGGTTTTGGGTTGCGGCCGACGATTGCGAACCAGACCGCGGAAGTTGAAAATCTGTTGGGATGCCTGTTGTCGCCGGGAAGCCTTGGCCGAAGCCGGCCCTGCACCCGACTCCGGGTGGTTAAGCCCCCTCTCGGCAAATGAATGACCGAGATTTACTCTACCGCGGGGCAGACATAGGCTGAGGCACGCATGGAACTTTGCCGAGGAATGCCGAGTTAAGTGCGAACGTCGCTCCTATTCATTCCAAAACTCCGTCGTATCCTTTCCAGAAGATTTCCTGCCCGAACGAAATTGCGTCATTGCCGAGCCCGAGTTCGGCGTACCACCTGATCGCGCGGCCGATTGGGCGCGGGAGATCATTGGCGGCAGTTCCGATCGGCCAATAAATCCAGGGCGCGTGTCTTATCGGGATACCATCCGGGGCTACACTTTTTGGCATTTCCGACAGCCACCAGCATGCCGGCCCAAAGCCCAGGACGTAAAGCAGAGGCAGGCCGACGAAAACCGCCGCCAGTGTCCACTTGGCCCACCTCTCTCGCCGATTCACGATCCGCACCGTCAGCCAGACGCAGAGGGCGGCGTAAGCGACAGCGAATATTGCGACGGCTATTTCCATGCCAGATTCTAACCAGCGTGCATCGCGGGCGGGAAGGCGAATGTCAGAGCGATAGTGGTACAAGTTGCGTCCGAACCACGTTTTCAGACAGAACGTCGGAATTGACGTAAGTCAGGGAGCGTCGGGAGGCGGCCTGTTGTTGTTGCGATTGGCAAGCCGGACAATGGAACATACGGCGAACGCACCCGCCAGGCTCCCCGCAATGAACGGGATGGGCTGCGGCATAAATGCGACTGCCACGACAATTACCGGAAGAAACGGTATCGACAGGCAGCAGACCAGAACGGCCGACAACTCAAGATAGGCTCGCGGGATTCGTGGCACCGCCCGATCATACCCCGGAGGGAGGCGGGAAGGCGAGCGAGAATATGGACCGTCACGCTGTCGGAAGGGCGTAAATCGTGTCGAGCATGTAAGTCACGATCTGCATAGCCCGTTTCGCGTCATCCCTGGTGATGATCGTGACTTTATGATTCGCCTCATTGCCGATGCTGCGGATACTGTCGATTGCCGTCTTGGCTCGCGGGAATGTCAGGACCGATTCTGTAATGTAGTTTACATAATCAACAAATCCTTTACCGTCCTCATCCCCCTCCGCGCAGGCCGTTGCCATCAGAACTTTCCGGCAAACCATTGCACAGGCCGTGAACGCACTGGCGCTGTAGGACTTTGCAGCCTCATCGTAGAGTGCCGCCAAATCCTTCGGCCACCGATCATTTGGGTGGAATTCTTTTGATATTGGCGATTGCGAGATCAATGTTTCGCCCTGCTTCACGAGTACTGTTGGCTCTTGGCGATCACACGAACACATGCACCACAGCAATTCTTTTCCATCTGATTTCCGAATCATTGCGCCCACGACTCGTCCTTGTGTCGCCTTCCCGCACGCCCCGCATTCAAACGTGGCATGAGTTGGCTTGAATCCTCCCTGCTGGATTCCAGACATTTCCTTATTTGTCAGGGGGAAGAATTCGACTTCACCCGGCGTGTCTTTTGTGCTTGGCATGGATCGCCCTCGGATTGACGATTGGCGTGGAGAGAGATACCATGCACATAGAACATCGGCACGGATTCTCTGAGAGAATCGAGAAAAGCCCCGGCGGCAACCGGGGCTTTCATTTTATCGCGACGCCAGTTCGATCCGCAATCCCTACCCCTCCGCCGCCATCACCTTATCGAACAGCTCCGCAATGTCCCAAGGCCGATTCGTGACGCCCGCAACCATCGCGGGGGTACGCCCCTTCAGCGTCTTGTGCTGCCAGCAGAAGTTGTAATACGCGACGTAGACCGCGACGGCCGCGACAAGGTTTTCGAGCTTCTTGGAGAAGCACAGCGAAAGCCGCGTGAACCGCTTGAGCAGCGTTCGCGTGGTCAGGTTGAGCCGTTCGACGTGTGACGTGCATATCGTTTCCAGCGGGACGTGTCCGAATATCTCACGGCGTTCCGTCCCGACCATTTCCGGGGCAGCGTACCGGCCCGGCTGATCGGCATTGCGGTAATCCTTGATGATCTGGCCGTACCGACAGTAGTTGCCGAAAGCCAAGTCAACCGCTTCGGGATAGGCCGCGAATGCGTCCGTCGAAATCTGCGGGATGATGCCGAACCGTTCGCCTGTGTCGGTAGGCGTGGGGAGCGCCAGACGGTTCGCCAAGTCCACCATGAATCGCCGGGCGTTGTCCGCCGACCGCTTGCCGACAGCGAACGTCGGAATCAATTTCGTGTCCATGTCGATCGCGATCCACAGGTACTGGTCGCCGATCTTCGGATTATCCTTCTCTTCCGCGTGGAGCTTCCCCTGTTTCTTTTGGACGAACGTCCATTGTTCGTCGCATTCGAGGTGGTGAAGCTCCAGGCCGCGCATCTGCTGATCGAGGAATTCCCGACAGCCTTCCCCGAACCGAACCAGAATCTTCAGGATCGTGGTCCGATGAATTCCGGTCATGCGGCTGATTGACCGCAGGGACACGCCTTCAACGAGGTGGTGGATGACGCTGATTTGATCGTCGACGGACAGGACGTTTGCCATGATTCGCTGTTCCCTTCGTGGGGGCGAATCGCGTAGAATCGTGTTGCTTAGGCAGCGATTCGGCGATTCGCCGGGTTGTTGTTCGCCCCGGTTGGCCGCCAAGCCTTCCGGGGTTTTTCTTTTGGCCTTGTCGGCCGCATTGAAATAGTTATACTCATTCAGAGTGATGAAGTCAATATGAATTCGAGATACTTTTTCAAATTGGTGGAACATGGCCAAAAAGCAGCGCGGAGGCAAACGCGAAGGGGCCGGGCGAAAGCCGATGAACCCGGACGAATCGACGGCCACGATCGCGATAAAGCTGCCTACGGGACTCTTAGAACGTCTCGACGCTGTGGCTGAACAGCAGGGCTGGAACCGCTCAGAGGCGGTCAGGGAAGCTGTTCAGGCGCTCGTAAAGCGCAAGTAGCGGAGAGCGGGGGAATCGAACCCAGTCACGCAGAACGCGTGTCCCCTAAGTCGGGCTATAAGGCCGACGCGCCGGCCATGGCGCGGGCCGCACTCCGTGGAGATTAGCCCAAGCGTTTGATTAAGAAATTGAGGCGGTTCATGCGACCATTGACTCATGAAACTCCGACAAGGTTCGCGAGGAGAACGCGTTCTAGCGACGAACTGGCGCGAAAACCGCACTTTTTTGGTAAAACTGGGCAAACAAACACGCGTTCTGCATTCTAAGCCCCTAGATGAAGCTCGACAGGAGCCAAAAATGGCAAAGACCATAAAATCAGCCGGCAACGGAAAGGCTGATCCGTTGCAGGTCCAGATCGACGAACGGCACAAAGAGATACATACCGATGGATACCCGATGTCGATCGGCGAAATCCAAAATCTCTATATGAGCGGTGATCTGGATATCCATCCTGAGTTTCAGCGATTCTTTCGCTGGTCCCCGGAGCAAAAAGCGCGATGGATTGAATCAATTCTTATCGGAATCCCGTTGCCGTCGATTTTTGTATCTCAGCAGGAAGACGGAAAGTGGGACGTGATTGACGGGCTCCAGCGCCTTTCGACCATCTTTGAGTTCATGGGTCTTCTTAAAGACGAGGAGAAAAGACAGAAGCCGCAGCTTGTACTGACCGAAGCGACCTATCTGACGGCACTCAAGGGAAAATCCTGGTCAGATTCAAGCTCCCCCGCAGGTCCGATTAGCGCTGACCAGCAGCGGTATATCAAGCGATCTAAGCTGGACATCAAAATCATTAAACGGCAAAGCGACCCGTCCGCTCAATATGAGATGTTTCAGCGCTTGAATACCGGGGGTGCGACGCTGACAGCCCAAGAACTGCGAAACTGCATCCTCATCAGCATTGATAGGGATTATTACAAGTGGCTCGCGGAGCTGTCGGAATATGCCAACTTTCGAGAATGCATCTCGTTGCCCGAGAAGCTCGAAAAAGAGGCGTATGACGTGGAGCTGGCCTTGCGATTCGTGCTGCTGAGGAAACTCGCGGAGCCCGAACTGCCAGGTTCGGGAGTGGCGCTCGGTGAGTACCTGACAAAGAAAATGGTCGAGGTGGTCACCAAGAAAAAGCTCGATAGACCAAAGGAAGAGCGGGCGTTCAAAACTACCTTTGATCTTCTTGCGGGAGCGCTGAATTCCGACAGCTTCCGAAAATATGAAAAGAATCGGTTCACAGGCGGCTTTTCGGTGGCGGCCTATGAGGTCATCGCACTCGGGCTTGGCTATGACATCGAAAAGGCGAGGAAAATGACAGCGGACAGCATCAGGGACTTGGTGAAAAATGAAGTGTGGTCGGATACGAGTTTCCTGACATCGACGGGACTTGCTGCCGCGACGCGACTTCCAAGAACCCTGGCTCGCGGCAGGAGCGTTTTTTCCAAATGAGAATCGCCACTCCGGGGCGCCTGGCAAATCGCCTCGATAAAAACTTGGCTTGGCGAAAAAAGGAATTGACGCAGCTAAAGCTTTTGATCGACAGTGCCACTGCTGCAAATGCCGATGTCCTGCGAAGGTCAGGACTTGCGCTGATGTATGCTCACTGGGAAGGCTTCGTCAAGGACGCATCGTCGTTTTACCTGAATTATCTGGCAAATGGCGTTGTTGAGATAGGAAAACTGAAATCGTGTTTTGTTGCCATTGCGCTCCGCGGAGACATCCGTGAAGCTGGTCAGGCCAAAAAAATATCTGCCCATACTCGACTTCTCGATCTTCTGCGGTCGCTCGATCAGCCGCCGCCAAAGACGAAACGCCTGCCGACAACGCGTGTAGTCTCGACGAAATCCAACCTGAAAGGCGCAGTTTTGAGGGAAATTGCAGCAACGCTCGGGATTGATTATTCGCCATTTGAGCTTAAAGAAAAACCAGTGATCGACCGTCTTGTACGGCTTCGCAATACCATCGCTCATGGGGGCGGACTTCCCGTCGCCATTGGCGACTACAGCACGCTGCATATTGAAACGATCGGACTCATGGACATTTACCGCGATCTCGTGCAAGATGCCGCCGACAATCAGCGTCATCTTCGCTAGAACGCGTTCCCCTTCCCGCCCGCGCTCCACGCCGGATAGAATGCCGGGCATGGCCAAAACCATCCTCCTATTGCTGTTCGTACTTGCGACCGTCGTGTACATGCTCGTGGAAGCGTTCCGCAAGGAACCGGACCGGCCTGCGTGGAATCGCTGGGTCAATCGAATCCTCACGGTTGCCTGGGCGCTTACGATTGTCTGGATGCTCGCGACTACTCGGCTCTTTCGATGACCGACCGCAAGAAACCTGGCGTGGCGTTCTGGGCGACCGTGGTGGTGGTCGTGGCGCTCATTTTCTACGTCGCCGCGTATTCAATTATGGTTTCCCCAGCCGTTGTCTTTCATTCTGGGCTTGGCGAACCACCGCCTTTAATTCCCAAATACCATCTCATCGGGAACTGGCTGGAAGATCGCCGATGGCCGCGCGATGGCGGTGCGTGCCGCCCATTCTTCGCACCAATTCATTGGATTGATCGCAGGGTGCGTCGCCATGTCTGGGAACCGGAAGAGCCGTTGCCGGGTGGCCCAGTCATTTGATCTGACTTACGTCGCCATCCCAGACATGCCGTCGAGTTCAATGTGTACCACTATCGTCAGAGCCCGAGCACCTGGCGTTCTCGCCTCCGTGCCTCTCATCGATTGCTATTTTGACGGATTTGCGGAAACGCGCCTGCCGTCCGAGATCTGATCCCGCTGTGCCCCGCCTGCCTGTGCTTGATCCCGTTCGGAAGTGAGCGCCGTCTGTCGATCTGTTTGGCATTCACTGCCGAACTGGGCCAGAGTAGACTGACGGCATGTCGACCGCATCCAGCCCGCTGCCCGATCTTACGACCGACAAGCCGCCGCGATCCAGACGCCGGGTGACCGACGCCGCGCTATGGCGTGCAATGCCTCGACTGTTCGATGAAGAAGAACCCGGTGTGAGGAAGTGCATCCCGGGGCAGTAATTGCGCAATGCCGGCACAGATGTGATCCTCTTCGTCCCACGAGACAGCAAGACAAAAAAAGAAGTGGCCTGATGACATTTCGCAGAATGGGTGACCCGGAGCCTGATGCTATGTTCTACTCGATGGTAAGGCGTGGAATTCTGGTTTTGGCTGCAACGTGCTGGGTGGCAATCGTCTGGTTCGGGCTGGGGCGGGTCGGCCTTGGAGAGGAGCCGGCGAAGAAAACGGAAAGCGATTTTCGAGAAGCCATCGATCGTATCGCCAAAGGCTACGAATTGTTTCTCGGAGCGGATTCCATCCCGCTCGAAATGGAGGCCGAGCCGGTCTTGCGCTGGCCCAACGCGACCCGCGAAACTCAAGAGGGAGCGACCTATCTCTGGACGCTGGACGGCCGACCCGAGGCCA
>DASYAR010000448.1:0-20053 GCA_036501235.1 Planctomycetaceae bacterium
TCGAATCCGTGATGGCGAGCGTATGTCGCCGCCTGTTCGATTGCCTGCCAAGCTCCTGCCTGATGCCCGGGATCGACCGCGCTTGCAATGACAGCGCTTCGTTCTGCAACAGCGACCGGAATAGGCTCGGTCAGCGGACCGATCACGCTGACGACCTCGGGCAGCCTCTTGCCGGGATTCCAAGCATCCATGGCGGTCGCAAGCATTTCCCAGTGGTCGGATGGTGTCAATCGCGGCCCGTGAGACTTGCGGTGCGCGGAACAAAACGAATAGGCCAGCAGTGATTGTCGACGGCCTGCGGTGGCGCCGAGCGCGCTTTCAACTTCATGCAATAACGCGTCGCGGAATTGTTCGGAATACGTCGAGAATTTGTAGACTTCCGCGAAGATGCGGTTCCCTCGCTCGCGCGCGGCCTGATCGCCATAAATCAATCTTGCGTGATCATGCGGGACCAAATGCCGCACATTGGGATTCAGCCCGTAGTAATTGATAGGATGGTGCCCGCGCCATACGGCGATTGTTGGCGAGCCGGAGGCTCCGAAGCACTTCTGTGGACCACTGTCGATTCCGATGCAAAGTGTCGAAAGGGCCGCTAGCGCCGTAATCGTTGCCGCGTCCCCCACGCCGAGGCCCATCCACAACGAATGCCTCGAATCGGGACAAACGATCTCCGGCATGTCGCGCGGCAATGGCGAGCGGTCGTCCCAATCGAGAATCACGGGGATGTAGCCCGACTGATGTACGAGGCGGCACACGTCGGCGACCTCATCATGTATCAGATTCTTGGCCGATGTCGCCGTATTTCCTTCATAATGAACGAGGACCACTCGATAACGTCCGTTGTCATTGCAAGTAGCAATCGATCGCGCGTAGTTTTCCGCTCGAACTTGGCTTTCGGCGTCGACTCGGACCAGGTAACTGCAGAGTTCCTTGCGCGGGGAAATCTGAAATACTTCGCGGAGGCAGCGCTCGGCTTTCGTGGCGGGTACGTCGCATCCGTATGCTTCAGCCGGCTCCGGCCAGTCGAGGTCGAAAACCAAGTCGTAGTTCTTTTGACGATCGCGATCGCGGCAAAACGCGCGGCGACAGAGTCCGCGGAATGCCGTTTCTTTCCCAGTCTGCGTCTGGACGTCTATCGACCAGTCTGGGCGTTCAGCGGCAAGATGCCGCAGCACAACCGTCAACTGCACAGCGTCGCCGAGCCCATGCCGAAACCGAATAAGCACATTGCTCATAGAATTGGATCCGCATTACGTCCGCCCCGATCGAAACCGCAGAGCTCCCGACCGCTGGGCGGATGTCTATTCGATCAATCGCCACCTGTAATGCGATCATTCGACACCGCCTCGGAAAAGTCAACCATCTCGATAGGTACGGTGATTCAATCAGCGGCCCGGACGGATCGCGCCTTCGCATCCATCGTGATTGCATTGTTAGCCGGGCACACGACAAGTCCAGGGCGCGGATCGCCTCCCCGCGGCTCGCGGGGCGAGTCGCCGTAGTCGTGTCTTGGATGATCTGGCGAAATGCCGTATCGATCACATATTGCGCCAACGCCCGGGCAATGGGGCCGTGATCGTCAGGCTGTCGTAGCGGACGGGGTGCAAAATCGTCAGGCTGCGGGCGTGGAGGGCGATGGGCTCGTCGCGTGGGTCGGCGGCGGGGGTGCTGGTCAAGCGTGTCGTGGCGCCGTACTGACCGTCTCCCACGATCGGGCAGCCGTGCGCGGCCAACTGCACGCGGATTTGATGCGTCCGTCCTGTGAGCGGCTCGATTTCTAGGAGGGCCCAGGGCGTCTCTCCCGCTTCGTCAGGGGGGGAAAGCGGGGGTGACGCGGCAGGAGAGGCGGCGAGTTCGGAATTCGGAATTTGGAGCTCGGAATGTGGCTCGAGGAGTCGATAACGAAGTCGGGATTCGCGTGAGCCGGGTGTCTCGGGTGGGACGATTTGGACGCTGGCTTGATCGGGCGCTTTGAGCAGCCAATTCACGAGCTCGCCTGCCGGCGCAGCGGGCGGCCGTTCGACGAGGGCCCAATAGATTTTGTGGACCTGGCGATCTCGGAATTGTTCGGCCAATCTCGCGGCGGCTTTCGAATTTCTGGCGAAGACGACGACACCCGAAACCGGCCGGTCGAGACGATGCGGAATTCCCAGATAGACGTTGCCTGGTTTGTCGTATTTGTCTTTCAGGAACTGTTTGACGTGTCGCTCGAGCGTGGGAACTCCCGGTTTGGCGCCCAGCGTCAATAGTCCTGCCGGCTTATTCACCGCCAGGACGGGACCGTCTTCACACAGGATTTCCAGCGGACGCCCGACGTCACTCGGCATACCGCACCGGATTCCAGTCGCGGACCAGCTCGCGCGTCGATGGCCAGTTTGTCGAAAGCATCAAGCAGTTCTTATCCTCGTGGCGTATGCCGACGTTCGAGACTATGGATGATTTCTTGCGCCACATCGCAGGCTGTCACGCGTGACAAGGCGCGCCACCCTGGGACGCCGTTAACTTCTATCACGAACCCGGCGCCCGACCGATCGTACAGGATGTCGACCCCGGCGATCCGCGTGCCGACGGCCGCCGACGCGCGGAGTGCCCAGTCGCATTCCTGGTCGGTGAGCTCAACCGGTTCGGGCCGGGCCTGGCGCGAAACATTCGTGCGAAAATCATGCGGACTGCGGCGGCGCATGGCGGCGAGCACGCGCCCGTCCAGGACCATCACCCGCAGATCGAATCCCTCGTGCTGAACGAACCGTTGCAGATACAGGACGGCGCCGATCCGCTCGAGCGTGCGAAATGTGCGCAGCGCGAGGTCCGGATCGCTGACTCGCAAGATGCCGCGGCCTTCGGCTCCGAACACCGGTTTGACGACGACGTCGCCACCGAGTTGCTCGAACGCCGCCAGGCCCGCTTCGGAGCTCTCGCAGACGATCGTCGGGGGCGTCGGCAGGCCGGCGTCGATGAGCCGCGCCGTGGTCAGGTATTTGTCGACGGCGCATTCGATGGCCCGCGGCGGGTTGAAGACTTGGGCCCCCGCTTTTTCCAGCCGCGCCAGCAGATTCATGCGAAACACGACCTGTTCGAGCGAGCCGGGAGGCATGGTTCGCACGATGACCGCGTCGACAGCCGAGATTTCGGTCTCGGCCTCGTGTTCCCAGATGCAGGAGCGGCCTGAATTCACGTGGGCCGCCAGCCGCTCGAAGGGAAGGGCGGTGACACGGTGCCCCACCTGTCGCGCCGCGCGTTCGAGATCGCGGCGATACCAACTGTTCGGGTTCGAGAGGATGACGATATGCATTTTGAAATTGGCGGATTCGGCCGCATTGGCTACGACACTCGGTTGCGCCTCACGGCTATACGGTCACGAGTGCCGCAGTCAGATCCCGAATGAAACTTTGAGCAAATGCGGAGCGATCTGGCCGAAGATTTGAACTGTGCCGGTGTCGAGGTTCTGGAACACGATCTCCGCCGGGCTGAACAGATGCGGATCGATCTTGTAGAAATCGTGCCCGGCCTTTTCGAAGATCTTCATGAACGGCTCGCCGTAACAGGCCGCCGACATTGATGGAACCTGGGGGCCGATCGCGGCGATTGATTCATCGTCGCCACGGACCCAGAGCGTGACGCGGCCGCCGTACAGAATGGCGTCGTTGGTGCGGCCAATACCGCTGAGATCATCGCGGGCGACGGGGGCCAGCGGGGCCGTTCCCGAAGCCGAGCGGATGCGCGTGACGTCGAACCCGAGCTCGAACAATTTGTGCAGCGCCGTCTCGACGACGCGGGCGACGACCTGAAAATTTCCGGCGGCACTGGCTGTGGGGGCGATGAGCAGAGTGGTGTCTTGCGGGCGAACTCCGGTTTTTTCCGCGAGGAATTGGAATACGGCCGGCGTGGGAAGTTTTCGCCCTTCAAGGACGCCCACCGTGGCCGTGGCCGTCTCGCGATAGTCGAGTTTTTTGAAAACCTCTTCACGGGCCGAGAGGGCCCGCATCGGTCCGGAGCCCATCGCGAAGAACTTCTCGACACCGATCTGCCAGCCGGCATACTGGCTGAACAGGCACGCGGGAACGGCATGGTCGCTGGCCACCAGCACGTGCGGCCAGCCGCGCCCGGCGATTTCGCCGTTCGTCAGCGAAATCTCGGCCAATCCCGCGGTGCAAACCTGCGCCAACGCCAGCCCCGCGCCCAATCCCCCTTCGGCCGCGATTCCGCAGTCGAGCACGCGTCCCCCGCCCGCGATTTCGTGGACCGACAAGCGCAACGTGGCGGCCGACGGCAACAGCGATTCCACAAGCTGCACAGCACGCGTATTGAGCTCCCAGGTCATTTGGTCTTTCTGGTCGGGACGTCCTGCTCCAGCTTCTGCCGCCGAAACGGCAGAGCGGCCCAATTGCGACAAGTTGGCATTTTATTCTCGCCAGGGCCGGATGACCACTGGAAATCAAAATCGGTTGTCGGCAGAATAGACGGCAATCCGTATTTGTCCTGCGAACTACTGAGGTGTCACCATGCCAGCTTCCACAATGCCCGTCCAACTCGCGCCGGGACACATTTTTTCCCGCGAGGAGTTGGGCAAGACGCTCGTGCTCAATCCGATGATGCACCTGGGGAGCCTGCATGAGCCGGAAATCGTGCATGAAACCGACGGCCTGCTCGAATTCATCAACAGGTCCGGGGACGGGCCGGTCAATCTCGTGATCGATCTGGCGCTCGGCGACTACCTGGGAACGGCCATGCTGGGGGCGGTCGTCAAGCTCTGGAAGCGCGTCTCACAAAGGGGAGGCCGGCTGGCGCTGTGCAACGTCTCGGACAACGTCGTCCAGGTGTTGCGTGTGACGAAATTGCACACCATCTGGCCGATTTACGCCACCCGTGATCAGGCCCTCGTGGCGATGAACGGTTAACGGGCCTTTCGCGGACCTGGACCGGATGCCAGCTTCAGCAATCCAGCGACTGCCGCGCCGCGCCTTTCCGCCAGTGTCCCATGATGACTCGCGCCAGCTTGGTCGGACTCAAATTGAACAGCCCCGACAGGCTGGCGAAGGCCATGACCGATCCGATGGACACTTTGGGGAGCGCGCAGACGTAGCGGTTTTCGTACCGCGGGCGAAAACGGCTCTTGAAATGCCGCAACCCGGACACATCGAAGACGGCGTTCAGATAACGATTGCCGAATGTCATCCCGCGCCGCACCAGAAAGCTGTCGCCAGGGAGCGGAGTTTCGCAGTTCAATCCCGGATCGAGACACAGACCGACCCGAGTGATGCCCTCCGCCTGCAGTTGCTGCAAGGTGTGGTGAATCAAAAAGGCCATCGTGCCGCGGACGGAATCGAGTCGCCGCCGATACAATTCGGTGGACCACATCGTCCCCTCGCGCATCGGATTGCAGATGAGGAAGCCCTCGATTCGTCCGGCGCCGTAAGAGCTGCGGGCGATAAACAGTCGCCGCAGTCCCAACTCGTGGTTGTCGATTCGTCCTTCGAAGAATTTCATGGAATCCGATTGGGCCTTCAGCGACAGAGATTCCGTGGAAACTTCGAGGATTTCCGCACGGGTGCGCGACCACTGTTCGGGCTCGAGCGTATCGGGAAGCACTTCGAACGCCTGCAGTCCATTCCGCAGGCAGAAATTCGTCTGGCGGCGCACCCATTCGAACGGCTTGCCGCCCCAGGTGCACGATCCCAAATCGATGATCGGCTCCTCGCCCCATTTGGTGATCTGGAAGTCGAGTTGACGAAAGGCCGGCAGGTCGTCGTCGCCGATGTTGTGAAAAAAGACGTTCAGCCTGCGGTTCGACGCGAATTCGACGAATTCGCGCAAGAGCTCCGCCCGATGGTCCTCGGGCGCAATGAGTCCCCCTCCGACCAGCGCGTGCCTGCCGCGCCGGGCGTACGAGACCAGTCCCGGTCCGGTGGGCGACCAGAAATTCAAGCGGCCAGGTTCAGTGGCCAGGTACGAATCAAAGTATTGACCGTGGCTGAATACGAAATGCTGCAACTCTGCGCTGGCGACGTCGGCTTGCTCAACCGCCAACGCGGAAGCGTAGGACCGGACGTGAGATTTCGGTGCGGTGACCGTGCGGGTGTTGCCGCGATCGAGCCGCACCTTGCCGCCGTCCACGCTGGACGGCAACTCCACCGAGGAACCGTCGGCCGGCCCGGACGATGTACGTTGTTCAACCGCGCTGGTTCCCAGGGGGCGCGGTTTCGGCGGCAGGGTGTTGTGTGACATGTGGGCGGAGTTTCTCGAAGGGGATAGTTGTACGGGGAAGCCAGCTTCAGGCGGCCATCGATTGCTGCGCCGACGCGAGCCGCTGGGCGATCAGATCTGCCAGCGATTGCGGCGTCTTGAACACGTCCGGGGTCAGATCGGTAAAACCCAGGCGGACCAGGAATTCGGTTTCGACGAACACCAGGAGGTCCATCATCGTGAGAGAATCGGTGACTCCGGCGTCGAACAGGTCGGTCTCGGCAGTGAATGAATCCAGGCCGGTGACCGTGCGCAGAAATTCGATGACGCGGGTTTCAATCGTAAGGCGATCCATGCTGCAGTTCCTGTTTTTCTGATGGGTTTAATTCAGGCCAGGGCGCGGCGGCTGCCGGCGCGGGATTCTTCCGCAAGACGTTTCAGCAACGGGCGATCGATCTTGAGGGCCTGGTTCAGGGGAAACTCGTCGACGACTTGGATCACTTCCGGCACCATCTGACGGGGCAACTCGGCCCGGCACCGCGCGATCATTTCCGACAGCGTGAGGTTTCGCGTGGTCGTGCCGTGGCGCACATACAATGCCAGGCGCGTCCCGAAATCTGCCGTGTCGCAGGGAACGGCGACCGCCTGGATCGCTTCGAGCCGCCGCACGGCAAAGTCTTCGAGGTCGCCAGGCTGGACGCGAAAGCCGGCGATCTTGATGATTGAGCTGCTGCGTCCCTGGAGCGAGAACCAACCGGCAGCGTCCCGCGACGCCAGGTCTCCGGTGTACAGCCACCCTGAGCGAACCCGTTCCGCCGTCCCCGCAGAATCACGCCAGTATCCCAGCATGATGTTTTCGCCTGTGGCGCGCAATTCCCCCACGGCGCCCGGTGCGACAGGCTGATTGTGCTCATCGACGATTTCGAGCGTGACGCCCGGAACGGAGCGGCCAATACTGGTCCCGGGGACTCGGCCGAGATATTCAGGGGGTAGATAGGCCAGTCGGGCCGTCGCTTCGGTCTGGCCATACATCACGAAGAACTCGGCCGGGGTGATGCGGCGGGACATTTCGAGCGACAGGTCGTGCGGCAGGGCGCCCCCCGCCACGGCCATATACCGCAAGTTCGGCAGGCGGGTTTGCCCCAGGGACGATCGCTCGAGCAACATGCGAAATAGATCGGGCACGCCCGAGAGACTCGTGCACTCGTGGCGCACCAGGGCCTCGATCAATGTTTCCGGAAACGACGTCTGTCCATCGAGGACGATGTGCGCGCCCGCCAACAGATGAGATTGCCAAACCGAATTCCCGAAAGCGTGATGGAACGGCAAAATGCTCAGAGGCCGATCGGCGCTGGTAATTCGCAGGTACTGTTGGATCGAGCGGGCGTTCGAGAGGAGGTTGCGATGGCTGAGCATGACCCCCTTGGGGGAGCCCGTCGATCCCCCCGTGAAAAAGATCGCCGCCAGTTCATTTCCGGTGAAGTCGTGGACGGGCCCGTCGCTGGTCGCTTCTGGCGCGGTTGCGTCCGAAAGATCCACCGTTTCGCGAGTCAATGATTGCAGGTCAGCGCGGGACTTCATCACTGCTGAATCGGCAACGACGGCGACCGCCTCTGTCGAGGCGAAAATCGCCCGCAAGGCCCCGGCTTCCGTTTTTGGCGGGGCCGGTACGGCAACTCCACCCGCCAGGAGCGCCCCATAGAACCCAGCCACGTATTCTGGCGAATTGGGAAGCAGCACCACGACACGGTCGCCTGGTCGGAAGAGAGGATTTGCTATCAGGCGGGAGGCCACGACGCGGGCAGCCGACAGCAGGGCGGCATAGGTCCAGCAGACGGACTTCGTCGTAATCGCCGGGGCACAGCACTGGTCGATCGCGACGGTTTCGAACCGCCGGCCCAGATGCGAAGCGGCCTGCGCGATGCGTGACAAGGCGGCGACGCCAGATTGATGCGTCAGGTCCGGTGCACCGAGATGGGTGGGGCCGCCCGACAAAATCAATGCTAGTGGATCCGTATCAGCCATCGTTCGTACTTCCCTGTTCGCTGAAAAGGCTTGCCCCAATTATCGGGTGTCAGCCCATAACACCGCATTTTTCCCGACAATCGGCGCGTTAGGGCCGGAAAATACCCTCCAATGCGCTACACATGCGTTACCGGTCGTGGATTGGCGAGAATCCCTACATTTTCACTACACGGCAGAACCGGCATTTACCCTTTTTGCGTTCAGAGTTAGGATTCCGCCGCAATCGCAGGGCCGCGGGTTGGCGACGATGCCTGGGGCATCCGCCCCAGGCCGCGATCCGCCATGCGGAAACGCGTGAGGGCCGAGAGTCTGGAGCCAAACAATGGAAATTCGCACGTCGGAATTAATAAACGGTCACGGCAGCTTGCCATTGGTCGTAGAACCCGCCGCGGGAGCATCCCCTGCAGCAATCGAACTGGCGGCCCACATCGCCGCGCATCGCGACTGGTTGCAAGAGGCACTGCACAAGCATGGCGCTGGTTGCGATGGGCTGATCGCCTGACAATTGCTGCAAAGGACGCACAGCCATGCCTGCTTTGGCCGATTCGAGCCGCGTGCGGGAACGCCATCACGCGCCACCGCTGCGGTTTGCCGGCGATGCCACGATGCCGTACGAAGTTCCATCGATGCGGCAGCGCGCCAGTTACCTGCTCACGAATCCCTGGCGGAATTTTCTGCTGCCGGTGAGGGTCTTACAGCGGCAGATGACGCGCAGCGCGAGCCCGCTGATCGCCGAAGCGCAGGCCCGACCCGGCGGCTGGCGCTCGATGGAAATCCTGTATCGCAACGACGAGCCGGTGGACCGGTCCGATCGCCAGGCATTGCGGGACGATCCCGTCTCGATGGCGTCGCGCAACCGTCGCCGCATCGTCACGGGCAAGCTGGCCTCACTGATGACAGCGCACGGCGCCCGGTCTCCGATCAGCGTGCTGGGAATCGGAGCCGGACCAGGTCGCCACATTCAGACGGCGCTTGCCGATTCGGGCACCGACCCGGCCCGAGTCAATGCCTATCTGATCGACCGGGATGACGACGCTTTTGACTACGGCCGGGAATTGGCGGCCGGTCTCGGCATTTCGCAATCCATTCATTTTCTGAAGGGGGACGCCTGCCGGATTCGGGAGGTTCTGCCCGACGTCGCGGCCCAGATCGTCAAGGTGGTGGGGCTGGCCGAGTATTTGACCGATCCGCAACTCGTCGAGCTGTTTCGCGCCCTGCGCGACGTGATGGTTCCGGGAGGCAGCCTGATCACTCACGGCATGGTCGATCCCTATGGGACGGGCCGTTTCTTGAGACGCGTCTGGAACGTGAAACACCGACCGCGCTCAGCGAAATACATGACGCTGCTGCTCGAATCGGTCGGACTGACGGTCGTCGATTGCGTTGTGGAACCGGCTGGCGTGTATCCGATCATTACGGCCTTGAAGCTCAAGTTCGATTAGAACTTCACCCACGCCCGCTCTCGGTGCCCGAAATCGAAAACTTCGGGATGAAAGATCTCCGCCAGGATTTCGGCCGATTCGACGACGCGGGGGCCGGGGCGGTTGAAGAACTGATTGCCGTCGGTGAGCACGACGCGGCCGGTTTGCACGGCCCGCAATTGGCGCCACTCCGGGCGATTCGACAGAGCGGGCATTTCGCGGCGCGATCGCGGAATGTCCCAGCCGCAGGGCATGACGACGATCACTGCCGGATCGCGCGCGAGAAGCTCGTCCCACGTCATCCACGGTGAGTGCTTGCCGGCTTCGCCAAACAGGTTCATTCCACCGGCGATCTGCACCAGCTCAGGCACCCAGTTTCCCGCGGCCATCAACGGGTCGATCCACTCGATGCAGGCGACCGAGGGGCGGGATGATTGATTTGCAATCCGCTGCTCGATGGCCTTCAGCCGCTCGTGAGACCGCCGCACCAGCTCGTCTCCCGCTGCGACAACGTCAAGCGCCTCGGCGATCTGGCGGATGCCGAGCCAGACGTCGTCCAAACCATTCGGCTCGACTGCGACGATTTTCGGCTGTGACGCCACCAGCGAGCAGACGGCGCGTTCGACGTCGGCCAGGCTGACGGCGCACACCGCGCACTGCGTTTGCGTGATGATGACGTCGGGGCGCAGCCGATCGAGAATCTCGGCATGCACCGAATAAATTGAGACGGCGTCGGCCAGCAGCGATTTCACCTGTCGGTCGATTTCGGCGCTGCCGGCGTGGATGTCGATCTTCGCGGCCGTGCAGACGGGCAGTTTTTGCACGCTGTGCGGAAAATCGCATTCATGCGAACGACCGACGAGCCGATCTTCGCATCCCAAAGCCACGACCGTTTCGGTGGCGCTGGCGATCATGGAAACGACGCGCAAAGAAGCCATTAGGCGAGAAGTGCCTGCTCGGACTTGGCGATTTCGACGGGGCCTGGCTTCAGGGCCGGGAACCAGGCTTCAGCCAGGGCCGAACAACCGAACAGCACGACGCCATAGAGGGGCGTGCTCTCAACCGCATTTTTGAAAAAGGGAATGCCCGCGACGTAGCATTGCATCAGTCCGTCGAGCGTGTGCGGATAGTATCCCGTCTGCACGACCCAATTGGCGAAGTTGGTGACGATAAAAAACGCCAGTTCGCCCGCAATACCCGCGCCGGCCACGGCTCCTAGAAAGAGCAATCCGGACAGGATGGGTTGGTTGAGCGGCCGGCCTTGCGTCTCGCGGTTCTGATCCATCATCCGTTGCTGGAGTTTCCGTAACAACGCGCCCGACCAGATGATCAGGGCATAGGAGCCGTAGATCACGGGGATCATCGGGTGCAAACCCATGCGCATGTCTCCCAGAAACAGGCCGATTGCCACGTCGCTGAACAGCATGGCCGCCAGGGGAGCCCCATACGCCCAGCGACGTTCAGGAAACCGTGCTCCGGTGAAAAGATACAGCGCCATGATCGGCGAGAAATTCCAGAGGAAGCCGGCGAACTGCCGGACGTCGGTCAGGCCGAGCGCGCCCAGAACATAGGGAATCAGCCTGATGCAGACAGCCGCGGCGATGATGATTGCCAGCAGCAGGAAACGGGATTTCGTCATCTTCGACAGTCCTGAATGGGAATTCATGGTCAATTCAGATTGGTAACAAATCGCAAAACAAAAAGGAATCCCGGCGCACCGTTTCGCCGGTGCGCACCGGGATTTCGTGAGCGAACAACGGGCCGGCGCAGGCAAACGAATGAAATTCACCGTTTTCCCCGCACGGGTCGACCTCGGCGGGCAGCTCGTTCAGGAACTGGCGATCGATCTGGCGTCCTACGAACGAATCGGGCAGCTTGCGCGTGTCGATGCAGCAGGTGATCGACCGAAATTCATGCGTCAAAAATGATTCGAGCAGCTCGCGCGTGTCGCGCTTCCAGATGGGAAATAGCGCCGTCATGCCGACTTTCGCCAGGTTCTGTTCACGGTACGTGCGCAGGTCTTCGAGAAAAATATCGCCAAACGCCACAGTCTTGATTCCCCGATCGCGGTATTCGGCGAGTTTTTCGTTCATTTGGGACTCGTATTCCGCGTTGGTGGCCCCTTGCGAGATCCACACTTCGTCAACTGTGAGGCCCAGTTCGACCGCCTGACGTTGCAGCAGCTCGCGCCGCACGCCGTGCATACTGATGCGATTGAAGTCGCGCGTCATCGTCGTCAGCAGCGCGACCACTTCGTATTCGGAGTACTCAGGGCGGCGACGCAGCTCGAACAGCGCGAGCGAGCTGTCTTTGCCTCCGCTCCAGCAAATTGCGATCGGCGTTTTCATTCGCTCGGGTCTTTCTCGCGGGGGCGCGAGTGCACTGCGGCGACGGCGTCGAGGTCGAAGCCCATCGTGCCGTTGGCGCCGGTCGTATTATCGAGGTCGGTGATCCGCACGAATCGGATCATCTTGAGCCCCACGTTTTTCAGATCGAAGGCGTCTCCGCCGGCCTTTTCCGGATCGGTCGGGTCGATGTCGTTTTCATCGGGATTCGCGAGCACGGGGTGCCAGCCCGCGCAGCCTTTACGGCTGATTGCGTCAAATTCGAATTTTTTCCATTCCTTGCCGTCGGCACTCACTTCCACCTTGGCCAGTTCGAAGAACCCATTTCCGGGATCGTCTCCCGGCGCTTTGAGAAAGGCATTTTCGAAGATGATGAAATCGGGGCCTTCCTCGTCGATGACTTCGTTGTCGACGAACTCCAGTGTGATTTTGCCTCCCTTGCCGAGCGACAAGACGTGGTCGGACGGTTCGAGCTTGCCGTGCCCGCGCGGCGCGCCGAGCACGATGTCCGGCTGTTTATCTTGTCCAAAGCCGGCCCCTTCGCCCGGTTCGAACGATACGACGCGATCGACGAACGGGTCGTGCTCGGCGAATCGAAATCCGAACAGGCCCGTCAACAGAACGAGCAGAAACAGCGACAGGATTTGGTTGCCGGTCAGGTATTTCATAACGCGCCTCGAGAACGAAAAAATATTTGCGAAACCGCAGGTGAAAATAACCTGCGGTTCCGCGGAACCTAAATCGGAAACTGGTCACTCGTCTTCTTCGACGTCGTCCATTTCCTCAGCCTCCTCCGGTGGCGCAAACGCCAAAGGCGATGTGCCGTCTTCTTGAGCTAATGCCCGTCGGTTCCTCCGCAACATTTCTTCCGATGGGGCCGGAACCCATTCTTTCGTGCTGTTGGAATAGACCGCTCGGACCAGGGTCCGGCGTCCCGTGCTGGGATTGAGGGCCGGCACCGCTTGCACCGGTCCATCGATCACTTCACGAGTCTCCAGGCAGATATAGGTTACGTCATTGCCGGTAATGGACGCAGGAGGCCGTCCACCCAGCCACGAGTACACCGACCACGCGACTGTTATCAGCGCGACTCCAAACAAAGAACAGAGGCCGATCAATCTCCCCATGAGAACCTCCGTTTCCGTCGATCGCTCGTTGATATTTGCCGAATCCCATTCGAATTCATGGCGTCACCGTCGTCTTCGCTCGCTGGTAATAAAAGTCGTTGTTGCCGATGAATCCCAGTTGGTGGGCGTAATTGCTTTGGATATCGGCCGCCGAGAAATAAGAGGGCAAATTGACCCAACTTCGGCCCACGGTCTCGACGTGCCCATCCAGGAATCCCACGTTGGCGGTGCCGAGGTGCCGGAAGTGTACGGTCGGCTGGGTTTGGCTCGGCGGCTCGAGATACCAGTTTTCGATGAAGAACTCGTTGGGATAGTAGCTCCACGAGTTGTAAACGGCGCTGTCGGCGAACGCGATTGTCTGCGTCATTTGCGTGACGGCGGCAAACTTATAGCAGACCGGAGTGGAGGCCACGGCTACGTTCGGCCAGTTGGAATAGTCGTAGCCGATGCCTGGGCCGATGTAATACGCGTTGTATCCGTAGCCCGAGGCCATCTGACCGAAGCGCACCAGGTCGACTTGATCGGGACCAAAGTCCGGACACTGGTACGCTGCGCGGTTCGTTTCCATGTATGGGGCCAGGAAGCCCTGAGTGAAATCGAGCTGCAGAGCAGGATTCGCCTGGGAGAAATCGACGTTCCCGAACCAATAGCGGGTTTGCCCGGGATTCGAACCGGTGCCCAGCGTGTACTGAATTTGCGCCTGGTTGTCGATCGAGTAGGGGACGATCGTATTGGAATAAGTATCGGCGTAGTTATGCAGCGCCAGCAGCAGTTGCCGGATGTTGTTCTTGCACTGCGCGCTGCGGGCCGCCTCACGCGCCTGTTGGACCGCTGGCAACAAGAGCGAGACCAGAATCGCGATGATCGCGATGACGACCAACAGCTCGATCAGGGTGAACCCCCGAAAGTTGCTGCGGCGCGAAGAGGGCAGGTTACGGCGGTCGTAAAGGGGAGTGGGCGGGGGGCTGGAGTTGACGGTGTGTTTCGTTCTCGTAGGCATGACAAGTCCTCGTTGTCTGTCGCACGCCGTCAACATGACGGGCGAGCGATGTCCCGAACGAGTCTTACGAGAAGCGGCGTTGGTGAATGGCCGGAGTGCTGGGGCGTCAATCGGATGGATCGACCAACACGGTGTCGGTCAATCGGCAGGCGATCACGCTAAATTGTGGACCGGGCAGGAGTCGCGATTGGTGCGCAATGGGCTCTCTGCCGGCTCAGCGGTTGGCCTCTCACGACAACGTCTTTTCCCCGAAAGAGCCGTTCGTCTGTTCGACGACTGGGCAGGTCTTCTGGCTCCCGGATCAAACCGAACTTTGCACCTTCCCACGGCAGGTCTCTTCATGCCGGTCGTGTTCTGACCGACAGGCGAGTTGCACGCAGTGGCTATCGCAATGTTCGTCCCCGGTTACAGCGGCGGGACCGCGACGGATTCACACCGTCTTCCCTATTCTTCTCCCCGGCGACAAGCCGTAAGAGACACCCAGGTCTGTGTTCGCAGTCGGCACGCGCGTGACGCCTGCGAACAGCACCATCGTAACGCTCGCGACTAAGATTTCAACCATGCTCGACAGTTTTGTGATTCGCGTCCATTGACATGGGTAAATCCGTTAATTGGGGGTATCCCTTTGTGGTAACGCCGTTGCTGGCAGCATCGGCCACGTGGGCGACGCTGCCAGCGTCGGCGTTTCTGGGGACCACGCCCATTTAACGAATACACCTCACTGACCGGGCCGAGCGTCGCTTGTCATTCACGCGCTCGGCCACGATGATTGGGCGATGGGGACTTTCTGGTATTACACGCTGGCGGTGCTGTTCATCCTCGTGAATCTCGCCGCGCTGGCCTCGAACTTGATTACGTTTCCGGGTAACTGGGTGATCGTCGTCGCGACGCTGCTGTTCGCCTGGCTGGTAAAGCATCCGACCGGAACCAGCATCAACTGGTGGGTCGTGGGACTGGTCTTCGGGCTGGCTGTGCTGGGAGAAATCATCGAATTCGCGGCGGGGGCGGCGGGGGCGGCCAAGTCCGGCGGCAGCAGGCGCGGAATGCTGCTGTCGGTTGCCGGCGCCATGCTGGGAAGCATTGGGGGCACAATCCTCGGCACGGCGATTCCCGTCCCGTTGGTCGGGAATCTCATCGGCGCCGTGGCCGGGGGGGCCTGCGGGGCTTTTGGCGGCGCCTATCTGGGTGAATACTGGAAGGGCAAAAACGAGAACGAGCGTCTCAATATCAGCTCGGCGGCGATGGTCGGTCGTGTCCTCGGGACCGTCGGCAAATTGGGAATCGGGGCGATCATGGTCGTCGTCACGATGGTGGATGCATTTTATAATTGATGTGAGCGGCGAGTCGTTCTGTCCGACGCAATTCATTCAGTGGTTAATGATCAAATGGCGACCGGTGATTCCCTGCCATGTCGTTTCTACCGGGGCTTCATGTCGTTTGCTGAATCAGGCCATCGGTTTGCGCCACTGGCTAAAATATGCCGCCCCTCACGGAGCTTGGTCGCCCTGATTGGGATGTTTGCGATCGGTGGCACGGTCTGTACCGCAGCTCAACCCGACAAAGCCGACCCGGCAAAACAGAATTCCGCAGCCAGCGACTGGCCGGAGCTCGATCCCAAATTGCCGCGGCTGTCTTTCCATGAGGCGGCATTTCGGGACGCCGACGGCGATCCGAAGAGCCTCAGCCAGAGCCAGCTCATGCGCTGGCTGTCCCCGGTTCCCGGACAGAATCATCGCTTCTTCGAAACGAACCGAGGCCGAGGAATCGTCGCCGGCTATGAGGGCCTTGTCAGGCTGCGCGCTCCGTGGCCGAGCGACGCCGTCCTGGCATTGACGCCATTCGACCACCATGGGATGGCGGTCTATTTCTGGAACGGACGCACCGGGGTCTCGCTGCATTACTTTCAGCACCCGCGCCCGAACTGGGCTGCTTACAGGATCACGCGCAAAGATACGGAGTTGCAACCGGCCACGTACGCACTGGCTGCGACTGACAACGACGTCTATTTTCGCAGCCTCGCGGGGGCAATCGAGATTCGTCACCAGGACGGAGCGCTCGTCGTCAATCGCGGCGATCTGCACCTTTTAACCGTGCCGCTCGACGCCCCACCCATTGAAGTCTATTTCGACAAGCGCGCCTGGCTCCGCACACTGACCATGTACCGCGCCGAACCGTTCCCCTATCCCGACCCAGCGAGCGGCCGGGGGGCACCGATTCGAGGAGAATTGGTCCCGGCCGGTGCTGCCCTCACCAAAGACTCCGCCCCTGCCTCCCCCGCCTCCCTCGACTGGCCCCTCCAACCCGCCGCCGGAACCACGTTCAAACGCCTCAAAGACGGCAGCGTCGAGCTGGCCTCCGAAAAAACCGCAGCCACCGCCTGGAGCGCCGTCAAGATTCCGCATCTGGGACTCTACGAAGTCGTGTTTCGGTTGGGAGAAGCCACGCCAGGCACGGGAATTTACTTTGGCGACGACACGGGTAAGCCGCTTTATGTGTTGTCGGTGATGCGCGACCAGCGCACGCGCCAGCCCGCCATCCAGTTTCAGCAACCCAATGCCAATTGGTTCGAAATGGGGGCCGATCTCAACCAACTGCAGGCCCCATTCATTGGACCGGGCCAATGGCTGCGGCTGATCGTCGGCAGCGGCACGATCAAATGCTGGACGAGCGGCGATGGCGTCCATTGGAGCCGTGTGCTCGACCCCCTGCGCGGCATCCGCGGCGGCTGGTCGCACGTCGGCCTCCTCAGCTCGAAATGGAACGATCCACGGCGTATCGTCCTCGAGCATTTGCGGATTTCCGAATTGACCGCTTTCTCGAACTTTGCCGACCCGCAACTCTGTACGCGCGTTCCGGCCACAGTCATCAACGGAGACCCGAATCCCCCGGCGTGGCAGGCGCGCGTCGTCGAGAGCCTGCCGTCGGGGGTGGACATGACCGCGTGGCGCGCCGCGTGCGCGATGCGGACTCTGGCGTCGGTCCCGCCGTCGAATCTCGGAAATCTTCTGCTGACTGGCCTGATCGAAGAAAATGCCGCGAGACAAGTTCCGGCCGCCGAACGCGTGGCCACGCTCAATCAGCTCGCTGAAGTGTATGACGCGTGGGACCATCAAGACAGCTACCGCCTGAGCCAGAACTACGAGCAATTGGCGCGGCGATTGATGCGCGAAGGAGACCGCGAACCGTGGACGAAAGCGGCCAGTCTGCTGCTCAGCGCCCCGATTTGCACCAACGCGCAGTTTCAGACGGTTCCCGATTCGCCGGCCACGGCGGAACTGCTATTTCGCATCGTGGCTGAAGAATGGTCGGAAGTCCGGCAGTTGTGTCGGCGCCTCACGCTGTACAGCCGGCCGGCTTACCCGGAACAGGGTTGGCCCGACAACCGGCAGCGGACAAGGCTGCTCGTCGAATGGTCGCGAGTGAATGCCGAGCGCGCCCTGGCGGACAAGCTGCACGAGGGGCAGGCCGATGTGACGGTCCCGTTCCAATGGCAGCACCCGCTGATCGCCAACTCCAGCAAGGAAGGTTTCAACACGCTCGCAGAGCTCGACGCGGCGTTGGCCGAGCAATCATATCGTGACGCCTGCCAGATCATCTCATCGGCCCGGCCCGACCTCGCGCTGGGACTGTTTCCGGACGGGCGTGACCCCCGACTCTTACTGTCGCTGACGCAGGCCGTCGATTTGGCCATGCGCGACAACCCGCAGTTGCAGCAGACGATGGTCTCGCAATTCTCGGCCATCGGACGATTGCGATTGCAGCAGGCGGCCGCCGACGGAAATCCGCGGATGATGCAGGCGCTGGCGGTGCAGTTTTTCGGCACGTCCGCTGCGGCGACGGCGCACCAGTGGCTCGGCGATCGGGCGCTGGTGATCGGCGATTTCGCCTGGGCCGCGTCCGAATATGAACAAGCCCTCCGCAGCGCCGAGCCCGATCAAAGACCGTCGATTGCCGCCCGATTGCGTTTGGCTGCCGCCATGCTTGGCCGCGATGCCGGAGAACCGGTCAAAGAGACCGTGCCGCTGGAAAGCGTCAAAGTCGCCCCGGATGCTTTCGAGCGGTTGGTGGCCGAAATGAAACAGCAGGCTGTCGCGAAAGGAATCGCCCCGCCGGCCGTCGTCGAGTCGTCGCCGCGCCTCGGAGTGAAGCCCGTCCGCTATGAGGTCCAGCATCGTGCCGCATTGCGCGGAGACGTCGGCGAGAATCCAGGCAATCCCCATTCCGGTGAGATCGATTGGGTGGCGCGGCAGACAGGCTGGGCTCTCGTCAAAGATGTGCTCTATCTGTCGAACCGCTTTCAGGTCACAGCGTACAACGTCAAGTCTCGCCAGCAGGTGTGGACTCAGCCGGTCGGAAAAGAGCAAGCGCCGGCCAATGGCTGGCCGCTCACTCCCGCACGGCCGGTCGTGGCAGGCGAACGCCTGTATGTCCGCCGTCTGGCGAAAGCGAATCCAGAACTCGTGTGCCTGAATTCGGCGAACGGCCAAGTAAGGTGGACGACGAAGAACGCCGTCAACGTGGCCTCCGATCCGTTGCTCCTGCAGGACCGAGTGTATGCGTTGACGTTCGCCACTCCACACGAGAATGGACTATCAGCGATCGATTTCTCGCAAATCGACGCGACGTCCGGCGACGTCATTTCGCAGCAGCCGGTGATCCAATTGCGGAACCTGTGGGATCGGCAGTTGAGCTGCCAAGCCGTGATTGCGGGAACGAAAATCGTGGGTGTCGCGGGCGGAACAGTCTTCTGCTGCGATTTCACCGGCAGGCCCGTGTGGGTGCGCCGGCGGCAATGGATTCCGCCGTCGCAGGCCCTGGCTGCCAACGAACAGTCGCCGAGCGTGCCACTGGTGATCGGCAATCGGCTGTTCGTCTCGCAACCGGGCGTGTTCGCGATGGAGTGTCTCGATTTGGAGACGGGCCGGCGCGTCTGGCAGGAGCCGATTCCCGACCTGCGGCGGATGATTGGCCTGACTGGCGAGCGGCTGATCGTCGAAACCGCGCGAGGCTGGCAGGCACTCGGTATTACCGACGGCAACCTGCTCTGGCAGCACGACGCCGATCAGGTTCTCGATGCCCAAGTCTGCCCGGCTAGCGGCGACCTGCTCGTCGCCCGGCGAGAAATCCAGCAGAACGACGTGTGGCGTGCGGTGCTTTTATGGCTGAACGCCGAGACCGGCCGCGAGCTGGCCCGGTTGCCTTTGGACCAATTGAATGACAAGCAGCCATTTCTGGGCCCCGTCGTCGTCGACCAGGACCATCTCTGGGCCCTCTTCGGCCGTACCCTGCGCGACCCCCACCGCGACCTGTTCGAGCTCCTGCCCACTGCCGACCCGGCACAGGCTCCTCGCGCGACGGCACGTCTTTCATCGCCGTAGGGCAGGTTTTCCAACCTGCCCGCCACTCGTCAATCCACCGGTTGAGCAGCCTTCAAACAGGCCCAAAAACACAAGCAGCCGACGAATTTCGTCGGCTGCTTCGCATCGAAACAATCTAAACTCAGACTGGCCGGACGTTTTCGGCCCGCGGGCCCTTGGGGCCCTGTCCCGGGTTGTAGGAAACCCGTTGTCCTTCGCGCAGTTCGTCGAAGCTCACGCCTTCGACATTCGACGTGTGGAAGAACATGTCTTTGTCGGTTCCGGTTTCAATGAAACCAAAACCCTTGTCCGTCAGCCGCTTGATCTTGCCTTCTGCCATAATCGATTCCTGAAAAACGCTTCTGCCGTGTTGCCTGACATTATCTGGCCAAGCCACTCCACCGCACGCCAACATTCTAGCAAGTTTCCTGTTTGATTCATACACCAATGCTTGCGCATAGTCGATTATCGAGGTTTCGGCCGTATTTCAAGGCGAATTCAACGGAACTGAACCGCGGTCGGCCGCTTGGCGGCCAGAGCGAAAATCCCGGTGAGCGCGGCTATTTTTTGGGGGGCGTTTCGGACGGTGGGGGGA
>DASYAR010000449.1:0-8676 GCA_036501235.1 Planctomycetaceae bacterium
CAGCCGTTCGATAAACACGTTGTCCAGCGCCCGACCTTTGCCATCCATGCTGATGTTCACTCCCGCCAGCTCCAATCGGCTCGTGAACATTCGGCTTGTGAATTGAACTCCCTGATCCGTGTTGAAGATTCCCGGCCGACGGATAGGCGGCGACCGCTCTGGCATCTCCTGCCGCCCCCGCTTTCCCGCCATCCTTCCGCCGCGGTAGAATGCGGGGATGCACCCAGCCGAATTTGTCGCGTCGATGATCGTCAAAGGGAGGGTCGCCGAGGTTGTCGCGATGATCGACAGGTTTAGCGACAAGCTGTCGAAAACAGGCGAGCACGCAAAAGCCTACAATTTCGCATGGCTGTTCCTGCTTTCGGTCAAGTCGCAGCTTCGCGTACTTCGCCCGAACCAAGAACTTCATGACGACGATTTGTTGTCCGTCTGGGCTGAACTCGGATACTTCGGTATTGACCGAGATGAGATTGAAATGTGCGTCAACCCTCCTGCCCCGACTACAGACACGCCGTCTGAATCAACCTGACCCACTACCCAAAATGTGACAGCGACTCTGCTGAATCATCCGTCGAGATTTCGTCCAATTTGATATTGACATAATTAGTTATTATGTATAATATCAAGAGGGGAGGCGCGCGGCCATCCAGGCAGCGACGTTGAAAAAGGGGTCAAACGCCTCACGTTGAAAAAGGGGACAGTCCCTCCCGGCAATATCGATTTGTTGCGGAGAGTTCTCTGTTCGGAAAGGGACAGTCCCCATTTTCAACAGGTTGCCAGGACCTTTTCGCTCATGCAACGTCGAGAGACGCTCATGCACGTATCCGCCGCGCTGCGAGTCAAATCGGGCAAGCCGGCATATCGACGGGGGTGGTGCGTGGCAACTGCCGCCCGGGGCTGTTGCCGGTCTGGGTATCAGGGCGACGTCACGAGCGGTGCGGCGGACGAATCGTGGGGAGGTCGCCGGGACGGAACACTCGCCGGAGCCCCTCACGATTGGCGAAAGACCCTCACGATTGGGAGAAACGCCGGGAATTTGCAATCGTGAGGGGTGCCCGGCGCCCCCGCACGGTTGAGGGGAAAGCCCCTCACGGTTGGCGCGGCAATCGGCGGCAACCAAACGCGGACAAGAGCTTGACCTTGGTCGTCGGGAAAAAATTTCCAAGTTGAATTCTTAGCAGAACCGGCCGCAAAGACGACCGTTTCAGCCACAGAGGGGCCGGATACACGCAGATGACGGACGAAGAGGTGAGTCACGCCAAGATTGGTTGCGCGGTGCAAAGAACACGGCGGTCGGTATCGGTAGGACAAGAGACACCAATTGCGACGTGGGATGCTTATTTTTTGGCGGCCCACCAGTCGCTGATCCGCTTTTGCAATTCTGCAACCCGGTCGGAATGTTCGGAGGCGATGTTTCGCTCTTCGAATGGATCGGTTCTCACGTTGTACAACTCGATATGAACCGGCTCTTCTTCGAACGAGATCAGCTTCCAGTCGCCCGCACGGGCCCAGCGGTGCGTCAGATTGAGTGCGGGCGTTTCGAGATTCACCGCCGTGTGCACGAATATTTCGCCGAACACCGCGTCACGCGCCAGTTTTTCCTTTCCGGCGGCCGTATCGAGCAGCGACAGACCCGGCATCACTTTCGGAGGCGTCACACCACACGCCGACAGAATCGTGGGGACGATGTCGATCGTCGAGACGAGGTCTTCGTAACGGCCAGGTCGCGTGTGGCCGGGCCAGCGGAGCAGGACGGGAGTCCGCAGGCCTCCGTCGTAGGGTGACAGCTTACTCTTGGGGGCGAAATTGCCGCGCGTGGTGCGCACTTCACCCGTTTCCTGGATCCAGCCATTGTCGACGACGAATACGACCAGCGTGTTGTCCCGCAGCTTGTGCTGGTCCAGCCAGTCGAGCAGTTCGCCACACGTCTCGTCGAACCATTCGCACATGGCATAGTATTTCGCCAGCTTCAGGTTTCGTCCCTCGACCGTGTATTTTTCGAGCAATCGGGCAGGCGGATTATGCGGCTCGTGCGGCAGCATCGGCGCGTACCACACGAAAAACGGCTTGCCGGGATCGCCGGAGATGAAATCGTAGATCGGCTGCATCGTCTCGCGGCCGATGACGAGACCCTCTTCGCCGTGCCGGCCCTTGTTCGTCATCCCCGCGGTGAAGCCGGCATTGGAAAAATGACCTTCCCAGAATTTGCCGGTTTGAAAGCTGCGGTAGCCGGCCTCTCCGAGCAGGCGCGGCAGGGCCGGGGCCTGCTTGATAAAAGGGTGCATGGCCGCCCGATCAACTCCATCCGGCGGATCGTTACAGCAGATCTTGTGCTGATGCGCGTACATGCCGGTGAGCAGCGTTGCCAGGCTGGCCCGGCACAGACTGGTGGGAACGTAGCCGTTCGGAAACGCCGCACTTTCGGCGGCCAGCTTGTCGAGCCGCGGAGTGCGGACGATTTTGTGCCCCATGAACCCGAAATCAGTCCAGCCCTGGTCGTCGGCGACGATCATGACGACGTTGGGGGGCCGCTCGGCGGCGGCAGCGTTTGCCCGAGTCGATGCTACAAGAACGAGAGCGATGACGACGGAAGAGAGCCGCGAATGAACGCGGATGAACGCGAATAAGATGAAGCGATACGATTTGCGTTCATTTGCGTTCATTCGCGGCTCCCCATTTCTTTCGTGATGTTTGTGGCGCGACTCGCGATTCTCTGATGACCCGTTTAGCGGCGAGGCGCAGCCGAGTTCAATCCAGAACTGGCGCCACGTCAAGCGTAACGGGACTCGGCTGGGCCTCGTCGCTAAACGGACATGAGTAATTCCTACGCCGAACGAGCACGCATTATGCGAACCTGATTCGCTGTGATAACATCATTCTGCTTGCAATTCACTTCAACGACGAATCAGCCCGCGAATCGGCTTCATGATCTCACTTCACGAACACCTCGAACGGGTCGTGACGGGGCACGACCTGGCTTCCGACGACGCCTACGCCGCCTTCACCGCCATCATGCAGGGCGAAGTGAGCGAGGTGGAAATGGCTGCGCTGCTGACGGCACTCCGCGTCAAGGGGGAATCCGTCGGTGAGATCGTGGGCGCCGCGCGGGCCATGCACGAACGGGCCACTCCCATCACGACGGTGAAACGGGGCCTGCTCGACACGTGCGGCACGGGGGGAGACCGGCTGCAGACGTTCAACATCAGCACGGCTGCGGCCTTCGTCCTGGCGGCTTGCGGCGTGCCGATCGCCAAGCATGGGAACCGCAGCGTTTCGAGCAGCAGCGGCTCGGCGGACGTGCTGGAGCAGCTCGGGGTGAACATCAACCTGACGCCTGCCCAGGTGGCCCGTTGCATCGACGAACTGGGAATCGGGTTCTGTTTCGCTCCTCTGTTTCACGGCGCCATGAAACACGCCGCACCGGTCCGCAAGCAACTGCGGTTTCGCACAATCTTCAACCTGCTGGGGCCGCTCACCAATCCGGCGCGGGCCGAGTTTCAACTGCTGGGCACGGGACGAATCGAAACGGCTCACCGACTGGCGCGGGCACTGGCCGAGCTGGGGCGAGACCATGCGTTCGTCGTGTGTGGGGCGGATCAGTTGGACGAAGTCAGCCTGTGGGGCCAGACGACGGCCTTCGAGGTCTCCGACGGGCAGTTTATCGAACATCGCTGGACGGCCGCCACGTTTGGTCTGGAAGAATGCCATGTCGAACAGCTGCAGGTTGGATCATCGGCCGAGAGCGCCGGCGTGCTGCGCCGCGTCTTTCAGGGAGAACCGGGAGTTGCACGCGACATGGTGCTGGCCAACGCCTCCGCCGGGCTGCTTGCCGCCCGAAAGACCGACGACCCGCGCGAAGGCGTAGCTCTAGCAGCCGCCGCGATTGATTCCGGCAAGGTCCTCGACATTTTGGAACGGCTCGTCGCCAGCACCGCGGCACTGTGAAGTTAAACTGTGAAGTTAAACCGTGAGGTTAAGAAAAAGAAGTAGGGGGGCCTGAGTGCATCCGGGGGCTGACACCCCCGGCTCGCCGGGCTGAGCTTCCCACTGGGTTTCCCCGCAGATTTCCCACCGGCGGGAATTCTGCGCGGGGGCCGAAACCGGCTCCCTTGCGACTCTCCCATCGTTTCCTATAATTTTGAACAGAAGAGCATTTCGGTTCGACCTTCCCACCGAGGGTGTTATGGGCGAATGGTTTCGGAACGTCTGGTATGCGGTCAAAACCGTTGGCGAGGGCCTGTGGGTGACCCTCGTCACCATGGGTAAAACCTATCAGCGCAAGACCTTTACGCAGATTTACGAGTACCCCGAAGTCCCCGTCCCCGTGAAGGCCCGCTATCGCGGATTCCATCGCTACGACCTGACCACCTGCATCGGCTGCGACAAGTGCGCAGTCGCCTGCCCGGTCGACTGCATTTATATCGACAAAGAAAAGGCCGCCGTCGGGAAGGGCTTCCGCCTGAACGGCTTTACGATCGACTACACGAAGTGCATGTTCTGCGCGCTGTGCGTCGAACCGTGCCCCGTCGATTGCATTTTCATGGGCTCGAACTTCGACCTCAGTTGCTACAGCCGCGACGGATGCATCGTCGACTATGCCAAGCTCCCCCTGGAGACTGCCTGGGGCCAGACGACGCTCAATCCCACGGCCGTGGCTGAATCGAAAGCACTGTACGAGCCGGTATGGATCAAAGGCGAGCCCAGTCCGTTCGAGCACACACCGCAGTAACAGCCCCGTCAGCAAGGGCCCAGACAGCGAATTGCAGCGGGAGAGAATAACATGTCGGCCGGCAAGAAGAAAAACGACAAGAACAAAGACAACAAAAAGTACTTCACGATCGAAGAGGCCAACCACGCACTGCCTCTGGTACGGGCCATCGTGGCCGATATCGTGGCGAAATACGCGGCCGTCAGCGAGCGCAAGTCGCGGCTCGATCAGATCCGCGAATCGCGTTCGTCCCGTGAGCGCGGCTCGCCCGACCTGTATGGCGAAGAGCTGTCGCAAGTCGAAGATGAGCTCGACAATGAAATCGCCCGGCTTCAGGAATTCATCGAAGAGCTGGAAAACCTGGGAGTCGAGCTCAAGGACATCAGCCGCGGGCTGGTCGATTTTCGCGGACATATCGATGGACGTGAGGTCTACTTGTGCTGGTTGCTGGGGGAAGAAGAAGTCGGCCACTGGCACGAACTGGACGCCGGTTTCGCGGGACGGCATTCGCTGCTGGCGGGTTCTGCCTCGGACGCCATCGGGGACGACGGCGACGATACAGACATCGATTGACGGTGGAAGCTCCGGCTCTTAGGCGGAGCCGGCAGAACGGCCGCCCATTTCACGCGGAACGCGAACGGAACAAACGCTAACGGAACACGGTTGCGGGGCAAATTATGACAGACCTGGTCGGGCATTTTCTGCTGTTCACAGTGCTGGGCGTCGTGTTTTTGCTGCTCCCGCTGGTGATCGGCTTGTTCGTCCGGCCCACGAATCCCACCAGCCAGAAGCTGGCGGCCTACGAATGCGGCGAGCCGACGATCGGGTCGAGCTACATTCAGTTCGATTTGCGGTTCTATGTCGTGGCGCTGCTGTTCATCATCTTCGACGTGGAAGTTGCCTTCTTCTTTCCCTGGGCCGCCGTGTACGGCGAATCGACGCAGTTGCTCGATCCCCGGCTGACGGCCGAATCCCGAATCGCGCTGAGCGAAAAGCTCCTCAATCAGCCGGCCGGAACATTGACGGCAGACAGCGGCAACATCATTTCGCAGGCCACCGCCCATGCGGTGGCGCTCACGGGACTGGCCGACCTGTTGGTCTTCTTCGGCGTGCTGCTGATCGGTTTTGCCTACGTCTGGAAGCGCGGCGATCTCGATTGGGTGCGGGCGATGACGCAGGGGAGGGCCCAGCGAGATCTGGCGGCGCGCGGCTCGACGCCTGTCGTGGCCTCCACCGATCGCAAGCTCGAGCCCGTGGCGTAAACGGTTCGCGACGTTTTTCCGTTTGATTCTCCCATTTCCTGATTCTTCCCGCCCCTGAAGACCCACGGCATGACGACCGCAGAGATTCACCAGCAATTGGTTGCCAAATTCGGCGACAAGATCACAGGCGTCAATCTGGAAGCGATCGATCCGTGGGTCGAAGTCGCCCCCGCGGCCATGGCCGACGTGGCCCATTTTCTCAAGACCGATCCGGCCTTGGCGTTCGATGGGCTCAACGACCTGTGCGGGGTCGATTACCTCGAACCCGATCCCAAGAAGCTCGCCAAGTTTGGGCACGAGCCGCACGTCGAAGTGGTCTATCACCTGTACAGCTACACGCATCGCCATGCCCTCGTCGTCAAAGTGAAGCTGCCGCGCTGGCAGGATGGCAAAGCCGGCGAGTTGCCCGACGTCCCTTCCGTCGCGGGGGTCTGGGCGATTGCCGACTGGCACGAGCGCGAAGCGTTCGATCTGGTGGGCATCAATTTCGTCGGCCATCCCAACCTGCATCGCATTCTGTGCGCCGAAGACTGGGTCGGCCACGCGCTGCGCAAAGACTACGATTTCCCGCTCGAGTATCACGGCATCCGGGGACGGTAAATGAGCTTGCAACTGGAAGATCCGCGGATCATCGAATTCGACGTCCGCACCGACGAGATGCTCGTCAACATGGGGCCGCAGCACCCCAGCACGCACGGCGTGTTGCGCCTGCTGCTGAAGACCGACGGCGAAGTGATTCACGAAGTCACCCCGCACATCGGCTATCTGCACCGCTGCGCCGAGAAGATCGGCGAGAACCTGGCCCCGCAGCAGTGGATTCCCTACACCGACCGGATGGATTATCTGGCCGGGATGAATATGAATCTCGGCTGGTCGCTGGCGGTCGAGAAGCTGATCAAGATGGAAGTCCCCGAGAAGGCGATGGTGCTCCGCGTGGCGATCGCCGAGCTGGGGCGAGTCGCCAGCCACCTCGTGGGCATGGGGGCCTATGGTCTCGACCTGGGAACTTTCAGCCCGTTCCTGTACGCCTTTCGTGAGCGGGAGATCATTCTCGACCTGTTCGAAGAAGTGTGCGGCGCGCGGCTGACGTACAGTTACATCACGATCGGCGGGGCGACGCATGACTTGCCGGCGAAAATCACGATCCCGCCGGGGCTGGCGGCCCTCACCGGGCACAAGATGGACTTGTCCCTGTCGTGGATCGAGGCCTGCCTCATTTTTCTCGAATGGCTCGAAAAGCGGATTTTCGAATACCATACGCTGCTCACCAGGAATCAGATCTTCATCAAGCGGACGGCGGGCCTGGGGATCATGCCGCGCGAGATGGCGATCGACTACGGCTGCACGGGGCCCGTGCTTCGCGGCAGCGGCGTCGACCACGATCTGCGCCGCGACGGCGAACAGATTTATACGCGCATGTACGAAGGTTACGACTGGAAAGTTCACTTCGCACCATTCGACGTGGCCCCCCCCGAGGCGGTGCTCGGCGACAACTGGTGCCGCTTTTTCGTGCGGATGCGCGAAGTCAATGAATCGATCGGCTTGGTCCGGCAGGCGCTCGAACGCTATCCTAAGGCTTCGGGAACGTACCGCGTTCCTTTCAAAATGGCGACGAAGCTGCCTCGCGGCGAAGCGTATCTCGAAACCGAATGCCCGCGCGGCCAGATGGGTTTTTATGTGATCGGCAACGAAGCCGCCGTACCGTTGCGGGCGCGGGCCAAGAGCTCGTCGTTCTGCAACCTGTCGGTCACGGCCCCGTTGTGCGCCGGGTGTCTGATTGCAGACATTCCCGCCATTGTCGGCTCGCTCGACGTCGTGATGGGAGAAATCGACCGGTAAGGCAGGCTTTCCAGCCTGACGGCGATGCGCGTTGTCCTTAATCGACGGCCTCCGAGCCCAATATCACGACGTCCCGATTGATCGCGCTTTCTTCCGGAGACTTGCCATGCCGGTTCGTGCCTCACGCCGTCAGTTCTTGAAGCAAATTGCCGTCGGCGGGGCGGCCCTGTCGATTCCGGCCGCAAGCTGGTCGCGGGTGCTGGGGGCCCATGGCCAGTTGCGTGTCGCGTCGATCGGGACGGGGGGCAAAGGCTGGTCGGACCTGACGGCCACCGCCGCCAGCCCGCATGTGCAAGTCGTGGCGCTATGCGATATCGACGAGTCGAAACCGCATCTCGGGCAGGCAGCCGAAAAATATCCGCAAGCCAGAAAGTTCACCGACTGGCGGAAATTGTTCGACGAGCACAAAGAATTCGACGCGGTCATCGTTTCGACCCCCGACCACATGCATGCGCCGATTTCGCTCCCCGCCATGCAGTTGGGCAAGCACGTGCAGTGCCAGAAGCCCCTCACGCACACGGTGTTCGAGGCACGTCAGATGCGGCTGGCCGCGAAGAAATACAACGTCGTCACGCAGATGGGGAACCAGATTCAATCGCACGAGGCGTATCGCACGGCCGTCAAGCTCGTGCACGACGGAGTGATCGGCAAGGTGCAGGAAGTTCACTCTTGGCAAAGCGGGAAGATGGGGTGGCTGCTCGTCGACGACCGGCCGGCAGGATCCGAACCGGTCCCCGAGACGCTGCACTGGGATGAATGGCTGGGAGTGGCGCCGCCGCGTCCGTACCTGCCGAAGATTTATCATTCGTTCAACTGGCGCGCCTGGCAGGATTTTTCGAACGGCCAGCTCGGCGATTTCGGCTGCCA
>DASYAR010000450.1:0-8761 GCA_036501235.1 Planctomycetaceae bacterium
ATTCAGGGAGAACGCCTCAGATGGCGACCGTCCTCGAAAGTCAATTGTCTTTGGAATCCGCTTCATCAGACGTCTACCGTTCCGCTCGGCCGGTCGTCTCGTTCGCCGAGGCGGAAGTTCTGGCTGAGCAGTTCGGTTCTCCGTTGCTCGTCGCCAGCCGCGCGGTGCTGTTGCGGAATTACCAGGCGATGCGCAACGCCTTGCCGAACGTCGAGTTGTTCTACGCCGCCAAGGCCAACCCGGCGGACGCCATTCTGCGTCCGCTCTGCGAGGCCGGTTCGTCTGTCGACGTCTGTTCGTATGGCGAGATGCAGGCGGCTCTGAACGCGGGGTTCAGCCCCGACATGATGATCCACACGCATCCCTGCAAAACCGTGCAGAACCTGACAAGCTGCCATGCCGCCGGATTGCGATGGTTCGTCTACGACAACGTCAACGAGCTCCCCAAACTGGCAGAACACGCCCCCGATGCGAGCCTGTTGTTGAGGCTGGCGGTTTCGTCGTCGTCGAGCTTGATCAACCTGTCGGCGAAGTTCGGCGCCTTCGAGGCCGATGCCGTGCCGCTGATGATTGCCGCCCGCGATGCGGGGCTGTCGGTTCGCGGCATGTCGTTCCATGTCGGGTCGCAGTGCCGGTCGCCGGAAGATTTCCACAATGCCTTGTGCCAGGCCCGGCGAATCTGGGACAACGCAGCAGAGGCGGGAATCAAGCTGGAAGTGCTCGACGTGGGGGGCGGTTTCCCCGCCCCCTATCTCGATTCGGTGCTCACGCTTGAAGTTTATTGCCGATCGCTGGCGCGGGCCCTCGATGAAACCTTCGGCGATATCCCGGTCCGCATCATTGCCGAACCGGGACGTGGCCTGGTGGCCGAAACGATGACGCTGGTGACGCGCGTGCTGGGCAAGTCGGTGCGTGGCGGGACCCGCTGGTACATCATCGACGACGGCCTGTACGGTTCGTTCTCGGGCCAGGTATTCGATCACGTCGAATACCCGCTGATTGCTCGCGGCGCAGACGAGCGCGAGCTGTTCCCCTGTGTCGTCGCCGGTCCAACCTGCGATTCGAGCGACGTTGTCAACCGCGATCAGAACCTTCCCGATCTCGACATCGGCGAGCTGCTGCTGGTTCCCACGATGGGGGCCTACACGTGCGCCAGCGCGTCGAACTTCAACGGTTTGGATCTGGCCCGCATCATCGGGGTTGAATAGCTTGAATCGGACAGGAGGCATCATGAGCAATACTCGATTTGAGGGACGGATTCTGGTTCTCGGTTTTGGCGGCGTGGCCCAATGCACGCTGCCCCTGCTGCTGAAACATCTCGAAGTGCAGCCTGACCGGGTGACCGTTCTGGATTTTGTGGACTGCAAAAAGGCCCTCGCCCCCTACCTCGCGCAGGGGGTGCGGTTTGTGCGCGAGCGGATTACGCCCGAGAACTACGAGCGCGAACTGCTGTTGCACGTCGGTTCCGGAGACCTGATCGTCGACCTGGCTTGGAATATCGACTGCGCCGCTTTGCTCGATTTCTGCCGCCGGCACGGCGTGTTGTATATCAATACGTCGGTCGAAGTCTGGAATCCGTATGCCGGGATCGATACCAAATTGCCTCCCGAGCGGACGTTGTACGTCCGACACATGGAATTGCGGAAAATGATCGCGGCCTGGCCGGCCGAGGCCAGCGCCACGGCAATTCTCGACCACGGCGCCAATCCGGGCCTGGTGTCGCATTTCACAAAATTGGCGCTGGAGGATATTTCCCGCCGCATCATCGCCGAGCGGCCCGACGACCCGCGACGCGCCGTGTTCGAGGACGCATTGGCGACCAACAAGTTTAATCGGATGGCCCAGGCCGCCGGCGTCAAGGTTATCCACATCAGTGAGCGCGATACGCAAATTTCCAACAAGCGCCGTCGCGGCACCGAGTTCGTCAACACCTGGAGCGTCGAAGGCTTCTATGAAGAGGGGATCGCGCCGGCGGAAATGGGCTGGGGCACGCACGAGCGCAAGCTTCCGCTAGACGCCTGGCTTCACAAAGCCGGCCCGCGCAACCAGATTTGCCTCGAACGCTTCGGCATGAATACGTTTGTTCGGTCGCGCGTGCCGTCGAGCGAAATCGTCGGCATGGTGATCCGCCACGGCGAAGCGTTCAGCATCTCGGAATTTCTGACGGTCAAAGGCGCCCGCGGCAAGTCGATCTATCGCCCCACCGTGCACTATGCCTATCTCCCGTGCGAATATGCCGTCGCGTCACTCGATGAGCTGCGCGAACAGGAATATGTGATGCACGAGAAGTACCGGATCATGCGCGATGAGATCGTCTGCGGTTACGACGAACTGGGAGTCTTGCTGATGGGGCATGACTTCCAGTCGTGGTGGTGCGGCACGATCCTCGATATCGACGAAGCACGACGGCTCGTCCCCGGGCAAAACGCCACGACGCTGCAAGTCGCCGCGTCGATCCTGGGCGCCATCACCTGGATGATCAAAAATCCTCGTCGAGGAGTTCTGGTTCCCGACCAACTGCCGCATGAAGAAATCCTGGCGGTGGCCCGTCCCTATCTGGGGAAGGTGATCTCGATTCCGATCGCCTGGACGCCGCTTCCCTTGGGAGACGACGAAGGCCCGGAAGCCGCCTGTGCCGACGAGATGTGGCAATTCTCGAATTTTCTATTGGAGCCGGTGTCGAGCCACGTCGAATCCGAGGCCATCAATGGCCCTCAGCTCGTGCGCGAGTTCTGCGACCCGGTCGGGCTGACCGTCTAATTCGTCCGGCGAATACGGCGCTCGGTCAAATATGAAAAGACCTTGATTTGTCGGGAATTCTGGTTTAGCATAGAGGATCGAGCGTCCGAAAACTGTTGAGGCCGGGGCCAAGCGTTTCTGCGAATCCTCTGTACCGAATGGCAGCCAGTAGGCGTGCCGCAGGCGAGTGCCTGCGGCGACCCGTGTTGCTGGCAGACACTCCTCGTCGAAGAAGGCGGCGGTGTGGCAGTGCGGCAGCGGCGGTGGGACTGGTTCTGCACACACCAGACCATCGATGGATTTTCGTAAGTGTGTGAAGGAGTGGCTGCGATGCCAGTCGGTAAGATCAAAAAGTTGGTTCAGGAAAAGGGTTTCGGGTTCATTTCGGCGCAGGAGGGGGAAGACGTCTTCTTCCATCACAGCGCTGTCGCCGACCATCAGTTCGAGAACCTGTCGGTCGGTCAGGCGGTCGAGTTCCAAATCGATTCGACCCCCAATCCGAAGGGCAAAGGCCCTCGTGCCTCGAGCGTGACGCCGGCCTAGCCCGAAGGCCCAGTCGCTGGGTGCAGTTCGGCAACTGCAGCTCGTCGCCAAGTCAACAAAAGGGCGGTTCCTGCGAACCGCCCTTTTGTATTGCGCGGCGCCGTCAATTTTCAATTTGCATTATTCATTCAGAAAGTGACGGTCCGGCCTCCGCCTGGCGGCCTCGTTCGTCATTTTCAACGGTCGTATCGGACGACGGCGAGGGCTGAGACGGTTCCAAACGTACCAGAAGATGCAGAATCACCAGACACAAGATTGCCGTCCCCGTTGCCAGCAAGAACCGATCGCAGCCGACGACGACACCCACCGCGGCAATCACCCAGATCGAAGCGGCCGTGGTCAACCCGTGCACCTGATGTCGCCGCCCACTGACGAAAATCGTTCCCGCTCCTAAAAATCCGATGCCAGTGGCGATCGCCTGCACTGGAGTCAGCACCGCCACTTGCACTTGCATGATGGCGGGCACGTCATTCGGCGTATGGCGGCGCGTCCAGTCGACGGCCAGGTCGGAGCACGACATGAACAGAGCCGAACCGACGGCAACCAGCATGTGCGTTCGCAGTCCGGCGCGCTTGCCGGTGGAGGCCCGTTCGTAACCGACGATGCCGCCCAGGATCGCCGCGACCCACAGCCTGAGCAGGATGTGCAGCTCCAATTCCAAGTTCGTCTCCTCAAAAATCCGGGGAAATCCGGGAAAATTGTTGACAATTCGAATGGGCGTTCGCTATAAACTACGCTACGTCAGAGTGTTCCGAAAGTCCATGCAATCGCATGATCTCATTCATTTCGGGGCTCTCGCCGGAACGGAGGCCTTCATCGACGGAAGCCGACGTTGCGGTAATGACTGCGGCAAAACAACGCGGCAATAATTCAATTCTCCAACGGCTCTGTTCTAAATGGTCGGCGGGTTCACAGGATGTGAAACCATATGCTGTGCCGAGGTCAGACTACTAACGTCATCGTTTTTGCTCCCGCGAAGCTGAACCTGTTTCTCAAAGTGCTGGGGAAGCGGGCAGACGGCTATCATGAGCTGGAAACGCTGATGGTGTCGGTGGGCCTTTACGACACGTTGGTCTTCAGCGGCGACCCGACCGGCAGTTTATCCCTGGTCTGCCGCGATGGTGGCTCGCGCAGCCCAGGTTCGCGGGCACGCGAAATGCCTGATGCCGGTGGAGACAATCTGGTCATCCGCGCGGCCCGGCTGTTGCAGGACGCGACCGGAACGTCGCATGGCGCTCGGATTGAGCTCGTCAAACGCATTCCGCTGGCGGCGGGCCTGGCCGGCGGCTCGAGCGACGCGGCCGCCACGTTGTTTGGCCTCAACCAGCTTTGGAACCTGAAGTTGTCTGCGGCCGAATTAATGCGGCTCGCTGCCCGACTGGGAAGCGATATTCCTTTCTTTCTGTGCTCTGCGTCTGCGGCGCTCTGCCGCGGACGAGGTGAAATTGTCGAGCCGCTTCCGTTGCAGTCGCGATTCTGGTTCGTCGTGGCCCGTCCGGCGACCGGGTTGGCGACGGCCGATGTGTTTCGCGCATGCCGGCCGTCTACGATCGGCTGGTCGGCGGAACAACTGGCCGCATCCCTTGTCGCGGGCCGGCTGCCGGAAGCGGCGGGCCTGTTTCACAACGCTCTCCAGGAGCCGGCCGAGCGGCTGAACGCGGACGTGACGCGCCTCAAACAGGCGTTCGCCCGCCAACCCTTCTCGGGACATCAGATGTCGGGCAGCGGCACAAGTTATTTCGGCTTGTGCCGCTCGCGCCGACAGGCCGCACAATGTGCGGCGCGCCTTGCAGCAACTCGTCTCGGAGACGTGTTTATCGTTTCGAACCGGCCATAGCACAGGATTCGCATCAAAAAGGAGTTCGGCCGTGGACATCACCGAAGTACGCATCAAGCTCATGGAAGACCCGCAGGAGCGCTTGCAGGCATTCTGCTCGATCACGTTCGACCATTGCTTCGTGATCCGGGACCTGAAGATCATCGAAGGGGCCAAGGGTTCGTTCGTGGCCATGCCCAGCCGCAAGCTCACCGATCGCTGTCCTCGTTGCAACACGAAGAACCAGCTCCGGGCGCTGTACTGCAACCAATGCGGGGCGCACCTCACAGACGATCGGGCGGGTAAGGATTCCGACGGCCGCGCCAAGCTCTACGCCGACATCGCGCACCCCATCAACTCGCGGTGCCGCGAATTGATCCAGAAAAAAGTGATGGAGGCTTTCCAGGGCGAGCAGATCAGGGCCAAGCAGCCAGGTTACGTCTGCACCTACGACGACTACGGCGAAGATAATTTTGCCGACTTGTCGGAAATGGAACCGCTGCAGTCGACGTTCATCTCGAGTTCGGGCGCCGTGCATCGGATCGAACCGGCGCATCGCCACGAGTCAGGGGGGGATCCGCTGAACGCACCACACATCATTCCGCTCCCCGAACGCCGCGAAGCCGAGCGCGTGGTCGTGGGACACCACGGGCACAGCGGCGACGGCGACGAGGGCTTTGGCGTGGGGATCGAATGAGTTCTTCCCTGGTTTGATCCTTTCGCAGCCTGGCGACGCTAGCAGCCCGTTGAAAAAGGGGCCAGTCCCTGTCGGCAGTATCGGTTTGTTGCGGAGAATTTACTCTTTGGAAAGGGACAGTCCCCTTTTTCGACAGGCTGCTAGGCCGATCGCGATTCCATCGCCGCGATCGCGCTGGCGCGAGATTGCACCGAGCCGGTCTCGCACACCTTGATCCCGAATTTTTCGCCGATCTTGACCGCTTCGCCCCGGCAATACAGGTGATTGTTCACGTACAGATCGAGCAAGTCTTCGCACGGTTTCTCGAAGGTGATGATCGCGCCCGGACCGATCGCCAGGAGTTGGCCCAGCTCCATCTTCTTCTCCGCCAGCTTGACGATCACCGGAACGGGCAGGTTGCGCAGGCGTGCGTACGCACTGAGATCCCGCGCCGGCAGATCAGTCTCGGCGAGCCCGCCTGCCGTTGCAGCCGGCGCGACCAGCCCTGGCGCCTCGGATGCAGCCGGTACTCGTGATACGGGCCAGATCAGCCAAATCAGCGCTCCTGGTGCGTTCTCGGCTGCGTCTGCCCGAATCGGCTGGCACATCGCGGCCTCGACGGGCGATGCGGCGGTGATGAACTCGCCCAGATGCGGAACAACACGGGCGACGAAGTTGTCTCCCGCCAGGTCGTCCGGCAAGCAATGGAACGACCATTCCTGAGCCAGCGATTGCAGACGCGATCTCTGGCCCTGGTCCGGATGTTCAGACCAGTCCGGAATCGGCAGGTTCGCAGGAATCGCGCACAGCATGGCCGTGGCGCCGACTTCGAAACCCACAATCAAACCCGGGCCATTGAAATCGGCGACGTCGCCCAGTTGGGAATAAGCCTGAGGAATTTCCAGCGCAAGCTGGAAGGTCGTGTCGAAACACTGATTGAGCGACTGGCCGATCGAGGCCAGATTGGTCTGACACGCCTGGACAACCTGCTCGTGATTGGCTGCGGTGAGCTCAGGCATGTTGGAATGAGCGCGACGGATTGTTGCAACGGGGGAGACCGGCGCGCGAACCCGCACGGCGGGCGCGCTCTCTCATCATCAGATATCGGCGTGCGCTTGCCGGAACTTTCGGAAAAATCGTTATAACCGACGCAATCATCGTCGATCGCCACGAATCCACCCGTTGCCCTCCACTCCCCAAACGCCTAGAATTCGAGAGTCTCGTCATGAAGTCTGCAGCAGCGGCCGGGAGGTCACGATCGACTTTGGGTGAACCAAAACGCGTAGATTTAAGCGTCCGTCAAAAACGTGCGATCCTGGTCGCCGTCGTCCTTCCTGGATCTCAACGGGAACTGGACGACCCACTTGAAGAGCTCCGCGGCCTGGCCAAAACCGCTGGCGTCAAGATCGTCGGGACGCTCATCCAGAACCGGCAGTGGCCTGACGCCGGAACCTATCTGGGAAAAGGCAAAGTCGAAGAACTGAAGCTGCTGGCGTCGGGGCAGAACGTCGACACGGTCATTTTCGACAACAACCTCAGCCCGGGCCAGACGCGCAATCTCGAGAAAGAGCTCGAGAAAGAAATCGTCGATCGCAGTGAGCTGATTCTGGCGATCTTCGCCACGCATGCCCGATCGCACGAATCGAAACTGCAGGTCGAGTTGGCGCAGTTGTTGTACATGCGGCCCAGGCTCAAACGGCTGTGGACCCACCTGGAGCGCAACGAAGGGGCCATTGGCAGCCGCGGTCCCGGCGAGCAGCAGCTCGAAACCGATCGCCGGCTGATCGATACCCGCGTCACCGAATTGCGCTCGCGACTGAAAGAGGTCGAAAAACGCCGCGAACGTCAGGTTTCGCAGCGGCACGACCATCTCACCGTGTCGCTCGTCGGTTATACGAACGCCGGCAAGAGCACGCTGATGAACGCCCTGACCGGCGCCGACGTGTTCGTCGCCGATCAGTTGTTCGCCACCCTCGACACGCGGACCCGCACCTGGAATGTTCCCCATCTCGGGCAGGTGCTGCTTTCGGACACGGTCGGATTCATTCGCGATCTGCCGCACAACCTCGTGGCGTCATTTCGTTCGACGCTCGAAGAGGCCCGTCATGCCGATCTGCTGTTGCACGTGGTCGACGCCAGCAGCCCCTCCGCCGAGCAGCAGATCACGACGGTGAACGAGGTGCTGAAGGAAATCGGGATCGACGCGGGACGGGCGGTGCTCGTCTTGAATAAGGTCGACGCGGTTCGCGACCGATCGCTGGTCGACGTTCTGCGGGCCAGCCATGATCCGGCTGTTTCCGTGAGCGCTCACGAGGGGACGGGTCTTGCGCAACTGGCCCGCATCGCGGCGGAACGGCTGGGCGACGGTTACGTCGACGCCACCCTCGAAACGAACGTCGGGAATGGAAGGTTGTTGTCGTACCTGGCGGCCCATGCCGAGGTTCTCAAACAGGACTACGTCGATTCGCGGGTCACGCTGCACTGCCGGATTCCACGCCGGTTCTTGAATTCGCTGCCCAAAGAGGACACTCAGGTCCACCTGACGAACGGCGCCGATCACGACGCCGATGCCGTCGCGTAGGCTGCCTGTCCCGCCTCGTCATGTTGGCGTGGCAGGATCAGAGCGCCAACCTAACTTGGTCGTCGAGCGCGACGGGATCGTCCGACGCAGGTCAGGGTTGGCTCGCATTTTACGCCAGCGACGGCCCTGACCGAGTGGCCCAAACGCCGTCGTGTTGCTCATTGTCCAGCTCGTCGGGGCCATCGCTCGGTTTCCGGCTCCGGCGACGCGCTCGCTCCTGCTGCGATTCATTGGCTGCAACGTGCAATTCCCACGCGCGCTCTGACCTTGAAGTTACCGACATCTTTGTCGTTCGGCCCTGGCTCCTCGGAGGCAGAGCAGGAGCTTCGTCAGGCCATGCCAGATCGTAATCCACCCCGGCTCGCCGTCGCCTTTTCGCATCAGAAAACCTCCGAGTCCCGCGAGG
>DASYAR010000451.1:0-9397 GCA_036501235.1 Planctomycetaceae bacterium
TCAGCTTGCCGGCATGGTGGACGATGTGAGTGTTCGCTATGCCGCGGGGGACGTCGGCGACGGAAGGATCGCTCGGAGCGCCGGGGAACCCGAACAGCGCGCGTCCTGCCTGGTTTTCTGCCTGCCATCGTGGCGTGCGGACCCAGCGGTTGCGGTAGCGGGCCCGGCCGCCATTTTTGTTCGGCTCAAGGAAAAACCCGTGGATCATGCCGTCGCCGAAAATGCTCAGGTACATGCCCTGTGGGTCGAACTGCGGATTCGGGCCGTTGCGGTAATAGGCGCCGGCCAGCGCGTCGGGGATGCGGCCGACGACCTTCACTTCGAAGTCGTCCTCGCTCCGCAACGGCGCAAGCACGCCGGAAAGGTGCGTATGGATCGTTTGGGTATCGGGCACGGCGTCCTTCTGGTCTTTACGCTGGAATTCGTAGCCTATTCCGGATCACACTTTTCGGGCAAGTCATCGAAAAGCATTGTTCGGCTAGCGGTGTAAGGCCGGGCAGACGCCCCACGTGCGAGACGCTGGGCGTTTTGTCGTTGGGGGGCGTGGGGCGGACCAGGTGTCCGGTCGCCACATGGGGCCGTCGCGGACGAAATGACACGGAATGGGCGTGGCTGTACAACGGTGATTCCAGAACAGCCTGACCGGTTCATGTTATAATGCCGGGGGTTGGCACCCGCCTTCTGCCATTCCAGAATCCCGGAGCCGTGCATGTGAAAATGTGCCCGGTCTCGATCGCATCGGGCCGCCGGTCGTCGCGCCGATGCGACGACTCGCCGAGCACTCCGTTCATCAGCTTTGGCGTTTGCGTCGCCTTCAAAACCGTCCGGTGAAGAAGAGGCAGATCGCAATGTCATCACAAGCAGACAGATCGGGAGTCGTGCGATCGACTCCTTTGCCGATGACGGCTCCCGGAGTCGCGTCCGCGTCGATTTCCGATACGCTGGCGATGCTGCATGTGAACCCTGAGGTGGGCCTCTCGGGGGCTGACGTCGAGCTCCGACTGAAACAGCACGGCTACAACGAAGTTCTCGAACAGAAGCGGCACCCGGTCCTCAGTTTTCTGAAAAAATTCTGGGGCCTGTCCGCCTGGATGCTCGAGCTGATCATCGTTCTTTCGGCGATACTCCAAAAATACGCCGACATGACAGTCGTGGGCGGATTGCTGATCGTCAACGCCGTCTTGAGTTTTGCTCAGGAACGTCGCGCGACGGGGGTTGTCGAGACGCTACGGCGGCGCCTGCAGGTCAGTGCCCGCGTGCGGCGCGATGCGTCCTGGCAAGTCATTCACGCCCGAGAACTGGTCCCTGGCGACATCGTCCGCGTGCGTTCCGGCGACATCATTCCGGCCGACCTCAAACTTCTGGCCGGAACATTAAGCGTTGACCAGTCGGCCCTCACCGGCGAGTCGCTGGACGCCGAAAAGGAACCGGGCCACGTGTTGTCTTCGGGGTCAATCGTCCGCCGCGGGGAAGGCAACGGGGTCGTGCTGCTCACGGGGGCCGCGACCTACTTCGGCCGTACGACCGAGCTCGTACAAGCTGCGCGTCCCAAGCTGCACATTGAAGCGGTGGTGGCCAGGGTCGTCCGGTGGCTGTTCGTCATCGTGGGGACTCTGCTGACCATCGTGGCCGTGCTGTCCGTTGTTCGAGGTCTGCCGCTCTTCGAGATGGCCCCCCTGCTGCTCGTCCTGCTGATGAGTGCGGTACCCGTCGCCTTGCCGGTGATGTTCACGGTCGGCATGGCCGTGGGAGCGGCCGAGTTGGCAAAGCATGGCGTGCTGGTCACGCGTCTCAGTGCCGCCGAAGATGCCGCCACCATGGATGTGTTGTGCGTCGATAAGACGGGGACAATCACCATGAATCAACTGGCGGTCACTGGCGTGATCCCGCGGGGACACTCGACGGAGCCTGACGTGCTGCTGGCCGGAGTGATGGCTTCGCAGGAAGCCAATCAGGATCCGATCGACCAGGCGTTCCTGGCTGCCGCAAAAGAACGTGATCTCTTCAATGCGGCTTCCCCTGTCACGCCGGTTTCCTTCCATCCGTTCGACGCTCAAAATCGCCGCACCGAGGCTGTGGTCGAACAGAACGGTCAGCGTTTGCGCGTGATCAAAGGGGCCGTCCGAAGCATAGCCGAAGCCTGCGGACTGTCTCCCGAGAAGACCGAAGAGCTGGAGTTGCGCGTGGCCGAATTCGCGGGAAAGGGCTACCGCACTTTGGCCGTGGCCCGCGGTCCAGAAGCCGGTCCGCTGGAGCTGCTCGGGCTGGTGACATTGTACGATCCGCCGCGTCCCGATGCGAAATCGCTCATCGCCGCGCTTCGTGACTTGGGCGTCAGCGTGAAGATGCTCACCGGCGATGCACTGCCGGTCGCCCGCGAGATCGCTCAAGGCGTCGGACTTTCCCACGTTCGTCGCATCGCCGACCTGCAGGCCGCGAGTGCACAAGCAGGCCCCGAGGCGGTCGACCTGCTGGCGGGGGCCGATGGTCTCGCCGAGGTGTATCCGGAGGACAAGTATCTCGTCGTCCAAAGCTTGCAGGCCGCAGGGCATGTCGTCGGGATGACCGGCGACGGGGTCAACGACGCGCCCGCCTTACGCCAAGCCGAAGTCGGTATTGCCGTCGCCAGCGCCACCGACGTTGCCAAGGGGGCTGCGAGTGTCGTTCTCACCGAGTCAGGCCTGACGAACATCGTCACGCTGGTCGAGCAAGGGCGGACGATCTATCAGCGAATTCTGACGTGGATTCTCAACAAGATCAGCCGCACGATTCTGAAGGCCGCCTTCGTGGCCATCGCGTTCGTCGTGACCGGCAAGTTCGTCGTCTCCGCCTTTGCCATGCTGCTGCTCGTCTTCATGACCGACTTCGCCAAAATCTCGCTGGCGACAGACCACGTGCGCTGGTCCCGGAGACCAGAGACCTGGAACATCGGAGGCTTCGTCCGGATGTCCGTCGTGCTGGGTCTGGCCATGGTCGCGGAAACCCTTATCCTCCTTTACTTCGCCTGGTCACCCTTCGGTTTGGCCCGAAACGATCTTGTCCTGCACACTTTCAGCTTTCAGGCACTTCTGTACTTCGCTGTGTTCTCCATCGTATCGGCCAGAGAACGACGGTGGTTCTGGGCCTCGAAACCCAGCCGGACCCTGGCTGCGGCCCTTGTCGTGGATGCCCTCGCGGCAACCCTCCTGCCGTACGTCGGCCTCCCGGGTCTCGCGCCCGTGCCGTGGGCACAGACTCTTACGATCTTCGGATACGCCATGATCTCCTGCCTCGTCGTCAACGACATGCTGAAGGTCGCCATGATCAAGTGGCACGTCGCTGCTCACGGGGCCGACCCTGACTGAGTGAAAATCTTCAGCGAACATTGTTTTGACGAGTCGAACGAGCGTCCCTTCCGGACGGAATTACCACTCCACTGGCGGCCGCCACGGGGGCGCCAGGCAAAATGACCGGTCTCAAAGCGCCCTTGGGAAGGGCCGGGAGCAGAATAACCAGTGCCGGCTCCACGGGCGGCCCGCCATCAGGCCCCACCCGAGTATTATAAAAACGAATCCCAGATCGAGCGAGAACCTACCGCTCGCGAACTGGCCAACCATCCCGATAACTGAATCTGAGCGCCGCGAGCCGACTACGCCGGACAGTCCATCAGCGCTGGTTGCCGGGTCGAGGATGTATGGCAACCGGGACCTTGCCTCCCGACCGCGTGTTTGACTGAGTCAGAGGTCTCGCGAGCCTCTGGCTTGCTGTATTGCGAGCTCACGTCGGAGCTCTGCGCCGGCTCGAGAGCGGATGATCGAGTCCCTCGCCTGGCAAGACCGCCGGGCCTACCGAGACGCGATCGGCGCATATTTCCTTTTCGAAAAGGAATACAACGACACGAGATAAAACACTGATCAGCGTTGTGTACAACAGTCAATCAGTCCGTGCGCAGACCATTTCGGCGAACCCCCGTTTTTACGGGTTGAGGAGTTACACGCCGAAGGCCTAAACTTGCGTTAAGGTACGCACACTGGGTCAAATCCACTGAGTTTACATCGCTAGCTTTGTCCCGTCGGCAATTTTGGCATGGTAAGCCCCAGGGAGCGTCACTGAGGGGCTGCGAGGCCGCAGTAGGTCGCGATGGTCGGGCTCGACCTGCCGAGGCTGTGGGGCCATAGGCTGCGACACGATCTCCAGGGCGGTGGCCCGGTATATGACGGTCCGACGCCGCCAAGGGTGGGAATGCCCCAGCTCGCCCGCTGCCCGGCTCCGGACCACGCTCGGCGGCTGGCGGCCTTCCCGGATGACTCTTTCTGATACGGAGAAAGACAACGGCACGAACCCATCCGTGTGAGCTGCTTGGAAAGGGTTGGTGAGCATCGCCGCAGCGCAGGAAAAGGTCATCTTCCGATTGTCCGGGATGGCGCCGTCATTGCCCTCTTTCCTGAAATCGCAGCGGACCCGGATCCATATCACTGCCTGAGCTACATGCACGCCGGACAGTATGCCTCGTGTGACCCGCACATGATTGTTCGCAAGAGCCGGCGGCCATTCCGATGGAGTATCGACGAAGAGGTGGGCTAATTCGCGGTGATCCTGACTGCTCTGGCTCACAAGTCGTGCTGGTTCATGGTTATGCCATTGCCGGACGACGAGTACGGGATCACGGTCAGGGAAGAGAGCGCGGAATTGCTCGACCAGCTGATCCAGGACATGTGATCTCGGCCGTTCCGAGTCAGGTTGCATCCCTTAGAGTTGCAGCGGTCGGATTGTCGGCCCTGGAGACGCCTGCGAACGCGGTGGTGGCCGCTGCGAGACATCGCACAGGCCGATTGAGCACGCAGGCACTGGCCGTTGCAATTCTGAGGGATTCGAGAACACAAGATACCATACCAGATCCCCGAATCCGAGGCAGAGAAGCCCATGATCGTTTTGTTCGTGATCGCATTCGTCGGTGTGTCAGCTATTTTGGGCCTCGCAATCGGGTTCGTGTCTGGCTTTGACCGGCACATGAGGCGAGAGCATGGCCGCCCGGTTCGTTGGTCCGATTTGTTTTAATCGTGGGTGAGCCCGTGGCCCTTGTCGATCCTGGGCCTGGCGGATCGCCAGCCGACGGCAACGCTGCATCTGGTGCGGACGACATCTGGCAGTCGCCGCTGGAAAGATGACCTGGTACGCGTGCGGATCGAATAACTGGCCAGACGGGATGACATTGCTGCACTGTTCACGCTATTGCCGCCGGCAGGCGGAAGAAAAGGAGAGGGGACTATGCAAGCTAAGAAGAAGGCAGGAAGAACATCGGCTGTCCGAGCCGAAAAGAACGAGAAAGCTGATACGGTTGTTGCAGGACGTCAAGCGCAGCCTGCGTCACGGGGATCGCGAAGCCTGTCGATCGCTCAGAGAGGAGTTCGCAGCACGAGCGACTTCGCGGAAATGATGTCCGCGCTGATGTCCGACATCATTTGCGGGGATATCACACCCCAGCAGGCCAACGCGGCGGTCAACGCCGGGGGAAAGCTGCTCAAGGTCAATGAGCTGCAGTTGAAGTACGGCAAGGTGGACGCTCAGTCGCCTCGTCCGATGACCTTGATTGGTTAGCCGTCCAGAACCCGAGACCTTTGCCGGTCCTGGGTCTGGCGCGCATTTTGTTACTAGCGCCGGTTTTGGATAGGGCCGACACTCACGTCAACCTCGCGTACATAAGGAAATCGTCAGGAAATGCTCACGCCGCAACAGATATCACTACTCGAAGAGGGCATCATCGCGGCGACCACGACGGTCATTCAGGCTGCGCGGGAGTTCGATCACGAAGTCGTATGCAGCACTCCTATCGGAGGCTTGGGGGCGCTCCGGCAGTTCGGGTCGAGACGGCCGAAATGTGGGCCGACATGCTTATCTGGGCCAATCTCGCCAGGCTCAATCTGAACGACCTGGTGTTCAGGATGGTCCGACTGATGCCGCTTGTTCTGTCGGCCACGGAGCTGCAGGCGCTCCTGACGCCCGCATCGGCGCCGACCACGCACCCCATCCCGCGTTGTCGCTACTGCGTGGCGCGGACGTAGCGGCAGTTGAGCTCTAACCTCACCTGCAACAGGAGCGGAGCCCGAAAGTCTTCGGACTGACCGGCTGTTTTCTTTTAAGTCTTGCGACCGACGCTGCGGCCCAAAGCCTTGCGCCAGGCCTGGCCGAAGCCACGGGACCTGCCACAATGCCAGTGGACTGTTGCCCTGACACTCCTGGTATGGTGGAATTACGACCGTCTTGGCGCTCGTGAAACGCCTGCATTTGCGCGAGCCCTGGAGATCCGTTCCGCACCGATGTCGCCGCATGAGCGTCGTCGAAAGCCATTTTGGGAGGATCTGTGATGACACGTCGTGTTGTCAGTCTGACGTTGCCGCATCGGTGTGCTTTGTTTTTCACGGTGTGGGTTGCGGCCGTACAGGTTGGCTGTTCGTCATCCGAGCCGCAGCCTGTTCCAGCAGCTACCCCCAAGAGCCCCGTGACGGCTTCCCCGACGGCCAACCCGGCGGAAACAACGACACAAGCGTCCGCGTCGCCAGACATCGAGACGTCCGCACCGGAGTTAGCCACACCAGAGACCGTGAAGTCCACGCCCACGAAACTGGGCCGCGAGCCGATCTACAACGAGACGGCTGATGCTCGGGCCGAAATCAAAGCCGCGTTGGAACGGGCCGCCTACAGCAATAAGCGAGTCTTGGTCAAATTTGGTGGGAACTGGTGCGGCTGGTGCTTCAAGCTCCACGATCTGTTTCACGCCAACGGGGAGATCGCGGCCCTGCTTCGCAGCGAGTACGAGCTGGTCCTCGTCGACGTCAACAGCAATCGCGACATCCTCCAGGAATATGATCCCGGCGGACGGCACGGTTATCCCTGGCTGACCGTCCTCGACTCGAGTGGGAAGGTACTGGTCAATCAGGACACCGGCTCTCTGGAAATTGGCCCCAAACACGACCCTGACAAAGTCCTGGCATTTTTGGCCCGATGGCAGTCCGATCGACCCGATGCCGAGCAGGTTCTGACGGCCGCGTTGGAGCGGGCCCGGGCCGAGGGAAAGCGGGTGCTGGTGCACATCGGGGCCCCGTCCTGCGGCTGGTGCCACGTTCTGGATCGTTTCCTGAGAGAGCAGGGCGACCTGATCGGCCTGGATTACATTGATCTGAAGATCGACACCGTGCGAATGGAGAACGGCCAGACTGTGGCAGATCGATTACGATTGGGACACTCGGCTGGGGGGATACCCTGGACGGTGATTCTCGATGCGGATGGAAAGCCGCTTGTGACCTCAGATGGGCCGCGCGGCAACATCGGCTATCCATCCGAGCCACACGAGATCGAATACTTTGTGGCGATGCTCAACCAGACGCGGAAAAGCCTTTCGGACAGTCAGGTGGCCACGCTGGAACGCCAACTCCAAGAAAACGCAGCGAAACGCAAGGCGGCAGCGCACTGACGTGTCGTTGGGGATTTCAATGTACGGAATCGGAATTCCGGCGTATTCGCGCCGTTGGCGACCCGATCCGTATCGGCGTCGGTAATGTACTTCCGCAGATTCAGACAATCCTTTCACATAAAATTGCGAAATTGGGTCGCGGTGAATTGGATGCACTGCGAGTCGCCGCTATTCCCGCCGGTTTCGAACTTGCCAGATTTCTGGCTGAACCCCGTCGACGGACGCGATCCGCCGGCAGCATCGACCAAGTGAACGCAGGGCTTGTCGTTACTTCGATCCGCGCGACGCTAAGCCCGCATTTTTTCAAGACGTTTCAGGGCGGCTTTCCGATAGGCTGGAAATGACGCTGCGTAGTGGTCGAGCGACGGAAAGTACGACCAAGGGGAACTGCGGACAAACTCCAGTGATTCTTGTGCCGACTTCAGCCGAAACAGAAGAATATCCATGACCCACTCGGGTTCCTCCCACTGGTCCCGGTAGCCGATGGCAACCGTATGCACCCTACTCGAGAGGAAGCCCCACTTGAGCTCGGGAAAGAGTTCCTTTCCGATCGCCCAACTGAACGGGGCGATGGCATGGCAGCGGCGCCAGGGCTGATACCAGGGGAGCGTGCCTTTCTTCGGAGATATGGGTCCTTCCGCCCATATCCCGCCGTGTATATATGGCGGGCAGCCGGGTTGGTACAACTTTTCCGTCAGCGACATGCCCAGCTCCAGAGCACGGACGACGCAGAGTTTGTCCAGCAGCGGTGCAATTCTCTTCCGCCAGTTTCGTCCGAAGTTGAACTGCTTCGGTGAGTTTGTGGCCTGGTACGATGGCAGCGGCGCCGGTTTTATCAGCATGGTTTGCCTTCCCTGTCCTTGTGGTTCAGCAAGTCGACGGTACTCCATTTTCCGTTGCGTGCATTTTACGTCAGGCCTGTTGGTGGCGCAAGACCAGCTTCCACGAAGTCTGGGATTGTCATGGCGCAATGTCTTCGGCGACGACCCGATCCGTATCGGCCGATCGTTCGGACTGTTTGCAGGCATCGGGCCCGTGGTTCGTGTCGGGGGCTGTCGCTCGCCGTGTCCTTATCTCGCGATCAACGAATTGCAGGCAGCTTTTCGCGATGGTGGTAAGACGATCTCGCACTGACCTATTTTCCTTTTCGAAAAGGAAAGTAATATGGTGAAGTGTCGGCCAGGCGTCGCGGAATATCAGTTATCAGCCTGACACGCAACTGGGGGGCAGCAAACCGGTGTCGTCGTCCAGATCGTGGGCAAGAACCATTCCGTCTTGCCAAACAAGGTCAGGCACAGAAGAGCCCGAAGGAGAGGGCGACTGGTAGGGCAGCATGCCCCATATCTCGGAAGCCAAATCCGTTGATGTCGAGTTCTTCGGCATCACGTATATCCCAGACTACAGTGGCATCTATTGCGAGACCTGTGGCCGGGCTAAGGTTAAGCGGAGACTAGCGCTTCGCAGCGGCCTTCTTGGGAGCCAGGTTCTTTTCAGGCGCCCATGGGACAAGTCGACCTTCCTTGTTATAGACCGGCTTTGCACCCTTATGCCAGCAACGCATGGCTGCGAAGTCGACATCGACACGTACATCGGGAACCACTTCGCGCATGCCTTCAATCATCATCTTCTGGATGTGTCGTGCCTTTTCGAGCAAGTCCGCGTCTTCAGGAACCTCAACCAAGATTTCATCGTGAACAAAATTGACGATTCGATATCCAGCTCGCCATACCCGCCATAGACTTAACTTGGCTCCATCGCTCGCCAACCCCTGGAAGATGCAGTTGTGCCGTGCCGTATACGATGCCTTAGCAGCCCGTTGAAAAACTCGACTTTCGATCGTCACGTCGCCAGTCGGCGGCGGGACGCCGCACGAGTCGGAGGACCGCCGGCCCGCGCTGGAATTGCGAAGTCGTCGACCATGAAAGCGCCAGGACGCGCCAGATGGCA
>DASYAR010000452.1:0-7851 GCA_036501235.1 Planctomycetaceae bacterium
ATCTCGGGGATGTCTGCCCGCCAGCCCGCGAGATGCACGCGTCCGCCGAGCTCCCGATCACGGATTGTGTCTTCAATCTGTGGGCGCTCGGGGCCCTCTCCCACGAGCAGGAAGTGAGCGTGTCTATGTTTTGGGACCACAAGCGCTGCCGCTTCCAGCAATGTCGGCAGATCCTTCTGTCGGTCGAGCCGTCCGATTGTCAGCAAAACCTGGCTTCCCGGCGGAATTCCGAACGATGACAGATCGGCGGCCGTAGCGTTCGCAAACTTGGAGACGTCTACGCCATTCGGGATCACGACGATTTTTTCGGGCGCGAGGCGGGCCCGAGAGATCGAAAACTCGGCGACCGCCTGGCTCACACAGATGTTGGTGCGGACGAGCCAGTTGGTCCAACGGTCGAGCCACAAGGGGATCCGGCTGCGTTGTTCAGCGACGCGGATGCCCGACACGACGCGCTTCACGCCTGCCAATCGACTGGCAATTCGTCCGGCCAGGTTTGCGTGGAATAGATATGTCTGCACGATCTCCGGCTGAAACTGCCGTAGCGCTCGCGCCAGTCGCCACACCACGGCTATGTCAGTCCGTCGCTGGGCTCCCAGGCATTCGACCGAAATGCCGGCAGCCCGCAAATCATGGGCCAACGCCCCCTCTCCAGAAAGACAAAACACGGCCGGTTGCCAGCGTGACGAATCGAGTCGTATCACAAGTTGAACCAGCGCGCGCTCGGCCCCGCCGGGGTCGAGATCAGTAATACAAAATGCGATCCGCACGGGAGGATTGGAAGTCACCACAGGTTTCGCCAGCCTTTCACCTCGATTCCGCGCGTGCTTATACTGGATTCGTGCAACGAATCAAAGCGACGATCAGTCCAAAAATATTCTTGGCCCTCAATCACATATTTGCGTTTATGTGCGTTTATTTGCGGCTCACATCCTTCTTATCTTCGCATTATGGAGCTCGGCGGTTTACTTCTTACGGAGGGATTCACGGCGTTGATGGATGAACTGGCTGGCTATGACTATGTGTTGTCCGACGAACTGGTTGCCAGACATCCGCCGGCAAGCCGTGACGCGGCGCGCTTGATGATCGTCGACCGCGCCGCGGGAACAATTCGTCACGGCCTCATCCGCGACTTGCCGGAGTTGCTACGCGCCGGAGACTGTCTGGTGCTCAACGACACGCGAGTCGTTCCGGCTCGACTCCTGGGCCGGCGTGCGGCCACCGGCGGCAAATGGGAAGGTCTGTTTCTCGACCAGACCAGTACGGGAAGCTGGCGGTTGCTCTGCCAGTGCCGGGGCAAACTTCAGGCGCAGGAACAAATTGAGATCCATCCCGCCCATGATCCCATATCGAATGACCGGCTCGGGCTGCGACTCATCGAACGGGAAGACGACGGCATCTGGCACGCCAGACCGACCGAACCGGTCGACGTGTGGCAGGCGCTCGACCGTTTCGGAACCGTCCCGCTGCCACCCTACATGCGCCGCGAACATGCGGAAGACGACGACTTCGAGAGGTATCAAACGGTCTACGCACGGCACCGGGGCTCGGTGGCGGCCCCAACAGCCGGTTTACATTTTACCCCGAACCTTTTGTCGCAATGCGCGGCCCGCGGCGTCGATTGCGCATTTGTGACGCTGCACGTCGGGATTGGCACGTTTCGTCCGATTGCCGTCGAGCAGCTCGATCGGCACGTGATGCACTCCGAATGGTGCGATGTCGGAGTTGAGGCAGCCCGTCAATTGACGGCGACTCAAGCGCGCGGCGGGCGACGGATTGCCGTGGGAACCACGACGACCCGCGCGCTGGAATCAGCTGCGCAAGATGGCCGTATCGAATCGTGGTGCGGCCCCACCGATTTGTTCATTCGGCCGCCGTACGAGTTTCGGGCGATCGACGGACTGTTGACGAATTTCCATCTGCCGCGCTCGACGCTGCTCGTTTTAGTTTGTACGTTCGCCGGTCGCGAGCTCGTTCTCGAAGCATACGCACAGGCCGTGCGCGAGAAATACAGATTCTACAGCTATGGTGATGCGATGCTTGTCGTCTGAGGGTCGAAGAGAGACAGAAGAATGTGCAGATACTTTTTAGTGGCAAGGCGCAGCCAAGTGCCCGCCGCCACAAACCGATCGATCGAGATCTAATCCTATGCAACGATTGCTGTTGTCCATATTGCGATTTTGCCTTTCGGCCTGGGTCGGGATCGCGATTTTCTTCGTCGTACTCGTGATCGACCTGCGGCAGTCGGAGCTGTTCACGCCCGAGACCAAATTCGAACATCCCAAGGTCCTGTTTCCGCTGTATTACGCATTCGAATTTGTGTTGCTCGTTCCCGCGCTCGCGTGCGCCTGCGCCGGACTTTGGAATTCGAACATTGGACGTGGCCGCCGAATTGCCATTTTGCAACTGCTGATCGTGGCAACCGCGCTGGCCGCCTGGGATTTCGGACTGATCTACCAGAAGCTGATCGAGATGATGGCTTCCAGCACGTCGTTGCCGGCAGAATTTCACTCGCTACACCGCATGTCGCGCTGGCTGAACGAAGCCATGCTCACCGCGTGCGTCGCGGCGACCGTGCTGGCTTCGCTGCCCGAGAAGTCGCGCAGCGACATCATCAGATAGGCGCAAACGACCCTGCCACACCTTACTTTCATCTACCCTTCCCAGCGCGACTTCATGAATTGCAGCGCGCGGGTCGCCAGGTACTCTTCGGATGGGTACATCCGCCGCCAGATTTTGGTGGCGGCGGCCAGCTCGGGGAGCGCCAGCCCAAATGCTTCGACGACGAACCAGCCGTCATAGCCGGTCTCTTTGAGAGCACGAAAGGTCGTGTCCCAATCGACGTGCCCTTCGCCCGGCGTCGCGCGATCATTCTCAGAAATATGGACGTGCACTGTCTGCGCTGCACAATCCTTGATTGCTTTGGCGACGCTTTTCTCTTCGATGTTGGCGTGGAACGTGTCGTACATCATCCGCACATTCGGATGGTTGACTTCTTTCACGAACCTGGCCGTGTCGGCGGCGCTGTTCAAAAAATAGCATTCGAAGCGGTTCAAATACTCGACCACAAGCGTCACCCCGGCCCCTTTCGCGAACTCAGCGACTTTCGTCAGCGAGTCTTTGCACCAGGCCCATTCTTCGGGAGTCGTTCCGCGGCCGCTGAACTGCCCGAGAGCCGAATGAAGCGGGCCGCATAGTTTTTCGACGCCAGCCGCATGGCATGCTTCGACAACTTTTTTCAGCCGATCAACGCCGACCTGCCGGATCGCGGGCGAATCGGAAATCGGATTCGCCTCGGCCGTCGAGACGGTGACCGCGGTGCGCTCCAATCCCAGGCCATTGAGCTGATTCCCCAATGAATTGTAACGGGCGGCGTCGAGTTCGAAAATCGGCAGCTCGACACCGTCGTAGCCCCATTTCTTGATGTCGGTCAGCAGTGGCAGATGTGTCTCATTGACGTCGGTCGTCCACAGCAGCATGTTCAAGCCGTATTTCATGAGCGTTTCCTGGTCCTCGAGCGTCTGCAAGATGCGAATTCGGTGGAAACGCATTGAACCCGAATTTACGGGATGTGTCCAGCGTTGCGGATGGCCGGTCCTCGCGCGCCCAGTGACATCCCGTAAAACGGACAGCGTCTCGAAGGAATCGCAGGTCGACAGAATGGACTGTCCTCAGGAAACGGGCCAGCCCGGCAAGAGGCCAATCGCGTGCCGTTCGACGATCTGGCGGGCGTCGACCAGCGCTGTTTCGAAGCTGGTCGGCAATGAGTTCAGCTTGACGCGGCGCATGATCTGATTCAATCGGAACAATAATCGCTTCGGATCCTGATAGTCGGCCAGGAATTTTTCCTGCACGAAGAGAGGAATGAACCCACATAGGCGATCCGTCAATTGCCGGGTCATCTGGTTCACTGCGCTTTCGACGATCCCGGCGTCAAGTTGCAGGAAGGCGTCGTAGTAGCGGGGCAAGAGATTGGGCTCGCGCGAGATGAGCACGGCGTCAAGCAACATCTCGGTCAGGATATGCCCCAGGAACGCGGGGCGGTGACCGTCATCGGCGGAGAGCGCCCCGCGAAACAAGACCGTCAACTCGGCCGAGGCCACGGCAAACGCCGGGGTCTTGTGGAACCAGCCGTCGTCGTCGAAATGCTGCAACACGCCGGCGGCCACTTCCGCCACGGGACCTGCGACGCCTTCGGCAAAAGGTTGTACGTGCCGGGACCTTAACCGAACGCGGCGGTCGACGACCGCCAGCCAATCGGGAAGCGCCGTGCCCGCCAGAAAATACGGACGGTCGACGAAGCGGATTCCGTGGGCGAAATAATTCATAGAGCCACCAATCAGGACGACTTCCTGTAATGATTACAATTCCGCTGAAAAAATGCCAAAACGCAATTGACGGTTTATTTGGAATGTAGAGAATGCCGCCGCTTCGACATTAAACACATCTTAGTCACATCACTCGAACACTTCCGTCTCGCCTCGATTCCCAGCGTTTCACGGCACGTCCGTTTGCTCGGAACGGATTCCGACGACGATCCCCTCTGTACGTGCCTGGGGAATCGAATGCGCGCTGTGACGGAGCACGGACGCTACCCGTCACAGCGCTTGTTTTTTATCCATCCTGATGTTTGGCATTCCATGAACAGCGATCAGCCCGTATCGACATTGCAGTGGGTCCCGCACGTCCCCGTGCCGGTCAACCTGCGCAGGCTCTTTCCCCGAGCCAGCTTCGTCGGGTGCGGCGACATTCGCGCGGTGGAAGTCACCGACCGCAGCGGCGAGTGCCGTGCGAATTCGTTGTTTGCCGTCATTCGCGGCATGCATCGGGACGGTCACGTTTATATTCGCGAGGCACTCGCACGGGGCGCGACGGCGCTGCTCGTCGATCGCCCGCAAGCCGATGTCTCGGTCGCGCAGTGTGTCGTTCCCGACGTGCGGCGCGCGTATGCCGAGCTGTGTGCGGCGCTCATGGCCCATCCGGCGCGGCATCTGGGATTGTCGGGCGTCACAGGGACTAACGGTAAAACGACGACGACCTGGTTGATCCGATCGATCCTACAGGCCGCGCAGCACCAGACAGGACTGCTGGGAACAATAGAATACCATGACGGCCTGCGAGGCGAGCCGTCCCATTTGACGACTCCCGATTCGGCAGGCCTCGCGCGGCGGCTGGCGGCAATGATCGCCGTGAAGACAACCCATGCCGCCATGGAACTTTCAAGCCATGCGCTCGATCAGCATCGCACGGCCGGCACGCTGCTCGATTCGGCCATCATCACGAATATCACACAAGACCACTTCGACTACCACCAGAACTTTGCAGCATATCGCCGCAGCAAGCTGAGGATCTTCGATTACCTGAAACCGGCGGGTCTGGCGATCGTCAACGTCGATGACTCCGGCAGCCGCTCGTGTCTCGAAGACGCCCCCAAGCGCGTGGTCACATACGGCCTCGATCAACCGGCCGATGTCACGGCCCGAATCCGGGCCGCCTCGCTGCAAGGCAGCCAATTCGTGTTGACGATCGGGTCTGAAAGCGTCCTGTGCGAAACTTCGCTCGTCGGACGGCATAATATTTCGAATTGTCTGGCCGCAGCCGCGGCCTGTGCGCATTTCGGCGTCGAACCCGAAACAATCGTCCGCGGCATTCGTGCCTTGCGTGCCGTGCCAGGCCGCCTGGAACCCGTGATCGCCGGCCAGCCTTTCCCGGTTTTTGTCGACTATGCCCACACGGAAGACGCGTTGCGAAACTGCCTGACGTCGCTGCGACCGATGACCACCGGACGGATCATTTGTGTTTTCGGCGCCGGCGGCGACCGCGACAAACTCAAGCGTCCACTGTTGGGCCGAGCCGCGGCCGAAGCCGATCTGCCGGTCGTGACGAGCGACAATCCCCGATCCGAGGCGCCCGAGTCCATCGTGAACGACATCCTGGCCGGCTTTGCGGGTTCGCGCCGCCAGCCGTACGTTGATGTCGATCGCGAACGGGCCATCCGCTGGGCGATTCAGCATGCCGGCCCTGGAGATAGCGTGCTTATTGCCGGCAAAGGACACGAAACCGAACAAATCATCGGCGCCGAGCGGCTGCATTTCGACGATCGCGAGGTCGCCTTGAATTGCTTGAGTTCACTATTTCCGGCCTCGACCACGCCGCCCCCTCACGTTTTGCTCCGCAACCCTCTCCGCGTCTAGGACTGTATGGAACCGGTTCAGCTTATCGATCTGCTGGCTGCGACCCGTGCCGAATCGGCCGGGATGAAGGACGAGCATCTCGTCTTTTCGCGTGTCAGCGTCGATTCGCGAACGCTGCAGCCGGGGGATCTGTTCTGGGCGTTGCGCGGAGCAAAACATGACGGGCATCGGTTTGTTGACGAGGCCCGCCGTCGCGGCGCGATCGCTTGCGTCGTCGGGCGCGGTTGTGAAACGGCCGTGCACGGCCCTTGCGTGGTCGTCGAAGACACTACTCGGGCCTTGCACGATTTTGCCTGCTGGTATCGCAGAAAATCCGAAGCGCTCCTGATCGCCGTCACGGGCAGCGTCGGTAAAACGACCACGCGGGAAATGTTGTATTCCGTCTTGTCTGCGCGGCATACCGGCCGTCGCAGCCAGAAGAATTTCAATAATGAAGTCGGCCTCCCGTTGAGCCTGTTGGACCTGGAGTCGGGCGATGAGTTCGGCGTGTTCGAAATGGGTGCAGCACGCATCGGCGACATTCGTGCGCTGTGCGATATTGCCTCCCCGGAAGTTGGCGTGATCACCCGCATCGGACTCGCGCACCTCGAAACATTCGGGTCGCTCGAGAATATCTATCAGGGTAAGGGTGAATTGCTCGAAGCCCTGCCCGTTTCCGGTTTCGCCGTCGTCTGCGGCGATGACGATCGAATCAAAGGCCTAGCATCGCGCGCGGCTTGTCCGGTGATTTTCGTCGGTGAGCGGCCAGGCAATCAGGTGCGGGCCACAAATGTCGTGTTCCGGCCCGGTCGCCTGCAGTTCCAGGTCGATGGCCGTTCCTATGAAGTGGCAGCACCGGCCCGACATTACCTGACGGCGGCCCTGTGCGCCCTGGCGGTGGCCCGGGAAATCGGCATGGAAGATTCGGCGATTGTCGAGGGTTTCGGTCGGTTCGCGGGCCAACCGGGCCGCTGTGCGATCGAACGCACAAACGCTTTCACAATCATCGACGACACCTACAATGCGAATCCGCTCTCGATGCAGGCTGCGTGCCTTACCTTGCGTGACTGGCCGGGAGAACACAATAAACTGCTCGTTGTCGGGGATATGCTCGAACTGGGAGGCGAAGCGCAGAAATGCCATCGCGAGCTGGGGGCGCATGTCGCCGCGGCCAGCCTCGACCGACTGCTGGCTTTCGGAGAAAACGCCCAACATGTTTCAAGCGGCGCTCTGAACGCCGGGATGCGGCCGCACACCGTGGCCGAATGCCGCGAACTCGATTCGCTGCTGGCAGTGCTCGACTGCTGGCTCGAGCCGGGGGATGTCGTGCTCGTCAAAGGATCACGAGGCATGCGGATGGAGCGGGTCGTCAACTGGCTGAAGCAACAGCATCGAGAGTCACGAATTGAATACAACATTCCGGCTGCGGCGCGTGCCGTCGCCTGACCGGCGAAAATCCTGTTTTCAAGCATCACATGTCGAAGTTCTACTACGTGCATTGGATTTGCGGGAATCCTGGTGCACTGTCGGCTGCGGTTGATGACTGCGGTTGAGCAGAAGCATTCAAGGTTGTTGGATCAAGTGGTTACTGGGTCAATCACTCCAACGATCGCTTCGTAGTAGAACTTCTTTTTTTAACCGGGCGGCGGAACCACCCGTTTCGACGCCCGGGGAATTC